>CAYHFE010000076.1:0-19192 GCA_964355375.1 uncultured Verrucomicrobiota bacterium
CCGGGACTACATGCGTGGAACGGACAGTGTCCTGAGTCAAAATGAGAACTGCTGAATGGACGCGGAGAAGAATTGACGAAGCCTGCTCTTTCCCTCAGAATGAGAAGCACTTGAGCACTTGAAATGGGATGTGGACGCGAGTCTGGCGCACCGGGTGAGTAAGGTCCGAGATCAGCCCGGCCAGCCAGTCGCAACGCCAGCATTATCTGAAAATTCAGTTGTCACTTCTGCGATAATCCGGACAAACGCCCGTCACGGCGCGAAAGGCGTTCGTGTCTTCTGGTGTCGTCTCGGCTTTATCCCTTTGAGGTGGCGTGGCTTGGGCCTTCCGTCCGGCGCTGGGCGGATTCAAGAATTTTGTGGGGCACTTAAGTTGCTTCAAGTGCGGCGTTAACTGCGCCGAAGTCGAATCTGTCGCTTGGCTCGTGCAGAGCTGCGATCGTTCTTGAACGGGGCGTTCGGAATCAATCGCGAGTGGCAGACGGTCTTTAGGAAAGCGTTGACGTTATGAATATGAACACAACTCAAGAGCCCGGTTGCGGCCGAAATTTCTTCGGCCCGGCTGTCTCGCTCGTTTGGTCGGTCCTTGTCCTCGGGGCGGCCTTGAATGGGGCGATCCTCGACGCGGCGGCGGCGGTCTCAGCCCAGGTGGCCGCGACGGACCGCCTGCTCGTTCCGCGCCAAGGCCATACCGCCACGGTCTTGAGTGATGGGCGAGTCCTGATCGTGGGCGGCCGCAACGAGTCGGGCGCGCTCGCCTCGGCCGAGGTCTTCGATCCGATTTCGCGAACCTTCACCAGCGTAGGCTCGATGGCGGAAGCCCGGTTTGATCATGGGGCGGTCTTGCTGGGAGATGGACGGGTCTTGATCGTCGGCGGGCACAACGGCAACAACGCCTCGGCCAGCGCCGAAATCTATGAGCCGAAGCAAGGCGGTTATTTTCGCCGGGTGGTTTCCGGCATGGGAGTGAGCCGATACGGCCACACCGTCAGCGTCTTGGGTAATGGGCAAGTTCTCATCGCGGGCGGTGATGACCTCGGGACGGGCGAGTTGTTCGATGCCAATCTGGAGTTTTTTGCCGGGCAATTAGTGCCGATCGGCACGGTGCTCCGGGGCCATACCGCCACTCTTTTGGGGACGGACAGCATTCTTCTCACAGGGGGAGGCAAGTCCACCGCCGAGTACTACAAGGTGGGTGAACGGCGCTTTGGCCTTTGGCCGAATCCGATGACCGAAGAGCGGAGCGGCCATGTCGCTCTGGTTTCTGGAGAAGGCCGGCTCGTGCTGTTGGGTGGAGACGCCGCCGGGAGTGTCGAGGAGTTGAGCGGGGGCGACGGCATGTTCCGGCTGAAACTCACTTTGGGAAAGATGATTTCCAGCGGCACAAAACTGGCCAACGGCCGGGTGCTGGTGGTGGGGCCGGAGGTGGCCGGACTTTACTCGACCCAAGACGCGACCTTCGAAGAATTGACCGGGGCCGACTTGTTGAAGCGCTGGGGGCAGACGGCCACCGAGCTTCTGGGCGATAGCAAGGTCTTGATCATTGGCGGCGTGAACCAGAAAGCGGAGTGGGTGACCGCAGGAGCGATTTTCAATCCCGCGTCGCTCCGGACGGATCAGGATGAATACGCCACCGGAGCCTTGGTCAACCTTCACGGAAGCGGCTATCTGTCGAATGAAGAGGTGGAAATCGAGGTCCTTCGGGCGGATGGAAAATCGATCGAGGGACGTCAGCATTGGCTGGCGGTGGTGGATGCCGGCGGTGGGTTCGATTCGAGTTGGCAGGTGTGCGACGGCGATTGCGCCGGCGCGGAAATGGCCCTGAAAGCCGCTGGATTGACCAGCGGACTGAAGGCGGAAGCGGC
The DNA here is from genome assembly GCA_964355375.1 of uncultured Verrucomicrobiota bacterium. Taxonomy (GTDB): domain Bacteria; phylum Verrucomicrobiota; class Verrucomicrobiia; order Limisphaerales; family SIBE01; genus CAYHFE01. The sequence continues at coordinate 1,866 of CAYHFE010000076.1, forward strand.
CTTTCGGGTGGCCTTGACCTCGGAATCCGGAAACGACTCCACCCAATCGAAGACGAATCAGCCGGTCCGGAAGACCGTATCGATCACGACCGCCACCGGGGGAACAAATATTTCCGCCGATAAGGCCCTGAATGCCTCCGCGCCGGCGTTCACGACCCTGGGAAGCATCGTCATCACCGAGGCGGCGGCCACCGATTTCTCGACCGGCAACAACCGGACCATTCAATTTAACGCGCCCACCGGTTGGAGCTACAACGCCGGTCAAGGCAGCGTGACCTTCACGTCCGGCCAAGATATTACCGCCGCCAGCATTGCGGTAACCGCGGCCCAGGTGGCCGTCACGCTGAACGTCGGCACGAGCACCAAGATCGACACCCTGACGATCAGCGGAATTCAGGTGCAGGCCGCCGATGGCGGCAATATCGCAGCCAGCGTCAATATCACGCGCACGGGCGGCACGGCCACCATTGCGGGTCTGACCACCGGAACCGTCGTCGGCGCTCTCTCGCAGGCGATCGGCGCGATGAACAAGCTGGTCGTCACCTTGCCCGGCGAGACGTTCACCGATGCCACCACCAAAGCCGCCAGCGGCAACACCGGCACCGTCACCACCCAGACTGCCGGAACTTCGTTTAACATCGTCAAGCTGACCGCGACCGATCAGTTTTTTAACATCCTCACCACTTACACCGGGGCCAAGACCATCAGCTATACGGGGCCGGGAGGGAGTCCGACCTACACGACCGCCGTGACTTTCGCCGGCGGCCAGTTCTCCACCCTGGCGACGATTTTGATCAAAGCCGAAACCACGACAATCACCGCGAGCGACGGCACGGTGACCGGGCCGGCCAGCTCGAGTCTCACGGTCAATGCGGGTGCCGTCAACAAACTGCAATTGATTGTTCCGGGTGAAACCGCCGCGCCCGGAACCGCCACCGGCAAGACGGGCACGCCGACCGCCGCCACCGCCGGCACCGCGTTCAACGTCACCGCGAACGCGGTGGACGCCAATTGGAACGTGGTCAGCAGCGTGACCGACACGGTCGCGATCACGTCCAGCGACGCCAACGCGGCGCTGCCGGCCAACGCGGCTTTGGCGAGCGGAACCAGGACCTTCAGCTTGACACTCAAGACCGCCGGCGCGGCCACGATCACGGCGTCCGATAGCACCACGCCGGCCCGAACGGCGGACACCAGCCCATCGATCACGGTCAATGTGGGAGCGGTTTCCAAGCTTCAATTGCTCGCTCCGGGCGAGACGGCCGCCCCAGGGAGTGCGAGTGGCAAGACCGGCACGCCGGCCGCCCAGACGGCCGCGACGAGTTTCAATGTCACGGTGCGGGCGGTCGATGCGAGCTGGAACCTCGTCAACACCGTCACCGATACGGTCGGGATCACTTCGAGCGACCCCAACGCGTTCTTGCCCGCCAATGCCGCTTTGGCCAGTGGAACCCAAACCTTTAGCGTCACGCTCAAGACGGCCGGGACGGCGACCGTGACCGCTTCGGATATCACGACCCCGGCGCGCACGGCCAACACCAGTCCCTCGATCACGGTCGGCGCGGGTGCGTTCACCAAACTGCAACTGCTCATGCCGGGTGAAACGGCAGCTCCGGGAAGTGCGACCGGCAAGACCGGCACGCCGACCGCCCAGACGGCGGGGACGGCATTGACGGTGACGGTCCGAGCCGTGGACGCGAATTGGAACTTGATCAACACCGTGATCGATACGGTCGGAATCACTTCGAGCGATGCCAATGCCACGCTGCCCGCCAATGCGGCCTTGGTCGCCGGAACCAAGACCTACAGCGTCACGCTCAAGACGGCCGGCGCGCAGACCGTGACCGCGACCGACATCACAAACGGGGCCATGACGGCGAACATCGGAGCCTCGACCACGGTCAATGCGGGCACGGTGACGAAGCTGCAATTGCTCGTCCCCGGCGAGACCGTGGCCCCGGGCAGCGCGACAGGCAAGACCGGCACGCCGACCGCGCAAACGGCGGGGACGGCGTTCAACGCCACCGTCAATGCGGTGGACGCGAATTGGAACGTGGTCAGTTCCGTGACCGATACGGCGGGAATCACTTCGAGCGATGCCAACGCGGCGCTGCCGGCGAACGCGGCGCTCGTCGCCGGAACCCGGACTTTCAGCGTGACGTTGAAAACCGGCGGGACCGCGACGCTGACGGCGTCCGATATCACGACCCCGGCCCGGACCGCCAACACCAGTCCTTCGATCACGGTCAATGGCGGGACGTTCACCAAACTGCAATTGTTGGTGCCGGGCGAAACGGCCGCGCCGGGCACGGCGACCGGCAAGACGGGCACCCCGACGGCGCGCACCGCGGGCACCGCGTTCAACGTCACGGTGAGAGCGGTGGACGCAAATTGGAATTGGGTCAGTTCCGCGACCGATACCGTCGGGCTCACTTCGACCGACACCAACGCAACTTTGCCCGCGAACACCGCGCTTGCCGGCGGCACCCAGACATTGAGCTTCACGTTCAAGACGGTCGGAATTTGGACGATTACGGCGACGGACATTTCCAACGGCGCCTATACTGCGAATACGAGTCCGTCGATCACCGCCAATGTCGGCGCTTTCGCCAAGCTGCAAGTGCTGATGCCGGGTGAATCCGCCGCGCCCGGAACCGCCACCGGCAAGACCGGCACGCCGACCGCGCAAACGGCCGCCACCGCCTTCACCATCACCGTGCGGGCCGTCGATGCCAACTGGAACCTCGTCAACACCGTGACCGACACATTCGGAATCACCTCGAGCGATGCCAACGCGACACTCCCCGCGAACGCCGCTTTGGCGAGCGGAACCCGGACCCGCAGCGTGACCTTCAAAACGGCCGGTTCCCAGACGGTCACCGCCGCGGATATCAGCGATGGGACCAAGACAGCCAATACCGGCACGGCGACGACCGTGAATGCGGGTGCTGTGAATAAAATGCAAATGCTGGTTCCGGGCGAAACGGCGGCACCGGGCAGCGCCAGCGGCAAGACCGGCACGCCGACAGCCCAAGTCGCCGGCACGGCCTTCAACATCACGGCCAATGCCGTGGACGCCAATTGGAACGTGGTCAGCTCGGTGACGGACACGGTGGGGATTACCTCGACTGACCCGAATGCGACACCGCCGTCGAACGCGGCTTTGGTGGCCGGCACCAAGTCGTTCAGCGTGACCCTTAAAACCGCCGGGACGGCGACGCTCACCGCCTCGGATATCACCACTCCCGCGCGCACGGCCAATACCAGTCCTTCCATCACGGTCGGTGTCGGCGCGTTCACGATGCTTCAGGTGTTGATGCCGGGTGAAACCGCCGCGCCCGGGACCGCCACCGGCAAGACGGGCACACCGACGGCCCGAACTGCGGCGACGGCCTTCAATGTCACGGTTCGGGCAGTCGATGCGAACTGGAATTTGGTCAACACCGTGACACACACGGCGGGAATCACGACGAGCGACACCTATGCGACTCTCCCGGCCAACGCCGCGCTGGCGGCGGGCACCCGCACCTTCAGCGTGACCTTCAAGGCGGCCGGAACCCGGACCGTGACCGCGACCGATATCACGGACGGGAGCAAGACACCCAACACGGGGGCCTCGACGACGGTCAATGCCGCCGCGGTGGCCAAACTGCTGCTGGTAGTGCCGGGCGAGACGGTGGATCCGGGAAGCGCGACCGGCAAGACCGGGACGCCGCTCGCGCAGTTGGCCGGCACGGCCTTCAGCGTGACGGTGAACGCCGTTGACGCGAATTGGAACCTGGTGAGCTCGGTCACCGACACCGTGGGCATCACGACCACGGATACCAACGCGACGGCGGTGGCCAATGCCGCCTTGGTGACCGGGACCAAAGCGTTCAACGTCACCTTCAAGACGGGCGGGACGAGGACGATCACGGCCTCGGATATCACGACTCCGGCCCGCACGGCCAGCACGAGTCCTTCCATCACGGTGAACCCGGGCGCGTTCGCCAAGCTGCAGTTGCTGGTGCCCGGTGAGACGGCGGTACCGGGAACCGTCCCGGGCAAGTCCGGCACCCCAACCACACGGAATGGCGGAGTCGCTTTCAGCGTGACCGTCAACGCCGTGGACGCGAACTGGAATCGGGTCACGACGATTACCGACACCGTCGGCCTGACTTCGAGCGATGGCGCCGCCACTTTGCCTGCCAACACCCCGCTCGTGGCCGGGACCAAAGCGTTGAGCGTGACCTTCAATACGCCGGGAACGGCGACGTTGACGGCGACGGACATTACCAACGGGGCTTATACCGCGAACACCAGTCCCTCCATCACCGTAAGCATGGCGCCGCAGATCAACACCCAGCCCAGTAACCAGACCGTTTGCAGCGGCTCCTCGGCGAGTTTCTCGGTCAGCGCGACCGGGAGCGCTTTGACGTATCAGTGGCGCAAGGGGCTCTCCAATCTCTCGAATGGCAGCGGGATCTCCGGCGCCACCACAGCCACTCTGACGATTACCGGGGTGGCCGGCGGGAATGCCGGTTCCTACGACGTGGTGGTCACGGGCGACACCAGCCCCGCTGCGACCTCGACGGCTGCGACTCTCACCGTCACCACAGCGCCGTCCATTTCCGCCTCGCCGACCAACCCAACAGTCTGCGTCGGTTCGTCCGCGAGCTTTTCCGTGACGGCGTCCGGCGGCGGCTTGACCTATCAGTGGCGGCGCAATGGCTCCAACTTGTCCGATGGCGTCAATATTTCCGGTGCGACCACCGCGACGCTCACGATCAATTCGGCGGCAGAGAGCGACGCGGGCTCCTATGATGTCGTGGTGAACAATGCCTGCGCCAGTCCGGCGACTTCGACGGCGGCGACGTTTACGGTGAACGCGCCGATCGTCATCACGGCCAATCCGAGCGATCGGACGGTTTGTGCCGGCTCCTCGGCCAGCCTCACCGTGGCGACGACCGGTACCGTTTCGACCTACCAGTGGCGCAAGGGCACCGTGAATCTGACGAATGGTGGGTCGGTTTCCGGTGCGACCACGGCGACCCTCACCATCAACCCCTCAGTGGTGGGCGATGCCGGATCTGACTACGACGTCGTCATTACCGGTCCGTGTTCCTCGGCGACGTCTGGGACGGCTACATTGACCGTCAATGAAGTCCCCGCGATTTCCAGCCAGCCCTCCTCCCAAACCGCCTGCTCGGGCTCCGCGGCGAGTTTCTCGGTCACGGCCTCCGGCACTGGCATCAGCTACCAATGGCGCAAGGGCTCAATCAATCTTCCGGGCGAGACAGCCACCAGTTTGTCGATCGCCTCGGTCGCATCGGGCGACGCCGGATCGTATGACGTCGTGGTGAGTGGCCTTTGCACTCCCACGGTGACGTCGAGTGCGGTGACCTTGACCGTGAATACGGAGCCTGCGGTCACCACTCCCCCGTCAAACGTCACTGCTTGCGCCGGATCCCCCGCCAGTTTCACAGTGGCGACCACCGGGTCGGTGGTGAGCTATCAGTGGCGCCAGAATACCAGCCCGATTTCGGGGGCCACGAGCGCGACTTACAATATCGCTTCCATCGCTTCCGGAAATGCCGGTTCCTACGATGTGGTCGTGACCGGCCCGTGCGGTTCGGTGACGTCCAGCGCAGGCATTCTGACGGTGGACACGGCTCCCACCATCACGACTCAACCCACCGCGCAGATCACCTGCGTCGGTTCTTCGGCGACTTTCTCCGTCATCGCCAACGGGACGAATCCGACTTACCAATGGCAAAAGGCTGGCAGCCCGATTCCCGGAGCCACTAGCGCAACCTACACGATCGCCAATGCGGCTGCCCTGGATGCGGTCACTTACGATGTCGTCGTGAGTGGCACGTGTAATCCGCCGGTGACCTCAACGCCGGTGACGTTGACCGTGAACGCACCGTCGAGCATCTCGAGCCAGCCGACCAGCCAGACCGTTTGCAGCGGGGCGTTCGCGAGTTTTTCCATTTCGGCCACGGGCGCGGGCTTGACCTTCCAATGGCGGAAAGCTGGGGTCGATCTCGTCAACGGCCCCAACATCTCCGGGGCGACCAGCGCCACCTTGAGCATCACGTCGGCCGGAACGAGCGACGCCGGGTCCTACGATGTGGTCGTCGGGGGAACCTGCAGCGGCACGACCACATCCAGCCCAGCCACCTTGACCGTCAACACGGCGCCGAGCATTTCGATTCAGCCAGCCTCGCAAACGGTTTGCTCGGGAACGTCGTTGACTCTCTTTGTGACCGCGTCGGGCACAGATCTGACTTACCAATGGCAGAAGGATACGGTCGATGTTCCCGGGGCAACGGCGGCCAGCCTCATAATCAATCCCGTCAATCCCAGCGACGCCGGCTCCTATCGAGTTCTGATTGGTGGGGCCTGCCTTCCGGCTCTGACCTCGAGCGCGGCCACTCTGGCCGTCACCGTGCCTCCCAACATCACGACTCAGCCGGTCGCTCAAACCGTTTGTGCGGGTGGCTCCGCGAGTTTCTCCGTGATCGCTGGGGGTTTGGGACCCTTCACCTATCAGTGGCGCAAAGGCGGGGTCAACATCGCCGGCGCGACCGCCAGCACCTATACGATTCCGACCGTGAGCGGAAGTGATGCGGCCATCTATGACGTGATCGTGACGGGTGGTTGCAGTCCGGGCGTGCAATCGAGCGGAGCGACCCTGATCGTCAATCCGCTTCCGAGCATTACCACTCAGCCGATCGCGCAGACGGTCTGTTCGGGCGCAACCGCGTCCTTCCAAGTCGTGGCGGCGGGGGCCGGACCTTTGACCTACCAATGGCGCAAGAACACGGTCAACATTCCGGGCGCCACTTTCGCCACCCTGACTGTTGACTCGGTGGAAGCGGCCCATGTCGGGAGCTACGACGTGGTGGTGAGTGGTTTTTGCGCCCCACCGGTCACTTCGTCGGCGGTCGCGCTCGCTCTCAAACCACCGCCGGCCATCACCACTCATCCGGTCGCGCAGACGGTCTGTTCGGGTTCGCCGGCCAGCCTGACGGTCACCGCCGTGGGGGTCAACCTGAACTATCAATGGAGCAAGGACGGCAGCAATCTGGTCAACGGGGGCACCATCGCGGGCGTGACGACGGCCACCTTGTCAATCAGTTCCGTGTCCCCAGCCAATGCCGGCACCTATGAGGTCGTCGTCACCGGAGATTGCGGTTCCGCGATCACTTCGGGAACCGCGGCTCTCACCGTGCCGGGCGCGGTCGGAGCGGCGGGTTCGATTACCGGAGTTACGACCGTTTGCGCTGGCACAACGGGCGCGACTTACTCGGTGTCGTCCGTCTCGGGTGCCATCACTTACACATGGACTGTCCCGGCTGGATCGTCCATCACCTCGGGCCAGGGGACGGCGACCATCGATGTGACTTTCGGCTCCGCGGCTGGCAATGTCACCGTAACTCCGAGCAACGTCTGTTTCACTGGGACGGCCGCGACATTGCCCGTGACCGTTTTGGTTCCACCAACCCTTTCCACCCAACCCTTGAGCCAGACCCTTTGTCTGGGTGCGTCCGCCTCATTCTCCGTCGGTTTGACCGGCGCGAGCGGAACTTTGACCTATCAGTGGCGGAAGAACGGTGGGAATCTTTCGAACGGAGGCAGCATTGCGGGGGCAGATGCCGCAACTTTGGTTCTCTCGTCTTTGATCCTGAACGATGGCGGAAACTACGACGTGGTGGTGACGGGAACGTGCGCTCCGCCCGCCACCTCGGCGTCGGCAACGCTGATCATCAACTCCCCGGTGAGCATTTCGCAGAGTCCGGTGGCTCAGGCGATCTGTGTCGGTGGCGCAGTCAATTTCTCGGTGACGGCCAGCGGCGTTGGGTTGACGTATCAGTGGCGCAAGGATGGAGTCAATTTGACCAACGGCGGAGGCTATTCGGGTGTGACAGCGGCGCAACTGGCCGTCTCGGGAATCAACACCAGCCACGCGGGCAGCTATGACGTCGTGGTCAGCGCATCATGCGGTGCGCCTCAGACTTCGAGCGCCGCCCTCTTGACCGTGAAGACACTTCCGGCCATCACCACGCAGCCCGTTTCAGTCAGTATCTGTGGTGGCCAGAGCGTGACCTTCTCGGTGGCAGCGACCGGATCGAATCTGACCTACCAGTGGCGCAAGAAAGGCGTCGCGATTTCCGGAGCGACCAGTGCCACCTATACGGTTGCCTCAACCGGCGCCGCCGACGCGGGCGATTACACGGTGCTCGTCACGGGCGCCTGTACTCCGGCTGTTACCTCGAACGTGGCTACCTTGGTGTTGGGAACGCCCGTTCAGATCGTCGGACAGCCGCGCTCGCAGACGCTCTGCGCCGGAGCTGCGGCGACGTTCTCGGTTCAAGCAACGGGCAGCGTCACGGCGGGCACCGACTTTGCCTTCCAGTGGCGCAAGGGCGGCGTGGCGATCGCCGGAGCCACGAAAGCGGTTTATACGATCCCCGCAATCGCGGCCGCCGACGCGGGCAGCTATGACGTGACCATTTCCAACATCTGCGGTCTGTTCACTTCCACCGCCGCCGTCCTGACCGTGCCCGCGCCGGCCGCCTGCACGGTCCAGCCGGTGGACGTGACGGCACTTGAGGGAGCGACGGCCAGTCTCTCCGTGGCCGCGACGGGGAGCGGATTGACCTATCAATGGCGAAAAAGCGGCAAAGCCCTGGCGGACGGCTCCGGCGTGTCTGGGTCGCGCTCCGCGACACTGAATGTGGTGACGACCACGGCTCTGGCCGGCGATTACGACGTGGTCGTGAAAGGCACGTGCGGGACCGCGACGACATCCAGCACCGCTAAACTCGGAGTGAATGGCAAACCAAGAATCACGGTCCAGCCCAAGAGTTTGACGACGGTGTGCGAGGGCAGTCCGGCGACGGTGACCGTGACGGCGACGGGGGCTGGGTTGACCTATCAATGGCGCAAGGCTGGGGTGAATATCGCCGGAGCGACCTCGAGCAGCTTGACGATTGACGCGGTCGGCCCGGCGGAGGTGGGCGCCTACACGGTGGTGGTGAGCGGAGTGGCGGGAGCGCCGTCTGTGACGTCCACGGCGGCCAACCTCGCGACGATCAAGCCGATTGGGACGATCGGACCGATCATCGGGGCCATCAATGTGTGTGCGGGCAAGGCGGGATTGGCGTATTCGGTGGCGGTGGTCACCAACGCCACGAAGTACGTTTGGACCGTGCCGACGGGCGCGCGGATTGTCGCCGGACAAGGCACCCGAGCGATCAGCGTGACGTGGGGAACCAGTCCCGGTGATGTCTCGGTCAATGCGACCAACACCTGTTTTACCGGCACGGCCCGCACGTTGTCGGTGTCGATTCCGACGCTGACGATTACGGAGCAGCCGACCGATCAGACGCTGCTGGAGGACTGCAATCGGAACGTGACCTTTAAGGCCGCAGCGGACGGGTCGCCGGCCCCACGGGTGCAATGGCAATCGAGCGTGAATGCCGGGAAGACCTGGCTGAGCATGAGCGGACGGACCAACACGTCGCTGATCTTGACGAATCCGACGCCGACGCAGAACGGGAACAAGTTCCGCGCGGTCTTTTCCAATGGGTGCGCAGCGTCAACTTCGAGTGCGGCGACGTTGATCGCGAGCCGGATTCAGACGACCTCGGGAGTGGTGGCATCGCCCGAATCGCAGCAGTATAGCGACAAGGTCACGGTGGAGGCGGCGATTACGCCTGGGCCTGCGAGCAGTTGCGGGTTGAAAGCAGCGACAAATGTGACTTTCTATATCGGCACCCGAAAATTGGCCACGGTGGCGATGACGCCGGACGGCGACATTCTGGCGGCGCGGTTGTCGAACGTGGTTGTGCTGGAGAAGCCGGGAGTTTATCAGGTAAAAGCGATTTTTGGCGGGGTCAGCCCGTATTTCAGTGTGGCCAACGCGACGAACACCTTGACGGTGACGGCGGAAGACGCGCGGGTGACCTACACGGGACCGACGGAAGTGAAATCAACGGCGGCGGGGCGGGCGACGGTGGCGCTCAAGGTCACGGTGAAAGACATTTCAGGAATGCCTGCGAATCCGGCCTTCGACGCGGACGCGGGCAAGATCGCGAATGCCCGAGTGGCGTTTGTCAACCGAAGTACTACCCCCGCGACAATCATTGGCGAAGTGGCGGTGGTGGCGAGCGCGGATCCGAAAGTCGGGACGGCTTCGTTCAGCTTCCCGGTGAACTTGGGAACGGAGGCGTCGATGACCTACACCATCGGGATTGTGGTGAAGAACTTCTATACCGAGGACAATGACCAGGTGATTACGGTGCGAAAACCTTAGCGCCTGTTTGAAAATCCATTCTCTCGTAGGAGTCGAGGTAACGAGACTCTAGTTTTCGATGAAATCTGCCGCCTTGACCCGGAGAAAAGGAAGTCTCCTCACGTCGCCTCCTACTTCTAAAACAGGCTCTTAGCCGCATCGATTCAGTTGTGATGGGGAGCGCACGCGCCCTCGCGTGCGGTGGTCGGCGCCCTCGCCGACCACACTGGTGCCTGCAAACCAGTCGGCGCGCCGATGGTTGGCGGGACCAAAGTGACTGATCGAACCCTGGAAGTCTTTCGCAGGAAACGTCACGGCTCGACAGAGTCTCGCCCCACCCAGGCTGATGGACAGGCTTCGATTCACCTCGACCACGCATCCCGCCAAGGGTCGGTCCGAAGTCAGAAAGCCATTCAGCCCGCTGCGGGGATGGCCTTCCCAAGGCCAACGAGTCAGGTCCCCAAGGGTAACGTTCGCTTCGCGAAGTGCCGGGTGTCTGACGAACACCGGGGTCAAATCTCCTCAATCTTCGCCCAGAGTGGTTCGAGATCCGGATCATTCAGGGCGAGCGATCGTATCTCCTCATGGTCGCTCATTTCTACGGCCATTTTGAACCATTCCCAAGCTTCCTCGAGATCGCCCAATTGACAGGCGTAGCAGGCCAGATTGTAGGGCACGGCAAAAAGGCAGGGCAATCGGATGGGAACGGCCAGGGCAACCCCTTTTTCCTCGACGGTTCGTTTCAGAGCGTAGAATTCGTACGAGTTGTGAATCCGGCTGAAAAGGTGGTTGGGCTCAGATTGGCAGATCGTCTTCGCGATGGTCAGGGCGGAAATCCAATTCTTGCTTTTGCTGTAGAGCCGGCGTTTCAACCCCAACACGTCCGGATGTCCATTGAACTCGGGGGAGATCTTCTCGAGTTCCTTGAAGGACTCATAGCTGTTCCCGAGCTCCAACCAGCCCTGGGCGGCGAGCAGGTAATGTTTGTCGGGAGGTTCCAGGGGCTTCATGGAGTGGATGCAAACCAAGGTGCGGGCCGACCCGTTGACTAATCCAAAAGGCGCAGCGCGGTTTGCGGAAAAGCGTTGGCTTGAGCCATCATCGCGGTGCCGGATTGACCGAGCATCTTGAACCGCGCCAGTTGGGTCAGATTCCGGATGCGGTTCAGATCGTCGGCTGGGCTGCTCGCGGCGGAAAGGTTTTCGTTCAAGACGGACAACTGTTCTCTGGACAGGCTCAACCGCTGCAAGTTGAGGCCGACCTTGGTCTGCATGGCGTCCAGATTCTCGAGAGCTTGGTGAATATTGGCGAGCGCGGCCGTCGCGCTCGCCCCATCGTGGAACTCGGTGGACCCTGGGTCGTAGGCGGCGTAGAGCCCGCCGCGGGCGCTGGGGGCATTGAAGTCGATGGCGTTGAGGGGAATCTTCTGCCCGTCACTCTCGAGATTCACGTTCAAGGGGGCTTCTGAAAACAGGGCGACGCCGTTGAATTTCTTGGTTCCGATATTGCTGATGAAGCTCTGCAACAGGGTGAACTCCGAAGTGTAATGTTCGCGATCGGTCGGCGCGTGGTTCGCCCCTTGAAGCAACGCGCTGAGTTCCCCCATCCGATCCAGAGCTCTTTGCACAACCTGGAGAAACCCCTCCTGAGTCTGGCTCATGGAGATGGCGTTGGCCACCTGGGCGCCGCTCACCACCTCGCTCTCGGAGTAGCGCGCAATGGGACCGTCAGTAGTCAGACGATCTTGGTCGAGCGCGGCGGGATCGTCGGCATCCGGCCGCGGGCGGCGGGGCGGCGGCAGATGGGGCGAACGTGGATCAGACGGCAGGTGCAATCCGGGTTCCGAGGCTGTGACCTTGGTATTCATCGGTTAGACGAGTTGATAGGGTTGGCGACACTCAGTCGCACGTGCTGGACGGCCCCTCGCGGCAGAGAGTTCGGCTCTTCATGAAAGGCTTGGTGCGAGGCACAAGCGGGTCATTGGGGTCAGGTTTCTCGACTCAGGCGGCTTCGGGGAAGAATTCCGAAGGCACTCTTCCCAGGCCGGAATCAATGATGTTTTCGATCCGTTCAAAACGGTCGTCCTCGGCTTCGAGCGCTCGCGCCAGGACGGAGAAATCCAGTTCGTCGGCGGCGCTGACCAAGAACGGGCTCGCCTCTCGAAAGAGTTTGGCGCGCGTCTCGGCGATGTAGGCCTTCTCCGGAGTCAGTTCGTCGGGGTAGTGGCGATGGGGCGCGCCGGACTTTGACGGGAAAAGCGGAATCACTTTGCTTTCCGCCGGGGAGAAATCCACGACCTGAAATGGAACACCGTTACCGTCAGCGGCCATCTGGGCCTCGGCCGCAAGGGGACTGAAGTTTATAATCATAAGACAAATCCTTTTGTCTGTTTTTCAGAAAACGGCATCCATGCCGTCGGAAACCTTGATGCAGGCGTTTCCACGAGCCTGGCGATGATTGGCACCGCTGCTTAGTTGCTACAGTCGGCCGGCCGAGCGGAAACTTTAGCCGCCAGTTGCAGTTAATCCGCTCCGCCGATCATTAGTGGGCGCTCCGGCGTTTCTCGTCCTCCGCGGCAGCCCGAATCACCGCCCAGCGCTTTTCCCAGTCCGCCCAGTCCTCGGCCCAGTCGTCGCCCGCGAAGGCCTGGCGCGCGCGGGGCCACAGGTTGGTTAGGGCGGGGGTGGCCCGGACCAATGCCTTGCGGTCGTTCCATTTCAGGAAGGCTTCCAGCAGACAGAGGTGATTCTCAGGATAATGGCCATCCAACTCGACCGCCTTCTCGAGATGGAGGCGCGCCTTGCTCCGGTTGCCGAGGCTGATCGGCCAGCCCGGCACTTCGGAATAAAGGAGGCCAAGGGAACGATGGGGGCCGGCGTGTTCGAATTTGGGATCCAACTCGATCGATTTTTTCAGTTCCCGCTCCATCTCCGGGACCAGCTTCAGGGCGGCCAGCCTCTTCGTCCGTGCCCACTGCCCCAAGTTCAGCGCCAGGTAGTAGTAACCGCCCACCGCGGAGCCGTCGAGAGCGACGGAGCGCCGACACGCCGCCATGCCCTCTTTGGCAATGGAGCCGCGCTCTTCATCTTTTTGGGCGTATTCCGCCCAATCGAAACAAGCCTTTCCGAACTGCCAGGCGGTCGCCGCATTGGTCGTGTCGATCTGAAAACGGGCGCGGCTGGCCAGAAACGCCTGCTCGGCTCGGGCGGCGAACCGTGAACTCGCCAGCGCTGGACCCAGACCGGCCGCCACGAGGATTCCCAGCAGGAGACACCAGCCCAGCGGAACCCCGCCGCCGAACCCAATCCACCGGCCTGACCGATCGTGCTTCGAGTTTCTCCAGCCACCGGCCCGTCGTCGCGAATTAATGGTTGCCAACATATCGACCAGTCTTATACTGATTAGCGTGAGATTTAATCGGAGTTCCCTTTGGCTGGCAATGCTTCCGTTGCTCATGGTTTTGAGCGCGGGTTGCAGTGGTGTCAATTCCTCGCACAGCGTTTCCCCGGCGACGTTCTTCCTGCCTCACATGGGCCAGACCGTTCCGGTCAAGCCGCTGCCAAAGGTGCCTCCCTCCCTCCCCGCGCCAGCCGCGCTGGTTGCCCAGTCTCGTTAATTCTATGCGTTTTCCTTTCGCGCTGACGGCGAAGATCGCCTCGCACATTATTAAGCACAAGCTCCGTCGGACGCCCAAGTTTGCCATGGTCCTGCAGCTTGAACCGTTGCACACCTGTAACTTGACCTGCACGGGCTGCGGGCGGATTCGCGAATACTCGACGAACCTCAAGGACATGATGTCGTTGGAGGATTGTCTCGCCTCGGCCAACGACTGCGACGCGCCGATGGTTTCGGTGTGCGGCGGCGAGCCGTTGATTTATCCGAGAATTGAGGAGCTGGTGGCCGGTTTGCTGCGGCAGGGTCGAATTGTTTATATCTGCACGAACGGAATGTTCATGCGGAAGAAGATGCGAGATTATCTGGCGAGCGTCTATTCACCGGCCTGGGAGCCGAAAATCACCCAACTTCTCGAGCAGAAGCTGATCTCGGAAAAGGAGGTGGAATCGATCCGGCACGCTGACGAAAAGGCCCGGACGAAGGAAACGATCGGTCCCAGCCGATGGATGTACTGGAACGTCCATGTGGACGGTCTGGAGTACACTCACGATCTGATCGTTGAGCGCGAAGGCGTGTTCAAAGAATGTGTGGAGGCCATCAGGATGGCCAAGGTCCTGGGCTTCCAGGTAGCGACCAACACGACGGTCTATAAGGAATCCGCGGTGGCCGAGATTGAAGAGATGTTCCGGTTCTTCTCGTGGCTGGGCGTGGATGGCCACACGATTTCTCCCGGTTATGATTACGATGCCGCCAAGAAGGACATGGCCAAACGGCTCGGCCGCAATTCCGAGGATTTCTTTCTGACTCGCGCGATGACGCGCGAGAAATTCCAAAAGATCCAGGATTGGGGCCGGCTCTTTACGATCTTCGGAACCCCCGTTTATCAGGAGTTTCTCGCGGGCAAACGGGAGCTGACCTGCACGGCGTGGGCGATTCCGACCCGAAATATCCGGGGCTGGAAAGCCCCGTGCTATCTCATGACCGATGGACACTATCCCAGCTATCGGGAAATGCTCGAGAAGGTGGACTGGGAAAAGTACGGCGTCGTCAATGGGGTGGCTCGCGATCCGCGGTGCGAGAATTGCATGGTCCATTGCGGTTACGATCCGAGCGGAGCGCTGGGGACCAATTATCAGGCGGGCGACAATTGGAAAAACTTCAAATACAATTTCTCACCCAAACCAAAACCGTTCGCCGAAGGTCATCGAGTCCAAGCCTTCAACGGCTTTTCCATCGGCCAGGGACACCTGGCTGAGGCCAAGGCCACCGTGAATAGAGAGCTCGCCGGGGCCAAATCGGCCTTGGCCCGCGGGGGCCATGATCTGCCGGCCGAGGGCGAAACCAAGGGCGGTGGATCTTGTGGCAGTGGCGCCACGACCGAGCGTGATCAATTGCTGATTAAGATCCGCGAGGCCAAATAGATTCAGAGGCCGGCGGAAGAGGATCTCCTTTCATTCGTGCTGGCCGGTTGGGGATTTCACGACCGCCGAGATGATCAGGCAGCCTCTTCGGATCGACCCGATACTCCGACACCATGAGCAAAACTCTCTTTCTCTCTCCTCCCAGTTTCGACGGTTTTGACGGCGGGGCTGGCGCTCGTTACCAAGCCCGTCGTGAAGTGACCAGCTTCTGGTATCCGACCTGGCTCGCGCAACCCGCCGCGCTCATTCCCCACTCCCGCCTGCTCGATTGCCCGCCGCACAACTTGGGCGTGGCCGAAATGCTGGCCATCGCCAAAGATTTCGATCATGTCATCATCAACACCTCCACGCCCTCGCTGAAAAACGACTGCAAAGTGGCCGAAGCCATCAAAGCGCAGCGACCGAACACCACGATTGGCTTTATCGGCGCCCACGCCATGGTCCTGCCGACGGAGACGCTCAAGGCCTCGCCCGCGATTGACTGGGTCGGGCGCAAGGAATTCGATTTCACCTGCAAAGAGGTCGCGGAAGGCCGGGATCTTTCCTCCATTGCCGGACTCTCCTACCGGGATCGGGAGGGCAAAATCCGGCACAACCCGGAACGGGAGTTGATTCCGAACCTGGACGCGCTCCCGTGGGTGGCGGACGTCTATAAACGCGACCTTCAGATCGAGAAGTATTTCATCGGCTATTTGATGCACCCCTACATCTCGATGTACACGGGGCGCGGCTGCCCGGCGCAATGCACCTTCTGCCTATGGCCCCAAACGATCGGCGGACACAAATACCGTGTCCGTTCCCCGCAGAATGTCGCGGATGAAATGGCCTACATGAAGAGACTCTTCCCGGAAGTGAAGGAGTTTTTCTTCGACGATGACACCTTTACCGCGAACCTGCCGCGCGCCCGGGAAATCGCGCGGAAGCTCGGTCCGCTCGGATTGACCTGGAGTTGCAACAGCCGGGCCAATCTCGACTACGACACGATTCGAAGCTTCAAGGACAATGGCCTTCGCCTCTTCCTGGTCGGCTACGAGAGCGGCAATGATGAGACCCTGACCCGCATCAAAAAGGGCGTGACGACCGACGAAATGCGGCGTTTCACAAAGGACTGCCATCAGGCCGGCGTGGTCATTCATGGGACGTTCATTCTCGGGTTGCCGATCGAAACAAAGGAGACCATGGAGCAGACCATTCGATTCGCCCAGGAACTCGATGTTTTCTCGTTACAGGTCTCGTTGGCCGCGCCGTATCCGGGCACCGAGCTTTATGACCAAGCCAAGCTCAATGGTTGGTTCGTGAAGAAGGACAAGACCGACCTGGTGGAAGGTGACGGCTTCCAGCAGAGCGCCCTCGAATACCCGGGACTGACCAAAGACGAAATTTTCGAAAACGTCGAACGCTTCTACCAGCGCTATTACCTGCGTCCGAAACCGATTCTTCGCATCATCAAGACGATGCTCGAAGATCGAGATGTCTGTGTCCGTCGATTGCGCGAAGGCTACGAATTCTTCAAGAGCATGGCGCAGCGGCGCAGCGATCTGGAGGCGGTCCGGGCGGCGGCGGGCTGAGGGGCGCAGTTCTGTTTCGGCCCCGCGGTCGGCGACTTGGGAGGATTGGACCGTGGACCGTGGACGGCGGCCGGAGGTTGAAAAGCGGCATCGGGCCGGTCGTGGATCGGGCGGACGTGTGGCCTGGTTCTCCCCGCGATCGCGAGGCCTGAAGGCACAGAGCGCCGCCTTTCGCTTTGCGCACGCTTTGAGACCGTGAACCTGAAGGTGCGATGGGGAGCGCGGGCGTCCCGCCGAACCCTCGTGGCAGTGCCCCGGGTTGTTGCCGGTCGGCGAGACGCCGACCGGTGCAGCCGGGACGGCCGCGCTCCCCACTCAAACAACCACGGTTCATGGGTAGGGACAACCTCCAAAAATTGGACGTGAATCGAGGCCATGAACCAGGTAGGGACGAGCCGCCGGCTCGTCCGCGCCGCGTTCAGCGGCGCCCACAGGGACACG
>CAYHFE010000077.1:0-19052 GCA_964355375.1 uncultured Verrucomicrobiota bacterium
CGCTTTCCCCGCTTTCGACCAAAGCGCCGGAGGGCCGGCGCACTCCAAGACGCTGACGCGACGCCGTCCACTCCATTCGATTCAGGGTCTCGAGGCATGCGCCAAGTGAAAGGGGGCATTCCATGAACCTGGCTCAGCCGGCTCGCGGCACCACCCCCTCAATGATCGAGAAACGTCAGCCCTTCCCGCAACGCGTAGCGGGTGAGCTCGGCGACGCTGAACAGCTTCAATTTGTCCATGGCATTGCGTCGATGACTCTCCACCGTTTTGGCGCTGACCTTGAGAATGTCGGCTATTTCCAGCGTCGTCTCCCCTTCCGCCAGAAGCTGCACGACCTCGCGCTCACGGGTCGAGAGCAGTTCCCCTTTGACGGGCCCGGGTGACGACAACTGCCGGACGTAGTGTTTGATGACGTCGTCCACGATGCGGGGTCCCAGGTAGTAGCGGCCCTCCGCGACCGTTCGAATGGCGGCCACCAATTGGTCAAAGGCACAATCCTTCAACAAATAGCCGACCGCGCCGGCCCGCAGCATTTCCTCCACGAAGCGGCGCTCCGAATGCATGGACAAGCCGACCACACGGATCTCGGGTATGAGCTCGACGATTTGGCGGGTGGCATCAACCCCGTTCAAGCCCGGCATGCCTACGTCCATGACGACGACCCGCGGTTTGAGTTCCTGGGCCAGCCGAAGAGCGGTCCGGCCATCCTCCGCTTGTCCCACCACCTCGAAGTCGGACTGTTTGGCCAACAGGTTGGCGAGACTTTCGCGAACGATGCGGTGGTCATCGACCAGAAGAATTCGAATACTCATGTCTTTGGCCCAATCAGGCTTTCAACCCGCCTTTTAGTGGAGTCAGGATCGTGATCTGGGAGCCCTTCCCCGGGGCGGAGTCAATGATCAGCTTCCCTCCCGTGTAATCGAGCCGTTCGCGAAGGCTAAACAAGCCAAAGCCGCTGACTCGAGCCGAGTCATGATGCGGATCCGCGACCTGGAAGCCTTGGCCGTCATCGGTCACGACGATCCGCAGAAAACGGCGCTGGCGTTTCAGGGTGATCCGGGCGTGCCGGGCTCGCGCGTGTTTGACCACGTTGAGCAGCAGTTCGCGGACGGCCTTGAAAAGGAACGTCCTGGCATCGTGGGGCAAAGACTTGACCTCCCGATCTTCCTCGAATTCGATTTCAATCCCGTGCTGGTTCTGCAGTTGCTCAGCCAGACACTCCAACGCCGCCCCGAGCCCCAGTTCATGCAAGACGGGCGGGCTAATCTCGAAGAGCAAGGACCGCGCATCCTGGATGGTCTGCTGGACCACATCGCGAAGTTCCCCCAACGAGACGGCCCACTCCGTCGCGGCCGCCCTGGCCAACAGCTCATCGAGCTTGATCTTGGTGATGGCCAGGCTTTGTCCGATATGATCGTGGAGATCCAGGGCAATCCGGCGCCGCTCGCGCTCTTCCGTCAATTCCATTTCCGATGCCAGAGACCGAAGCTTTTTCTGATAACCGAGCAACTGTTCCTCAGCGGTCCGGCGATCCGTCACATCCAAGAGAACGCCGATCAACTTCCTCGGCACATCGTCCTTCACCACGACGGTGGCAATGTCTCTGACCCATACCACCCGGCCGTCCGCCGCCACGACCCGGTACTCGAGACTATGATTGCGCTTCTCTTTCACGGCCAGCGCGCAAGCGGCGAAGACCGACTCCAGATCCTCCGGGTGGATGAGCTTCTGCCAGGTCATCTCCGACATCCATTGCGCAACCGAGTACCCCAGCAGCCGCTCGCAATGCTGGCTGACGAAGGTGAATTGAAACGTCCGGACGTCCGCCTCCCAGATGATGCCCTCGAGCGATTCAACCAACTCCTGGTACTGGCGTCTCGATTCGCCGACTTGCTCGACCGCCGCCCGGCGCTCCACCTCCAACACCGTGGCCCTCTGCTGTCGGCGGAAGCTGTCGAGCAGCACTCCGGCGGCTTCCGCCAAAATCGCGATCTCCTTATCCTCTTCGGCCGTGTAATCGGACGGGCGATTCGCCACTCCAATCATGCCCACAATTTCCCCTTCCCGAAAAATGGGCACACCGAGAAACGACCGCCAAGGCGGAAGAGAGGGCCCCTCCGATCCGACCCCGAGGGCCGAGGGTCGGCCGTTGACGATCGTCGATCTCCGCCCCGTCAGCACCCGCTCCATCAGAACCTCCAGAGCCGTGAGTTGAGAGAGTCGGCTGGCCGGGGAATTCGAAGCCGCTGCCGCGGCGCGGGTCGCCGGCCTAGGCGTCTCGATCATCATTCCTTCCTGGGCCAGAACGAGGAGGTGAGGCCCATCGGCGACCACTCCGATGAATCCCTGCTCGCTCTCGGATTGCCGCAGCGCGCTCCGCAAAAGCATTGCGCTCGCCTCCTGCCAATTCCCGCTCCGCAGGTACGTCGTCATGGCATCCGTCACGGCTTGGAGTTGCTCCGTCTTGGAGCGCAGGGCCTCTTCCATCTGTTTGCGGCCGGTGATGTCCACCAAACAGCCAGCCAATTCCACCGGGTGGCCCTCCGCACCCCGGATCAATCTGACCTCATCCCGCATCCAACAGTAGCTGCCGTCCTGGCGCCGAAAGCGGTATTCGAGAACATGTTCGCCCTGTTGAAAAAGCTGTCCCAGTCCGCCGAGAACCTGCACCCGATCTTCCGGATGAATGCTGTCGATCCAGAATCGGGAATTGGCGATGAATTCACTCGGCTCGTGCCCCAGTTGCTGGCGGACGTTTTCGCTGATGAACGTGCAGCCGAAATCATAGGTAGGCCGGCAGCTATAGATGACCGCGGGCGCCGCCGTCAGCAAGAACCGAAGACGCTCTTCGTTCTTCTTCAGCGCCTCCTCGACGCGCCGCCGTTCCGCCATCTCCGACGCCATCTCGCGGTTGATCTTCTCCAAGGCCGCCGTCCGCTCGCCGACTCTTGCTTCCAGCTCAGCCCGAGCCTGCCGGAGGCCTTTTTCCGCGTTCGCTATTCGCAGCAGCGACTCGATCCGCGCGACCAATTCCTGAGGATGAATCGACTTGGCGACGTAGCCATCCGCGCCAGCGTCCAACCCATGAACCTGATCTTCGCTGCTAGTGTAGCTCCCGGAGATGATGATCACAAAGGTGTGGGCCAGATCCGGGTCCGCCTTGATGCGCCGGCAGACCTCGAGGCCCTCCATGTCCGGCAAGCCCGCGTCGAGCAAAGCCAATTCCGGCTTCTCCCGGGCCAGCAAGTCCAGGCCCTCTTGCCCGGTGGAACCTTCGATGACGGTGAGGCCCGCGCTTCGTAGAAACAGGGAGAGCGCGCGCAGCACCTCGGCGTCGTCATCCACGACCAGAATCTTCCCGCGAGCCCTCATCGAATAGACCCGGTTCGATCGCCCCACGAGACGCCCTTCCCCCCTCTGGATCCGATCTCCCGGGTGAAGTCTGGTTCACGGTCGCTTTTCCACGTCGGCAACACGCCGCAGAAACTACCGGTGAATTGGTCCAGATGCAAACCCACCAATTTGAATCTCTCGCATGATCCGGCTCTGAACTGAGGCTCGTCGAGAGACTACAAGAAGGCGTGGGACCGCGAGATTTACTTCGCCACCGCTTTGGGGCGCTGGCGGTACTTTTCGTAAAGCCGGGTGTGCCGGGTTTCCAGACTGATCTCACGCCCCCCGATCCAGAGGCGTTTGACGGTGGTGCGGATATCCAGAATATCGCCGTCGGCGGCGAAGAGCGCTGCGTCCTTCCCGACGGTGATGGAGCCGAGGCGGTCGTCCGCCTGCAACACTTGAGCCGGATAAAGAGTGATCCCTTTCAACGCCTCGTCCGCCGGCAATCCAAACGCCACGGCTTGGGCCGCCGCATAAGGAAGGTTGCGGACTTGCGCCGCCGGCGTCGCCCCCAAACCTTCGCTGAAGATCACCCGCACGCCGGCCTTGTGCAGAAGGGCCGGGGCTTTGAAGTAGATATCGTACGATTCGGTGTCGCGTTCCGGCAGTTCAAACGTGCTTTCGTAAATGACGGGAATCCTTTTCTCGGCCAGCAAGTTGGCCACCATCCAGGCATCGCGTCCGCCCGCCAGGATCATCGGATGACCGGACGACGTCGCCCATTGGACGGCCGCCTTGATTTGTCGAACCTCGTCGGCATGAATCATGACCGGGATCTTCCCTTGTCCGAACGGAATCATGGCTTCCCAGGCCGGGATCGGAGAGAGAAGTCCGCTCTTCAGCTTCTCCTCGGCCTGTCTGGCTTTGGCGTAAGCTTGGGCGTCGGCAAAAAACTCTTCGAGCTCGCGAATCTTCTTCTGCCGGTCCTTGGACTGATCATCCAGGGACTTCCATTTTGCCTTGTCCGGGGCCTGGTCTCGGGGCGTGGCATTGAGCTGGTGGCTAGGCCAAAACAGATGCAGCGCGACCGATCGTTTGATCGTCATTTGCTCAGTCGTCCATCCGTCCAACGCCATCAACCCGGACTGTCCACTGACCAACCCGCCCATCGGAACCGTCAAGGCGTGAGTGATGCCGTTGGCCCGGGCGACCAGCAACAATTCCGAATCCGGATTGACCGCGATCCACGATTGCACTTCCGGTTTGAATTCGCCAACTTCGGACGTGTCCTGGGTCGCTCGGACCGCGCCGATTTCCGTGAGCCCCAATGACGAGGTGGCCGCGATCAGGCCCGGGTAAAGATGGAGCCCGGCAAGATCCAGCACCCGCGCGCCGGTTTCGTCCAACTTTGACCCAACCCCGGCGATGAGCCCGCTCTTGATCAACACCTCGCCCGGTCGCCACGTGTCGCCCGAAACGGTGTGCACCACCGCCCCGCGCAGGAGCAAGGCTTCGGCAGCGACGCTCTCGAACCGCGGCGAACTGATCGCGGCCAAGACGATGAGAACGAGAAGCGACGCCCAGTGTGGAACGGGGTGATTCACGGAATCGCCGCCAGCTCGGGAATTATTCATCGATGCAATGACGAACTTGGTTTTCGTGTTGAAGTTCGAGCGCGGGTTGAAAAAAAGCCTGTTCCGCCAAAGCGGCGGAAGGGCTGGCCGAGCCCGAGATTCCAGACAACTTCTTCGCCTTTTCGACCAGCGCTTTCCATTCGCGCTCGCGCATCACGGTCCGATCCAGATCGAGGGATCGATCGAAGTATTTCTTCCCTTCGATCCAAGTCTCCAGGCAGGCGGTCCCGGAATCCAACGGCGACTTCGTCCAAATCACGAAATCGCCGTCTTTGCCCGGTTCCAGGGAACCGACCGCACGTTCGATCCGCAGTTGCCTGGCCGGATTGATCGTCACAAAACCGAGCGCCTCTTCTTCCGAGGTGCCTCCATACTTGACCGCTTTCGCCGCCTCGAGGTTAAGTCGTCGGGCCAATCCGGCATCATCCGAATTGAACGAGACGAGCACGCCGCGGTCCCGCATCAGGCTGCCCGCGTAAGGAATGGCGTCATAGACCTCGAACTTGTAGGCCCACCAGTCCGAAAAACACGATGCTCCCGCTCCGTGTTGGGCGATCTCGTCCGCCACTTTGTAGCCTTCGAGCACGTGCTGCAGGGTGCCAATCTGAACGCCGAAATCCTCCATCAACCGCAGGAACATGAGAATTTCATCCTGACGGTAACAGTGACAATGAATCCAGCGGCGGCCTTGGACAATCTCACCGATCGCCTCGAGTTCCAGGTCGCGGCGAGGCCGGAGGCCGCCGTTCTTCCGGAACAAATCCCATTCCATCAAATACTGACGGGCCGCCGTGAATCGATTGGCCAGAAATGTCTCCACCCCCATGCGGGATTGGGGAAATCGGGTCACGTTTCGCTCTCCCCAATTGGATTGTTTCACGTTTTCCCCAAGGGCGAATTTGATTCCGGCCGGCGCGTCGCGCATCTTCAGCTCTTCCGGAGCGGCCCCTTCTTTCAGCTTGATGAGGCAACTTTGTCCGCCGATCGGATTGGCCGAACCATGGAGCAAGTTGGCCACGGTCAATCCACCGGCCAGTTCCCGGTAGATGTTCTCCGTCTCGGAATTGACCACATCCCCGACCCGCACCATGGCCGACGACGGCAAGGTGGCCTCATTGACCCCGCCCAGAATCATGGCATGACTGTGCGCGTCGATCAGACCGGGGGTGACGTGTTTGCCCCGCCCGTCGATCACGAGCCATGAACCCGCGGGCAGCCCCATTTCATCCGAGATCGGCATGCTCCCGATTCGGCTGATCTTTCCATCCACGACCAGCAGACTGCCATTCTCGATCCGGCCAGCCGGTCCGGACGTCCAAATCGTCGCCCCGCGCACTAGGATGCCGCGCGGTTCGGCCAGTGGGCCACGGCCCTTTTGCGGCGGCTGCGCGACCCGCGCTTTGGCCAGTTCCCGGCGGTTCGATTCCTTCTTGGTCCTCTCCTCTTTGGATTCAGCGGAACGGTTTCGGTCGTCGTCGGAATTCTCCGGACCGCGGCTCTCGGACGCGCCCGCCCGCCCGCTTCCCCCTGGTCCGGGTGAGCTCTCGTTCGAAGGATGAATCTTCCCGTCGATCCAAACCTCCCGCACCGTGTTCTCGGGATTGAAGTAGGTGCCGGCCACCACCGTGAGATTGGCGATCTTGCCGGCTTCGATGGTTCCCAAACGTCGCTCCAGCCCACACCACCGAGCGGGAACCGTGGTTAACGCGGCCAGCGCGTCGTCCTCGGAAAGGCCGCGATCCAACGCCAGGCGCAAATTCTTCCGGAAAGCCTTCTGATCGGCCAGACCGAACGTGGTGAGGGCGATCTCGATCCCCTGCTTTCTCAGGACGGTGGCGTTTTCCGAGGCCCAGTCCCAGACCCGCAACTGATCCAACGAAACCGCCGTCCAATCGTCGTCCTCGGGCATCTTCGGCGCTTCGGGAAAATTCAAAGGGACAATAAATGGCACTCCCACCGCTTTGGCCAAAGCTGGCCGGCGCCATTCCTGACCGCTTGCCACCACGAGAAACTCGACCCCCAATTCCCGCGCCACACGGCTCGCCCGATCCACCAGCAACGCGCTTCGCGCCTCGATGACCAAGCGCATCTGCTTATCCAAAACCGGTTTCAAGGCCTGGAGAGACGGGTTAAACGCCGGACGCGACCGGCTCTCCAAACGCCGGGTAAAATCGGCCAGATCGGAGGCATAATGCTCCGCGTCAAAAAACGTCTGCCGCGTCACCGCGATCACCCCCATGAGCGATCCGGGATAGCTGCCGCGTCCCTCGCCATCGGTCCCAAGCGCCCAATGATGGAATACGTCGGGCTTGATGACCACGTCGTTGGGGTTGCCCGCGGACAACGTCACGAACGCACTCGTCCCCCGCAAAACCCCTTTCTCGGGAATGATGTTGCCCGCCGTGAAGCCAATCTCGCGCAGCCCAGCGAGCGCTTTGGGGTCGGGCAGGTAGATCTCGACGACCCGCTTCTCGGGTGTGATCTGCGAGTTCTCATATCCGGGTCCGGCGTTGCCCGGATCCCGCTCTTGCCCCGGAACGCCAAAAAACTGTGTGCCCGCAGTCAGATCCGATTTCGATCGCTCCGGAGCTGCCGCCGGCCCCTTGACCGTCATCGCCAAGTAGGCGTCAATGAATCCCGGGTAAACCGTCAACCCCTTCAAGTCCCAAACTCGGGCGTCGGCGGGCGCTTGAACATCCCTGCCGACCGCTTCAATCAGTCCATTGCGGATCACGATGGTGGCTCGATCGAGCACCAGGCCGGGCCGAATGATGACTCGACCGCCCACCAGCGCATGCGTGCCCAAAGGGGCTGGCCGGTAACCCGGTGGAAGCAGGTCCGCGGTCGCCGCCAGCGCCCAGGAGATCAAGATGACGAGTGCGCGGATCGCGACGTCCAACCTAGCGCCAAGATTGACCGCCCGACGAGTCTCGATCCGAAAAAGTCCCATAGAAACCCAATGTCTTCTGTTGCGTTGCAGGAATTGCCGAGTGGGAAAAGCCGCTTCATCGAACCGCGGTTCAGGCTTTTTTTTCACCTCCAGGAGCGAGTTGCAGAGAAACCGATTCACCGGCCGCGGCGTTTGCCTCCGGCGGCTTGGGCCGCTTTGGCCTCGGTTTTCCGGTCAATTTCACGAGGGTCGCCTTGATCGCCTTCAATAACTCCAATCCAGACTTTGTCTTATTCTTTTCGTTAATGAGGTTCTGGGCTTGGTTAATCGTTTCCATGACCGCCTCGATCACCTTCTCATTTCTGAACTCGGCGGTGAGAGCGGATTGCACGAGGAGCGAGTAGCCGGTGATATAGATTCGGTTGTATTTCACCTCGAAAACCTTGAGGTATCTCTTGACGATATACTCCCTCTTCTCCCACCGGAAAAGGACCGCGTCGGCCGACTCGTCCACGCGCAACTCTTCCAGTTTAATCGATCGGGGAAGGTTTTCCCGGATGTAGCGAGCTAGATCTGCCAGATTCTCGATCATCTCTTGGACGGCCGGAAATTCATTCCCGGCTCAAAATGCCACCACGCATCGGTCCTCGTCGCACGAACATGACCGACCGCATTCTCAATTCAGCCTTCTCCGCCAACAGGTTTCCTTTCAAGGCTCACTGCATCGCCAACTCCATTCCCCTGCCTCGGATGGACTCGCGTCGATTCCGACCCCAATTTCGAAGCTTCTTCTGTGCCGCGGCCGCGAAACTTATGCCTGGCTCCTTCTGCGGAATCCTTGGTCTTCTGTCAATCACACTTTGATTCAGATCAAGGTGAAAGCCCGCCATCCTGTTTCTAGTGTCGGGATCAATCGAGTCTAAGAGTTATGAAATATCTCCATCTGGCCCTCATCTTGGCTGCCGCCTTCCCGGTTGGCGCTTCGGATTCCGTTCGAGTTTCGTCGCTCGACCTGGCCAAAGTGCGACAGGGTTGGGGCAAAGCTCAGACCAACCGTTCTGTGACCGAAAAGCCTCTGTCGATCAACGGACAGGAATTCACTCACGGGGTGGGAACTCACGCGACCAGCGTGCTCTGGATCGATTTGAACGGAGGTTCCGAGAAGTTTTTGGCTTCAGTCGGAGTCGATGACGCCGCTCGAGGACAGAACGGCTCGATCACGTTCAAGATCATCGGCGACGGAAGAAAGCTCTGGGAGTCCGGCGTCATGAAACCCGGACAACCGGCCCGGCCGGTGGCGGTGAACGTGGCCGGAGTCAAAACCCTCGTCCTGTCCGTCGGCGACGCCGGTGACGGCACCAATTTCGATCATGCGGACTGGGCCGAAGCGAGATTCGAAACCAGCGGCGCCCCGCCCAAAGCCATCGATCCGCCGCGCGAAGAGGCCGTCATCTTAACTCCGCCGCCCCCTCCCACCCCACGCATCAACGGCGCACGGGTCTTTGGAGTCCGTCCGGGCTCTCCTTTTCTCTTTACCATTCCGGCGACCGGCGACCGTCCGATGTCGTTTGCTGTCGATGGTCTGCCGAACGGATTGAAGGTGGATCCAGGATCGGGACAGATCACGGGCACACTCGGCGAGCGCGGCGAACTGATCGTGACCCTGAGAGCCTCCAACGCCCTCGGCTCGGCCAGGCAGACTCTCAAGATCGTCTGCGGCGACACCCTCGCATTGACCCCTCACATGGGGTGGAACAGTTGGTATATCTGGGAGAACAACGTCACCGACAAGATCATGCGAGACGCGGCCGACGCCATGGTGAGCAGCGGAATGATCAATCACGGTTACATGTACGTGAACATTGATGACTGCTGGGCCATCAAGCCGGGAGCCAAAGACCCGTCTCTGGGCGGCGAGCCTCGGGACGCGCAGGGCAAGGTCCGGTCGAACTCGCGTTTCCCCGACATGAAGGGGCTGACGGATCATATCCATGCCAAGGGATTAAAAGCTGGCATTTACACCTCCCCCGGAACCACCACTTGTGCGGGCCACATCGGTGCGTACGAACACGAGGAACAAGACGTGCAGAGGTTTGTCGAATGGGGGTTCGACTTTTTGAAACATGACTGGTGTTCCTACGGCAAGATCGCGCCCAAGCCTGACCGAGCAGCCCTCCAGAAACCGTATCGCCTCATCGGCGACCTGCTCAAGAAACAACCTCGGGACATCGTCTTGAATCTCTGCCAATACGGAATGGGCAACGTCTGGGAATGGGGCCGTGAGGTCGGCGGCCACAGTTGGCGAACCGCCGGAGATTTGGGATTGACCTACGAAGGGATCGCCGCCGGTTTGTTCCGCGATGGGTTCGACGTTTACGCCCGCCATGAACTCCACAAATATGGCGGCCCCGGCGCCTGGAATGATCCCGATTACCTCCTCGTCGGTTACCTGAGCAATTGGCGAGGTCAGACCGCCCCCACGCCGCTGACCCCGAATGAGCAATACACGCACTTCTCGCTCTGGTGCCTGGTCGCCGCGCCCCTGATCTTCAGCGGCGACATGACTCGACTCGACGAATTCACCTTACGCCTCCTGACGAACGATGAAGTCATCGCCGTGGACCAAGACCCGCTGGGCAAGCCCGGCCGCCGTATGTTCAAAGAGGACGATCTCGAAGTTTGGGCCAGAGACTTGGAAGACGGCAGCAAAGCGGTCGGTCTGTTCAATCGGGGCGAAATGGCGGCTCAAGTCCCCGCCAAATGGTCCGACCTCGGTATTCAAGGGCGGCAGATCGTCCGTGACCTGTGGCGGCAGAAGGACGTGGGTCAATTCGAAAGCCAATTCACCGCGTCCGTGCCCCGGCACGGAGTCGTCCTGGTGCGATTGCGCCCGGCTCGCTGACAGCCATTCTCAGCCGGATGACCAAGAAACCCGAATTCTCTCCTGGACCGCTGCACAACTTGCCTTATCCAAACACTCTTCCAGGAACGTTGAACTCAGAATTGTCTCACGGCAGGAAACACGAACGGCTGGCGCAGCAGTGGGTCTTGCCGACGGGTTGACCATCGGGGCCAAACCCCTCATGGGTTTTGATGCACCAGAACACACCGCTGGAAAACTGATCGTCGTCCTGTCCGGGTTCTTGGTAATACATTTCCTTGCTGCGGAAATGCTGGCAAGGCATCTGAGGAATTGGAGATGTCTGAGGCTCATTCATATTTCAATCTCCCATTTACACTCCCGCCGCCGCCAAGATCGCCCGTTTCACGGCGGCCTTGACCATTTGAACCTTGTAGCCATTGCCACTCAAGGGCGTTGCCCCATCCGCCGCTCCCTCGCCAGACATGGTCGCCGACGCCTCATCCACTTTGGCGCCATTGAGGATCTTGGCCGCTTTCTCAGCGGCCCATGGGACGGGCGCAACGTGGCCGAGGACAATCCGAGCGTCCGCAGCCTTACCTTCCTTGAGCTGGAATGCCACCGCGGCGGCCACGTAAGGCCAGTCAAAGCCGTGTCGGTGCCGGACTTCGTAGATCGCGTTTTTCAGCCCTTGGATCGGCACCTGGATTTCCGTCAAAACTTCGTTCGGTTTCAGGATGGTCCGCTCGTTTTCGGACTTCGGCTTGGGGAAGAACTTGGCCACCGAAACCTCCCTTTTTCCGCCCTTGGGTCCAACCAGAGTGACCGTCGCGTCCAACGCGATCAACGCGGGGGCGAGGCTGGACGGGTTGACCAACAGAACCGGTCCGGCGTTTCCAAAGATGGCGTGGTACCGGTTATCTCCATTGCGCACAAGTGACGTCTCGCCCTCCTGGCCCAAGAATCCGTAACCGTTTCTATAGTACCAGCACCGCGGGCGCTGGCAAAGATCGCCGCCGACGGTTCCCACGTTGGTGACCTGGGCGCTGCCAATACCTTTCACCGCCGCGACGAGGGCGGGAAAATGCCGATTGACGTCCGGATGGGCGATCAGTTCGGCGAGGGTCGTCATGGCGCCAATTCGAACGCTCTTGGCGCCGGACTTGATGCCTTTGAGATCCGAGATATTGCGCAGGCTGACCAGACGCTTGGGCGCCGCAATCTGCTGTTTCAGCGACGTCACCAAGTCCGTGCCCCCGGCAAGGATTTCGACTTCACCCGGATTTTCCGAGAGAAGAGCGGTCGCTTCGGCCAACGACGTTGGAGCGGCATATTCGAAAGAGTTCATTAAGCAAGTCCTCCCTTTTGCAGAGCCGTGATCACCTTGTCTGGAGTCAACGGCAAGTTCGGCACGCGAACACCGCACGCGTTCGCCACAGCATTGGCGATGGCGGCTCCGGGTGAGATGACCGGCGGTTCGCCCAAACCGATCACACCGCGTTCATCGTAGCCCTGGCCGGTCATCATGTGGACTTTCAGGGTCCCCACATCGGTCAAGCCCGCCAGCCGGTAGAACTCCATGTCCGCATTCAACATGCGACCGGTTCGAGTGTCATAAATCGCCTCCTCAAAGAGCGAGTAGGTGATCCCCATGATGAGCGAGCCATAGACCTGGCTCTCGGCCAATTTCCGATTAATGATCAAGCCACAGTCCTGAACCGCGACCATTTCAATGACGTTAACCACCCCGGTTTCAATATCGACGGCAACCTCGGCAATTTGCACGCCTCCGACGCCGGCGTCCATCAACCGCGCCTTCTGGCTCTCGCCGGGGACGTTGATTCCCCGTTTGGTGATGGAATTCATCCGGAGCAAGGCACAAGCCTCCTTCCAGGAAAGAGACTTGGAGGAGTCGCCCACGGCTTGAATGCGACCGTCGCGCGCTTCCAGAGCTTCCGCCGTCGCCCCCAACTTCGGCGCCACCACCGCCAGAAGGGCGTTGAGTGCATCCGTTGCGGCTATCCGTGACGACACCGAGATACCGCCCACGGTCGTGCTTCCTCCCGACGCGCCCGACTGAGGATAGATTGATCGGCCGATCTCGACCTTAACCGCTTCAATCGGCAGGCCCAGGGTTTCGGCGATCACGATGGCCAGAACCGTGCGGGTGCCCACACCGAGATCCTGCGTGCCGATCTGCGCCTCAACCGACCCGTCAGGATTGATGATCACGTCGCACTCCGACGGATGTCCCATCCCGCCCCAAGTATGAAGCGAGACTCCCAACCCGCGTTTAACCGGTCCGGGTGCGAGATCTCCACGGAGGTGAGCCTTTTGTTTGTAGCCGATCATTTCGGCCGCAATCTTCAGCTCTTCCGCATAAACATCCGGACGATCCGTCCATTTCAAATTCTGTTGGAAAAACTGCAGCGCATCCATCTTCAGAGCCGCGGCCGCGTCATCGAGAGCCGACATGGTGAGGAAGCAGCCCTGGGGATGATTGGGCGCGCGCCAAGCGCGCTGTCCGCCGCGATTCGTTCGGATGCCCTTGCCGACGATTCTCGTATTCGGGATCTTCGTGAAAACGTAGGGGACCGGCGGAGGGTTGTAACCGCCGTTTCCGCCCGTGCCCCAGATTTCGGCATCCACCGCCGAGACGGTTCCGTCCTTTTGGGTGGCCACCTTAATCTTGGCATAAGCCGACGGACGATTACCGGCGGTGGCCAACTCCAGGTCGCGATCCAACATCAACTTGACCGGCCGGCCGGTCTGTTTCGAGAGCAGAGCGCCGATCGTGCCCCATTTGTCATAATTGAACTTGGAGCCGAATCCGCCGCCCATGTACTGCATCTCAACCCGGATCTTGTTTTTCGGGACATCCACCTCCGTATCGAGGCGATCGCTGTAGCGCGAAACGTTCTGCGTGGAAGGCCAGATCTGCAATTCACCGTTAGCGAACTCCGTCACTTGACCATGGGGCTCGAGACAGCAATGCGTGATCACTGGGATCCCGTACTCGCCAGAAGTCACCGAGAGATTCGCATCCCCCATCGCTTTGTCCACATCACCGGCATCGCGCCGCGAGGGCTTGTCCTTCGACAAGGCCGCATCCGTATCCACGACTTGATGCGGCTGGACTTGGTACTTAATCTTGATGAGTCGGGCCGCCTCCCGGGCGATCTCTTCAGAAACCGCGGCCACGGCCACGACGATCTGCCCCACATATTGGACATCCTTCAGATCGGGATCTTGCCAAACCCCCTCCACCCCTTTCAGCGCCTTGGCGGCACTGGCGTCGATTTCCAGGATATCGGCCTGGGCGAATGGAGAGGTCACGACCTGCGCCCATAGCATTCCCGGCCGATTGATATCGTAGGAATACTTGGCCTCCCCCGTCGTCTTGACGGGACCGTCGAGGCGCTCGAGGCGCTTGCCGATATGACGACGCTTTTCCGCTGCCGGCCAGTCCACTTTTGCCATATTACGCGACTCCTTTCAGTCCGTTGCGGACCACATCCATGATTCCGGAATAGGTCCCGCAACGGCACAAATTACCGCCCAAGCCAAATCGAATCTCCTCCGCGGTCGGCTTGGGATGTTTATCGAGAAACGCCGAGCAGGCGATCACGAAACCCGGCGTGCAGAATCCACATTGTTGAGCGTCGTTTTTGACAAAAGCCTTCTGCACCGCGCTCATCTTGGCCGAAGTGCCCAAGCCTTCAATCGTCGTGATCTTCCTCCCCTCGGCCTCCACCGCCAACATGGAACATGAGTAAACCGGCTGACCATCGACCAAGACGGTGCAAGCGCCACACGTGCCCCGATCGCACACTTTCTTCGCCCCGGTCAGATCGAGCCGATTGCGCAAGGCATCCAGCAGCGTGATCCGCGGTTCAACGCTGAGCTTTCGGCTCGTCCCGTTAATCGTCAGGGTGATCGAGATCTCGCCCGGACCTCGCAGGCTGGGATCATTGGCCGCCGCTTCAGCGATCGGCTTGACGGCGGAAATCAGTCCCGTGGCTGCGGTGCCAACGCCGATGCCTTTGAGGAATCCGCGCCGGGAGACGCCGGAGTGGGTGGAGGTTTTGATCTTTTCAGACATGGTCGCCTTTCATCTTGCTGACTCACTCCACCGACCGAAGCACAAGCCCACAAGGGACCGAGAAAGGGCAGCCGTCGTCTGGGTGAAATGTCAGCTTAGTGAGTTTTTTCTAACAGCACCGGGAACGACGCGCAAGATATTTTGGCGCAAAGCCCGCAAGAACCGCGGAGGCAGGTCCGGCAAAAGCAAAAACGGCAGCGCCAAAAACATTGACGCTGCCGCTCTCGAGGAGAATTTAGTGCCCGCCGTTCCTATAACGTCCAGCCGGGTCGGTACTCGCGTTTGACGAATTGAGCGGCTTCAGGCGCGTTGGTGGCTTCCATGTGAGGGCCGTCCCAATCGAGCTTCTTGCCAACGCCAACACGCACGGCAATGCATCCGAGCAGGATGATCTCCGTGAGGTAGGCGGCGATATCGAAGTTGGAATAGGCCGGCGGACCACCTCGGACCATCTTAAGCCACTCGGCCTTTTGCAGTTGGTCGCCACCTCCGGGTCCTTCGATGCGCGGAATGGTTTGTGGCACGGCCTTGCAGGCTTCGTGCTTGCTGCCGGATGTGAACTCCGTTTCTTTGTCGCAGAGGACAAAGAACTGCGAGCCATAATCATCCGGCGAGAAGACTTTCCCCTTGTCACCGACCACCAAACAACCGCTGGGGGGCAGACCATCGCGCATGGCGACGATTTCCTTGGTGAGGTCCCCGCTGGGACGCAGCAGCTTCACCGACTTGTCCTGAGGACTCCCATCGTACCACCAGAATTTGAGAGGCGGCAGACCTTCGCGTTCGGGAAATTCGAAACGAATGCGCGAGGTCTTGGCGTAGGTGTCCGCGTGCATTTCCGAGGCTTCCTCGCACTCGACCACAGTGGGGTAACCGAGCTTGAGAGCGCGGAACGGCATATTGACGGTGTGGCAAGCCATATCACCCAACGCACCGGTGCCGAAATCCTTATAGCCACGCCAGGCGAACGTATGATAGCCGGTATGATAAGGCCGCATGGGCGCGGGGCCGATCCAGATGTCCCAATCGAGGCTCGCTGGCACCGGCTGGGCGTCGGCGGGTCGCTCCATACCCTGTGGCCAGATGGGCCGATTGCTCCAAACGTGCAATTCCACGGGTTTGCCGATGACGCCGGCCTGAATGATTTCAACCGCGCGTCGTAATCCACTGCCGGCACTGCCTTGATTGCCCATCTGGGTAGCCAACTTTTTATCTTTGGCGAGTTGTCGCAGAACACGGGCTTCGTAAACGGTTTGGACCAGCGGCTTCTGCACGTAAACGTGTTTGCCCATCTTCATGGCCATGGCCGCCGCGACCGCGTGGTGGTGATCCGGGGTGGAAACGGTGACGATGTCGATCTTATCGCCAAGCTTCTCCAGCATCTTGCGATAATCCTGAAACGTCTTGGCTTGAGGGTAGGTCCGCCCCCGCTGCCGACCCGCAGCATTGCCAGCACCGCCGCCCTGAGGATTGGAGGCCGTTCTCGCCTCGAGCGTCTTGGTATCGACATCGCTCATGGCGTAGATGTTTTCGCCGAGATTGGCCAAATCATCCGTGTCGCTCGAGCCTTTGCCGCCCGCGCCGATCACACCGACATTGAGCTTGTTGTTCAAGTTCTGCCCACGCAGAAGATAGGGCCCGCTCAAAGCCGTGGCTCCCGCTATGAGGGAGGAAGATTTCAAGAAGTGACGACGGCTGATGGAAAAAGCCGTCCCGACAGGGAATTGTGTCTTAGGCATACCGTTTTCCTACGCTTGGTGTTGGTTCTTCACAAGGAAATTCGCCTCCGCCTCGCGACTTCGAGCTCCGGTTCAAAGACCCGGGCTAGATCTGCGAATAGGGAGCCGGCCTCAAGAAGAGATTGCTGATGTTTGAAACGATCTCGGGATCCGTGTAACCGGGGGTGGTGCTCAGTTTCCGCCAATCGGGATCCGAGCCGAATACCCCCCAATTCTTGTCGTGCGCCGCCATGTTGTCGAAGACCAACATGTAGGTGAGATTGGGCAGTTTGGGGCCAATCAACGTCTCGCCAAAAAAGACCGGCTGCAATCCAGCGCGGCGAAAGATTGCAATCTCGCCGACATTGAACATTTCAATCTTCTTCTTGTTCGCCTTTTTGCTGTGGCTCTCATAGGTGCGAAGCTCGAAAAGGCGGGCCTTGTTTCCCATAGGGGGAGCCTCCAGCTTGGGGATTCCCTCGAACGCGATCATCAGAGAGCTCTCCACGCGGACGTAAGCCGGATCGGTGGCGGGGGCGTCGATGAATTCGGCGCCGGCCTTCTGGTATTCGGCATCCGCTCGCAGGCGATCGGAGTGGGTGGCGAAGGATTCCAGCGACTTGTGCGGAACCAGCAGATAGGTCGTGGGACTATCGGAACCGGTGGAGACGTTAAAGACGCCCACGGGCGCAACGCCAGCCCGGTTCAATGCCGGAATCAACGCGTCCCGAAAATAGGTATCGAGGAGCTTCTGCTTGGCACCTCGGCGCAAATGATAGAGCCGCAATTCATAATACTCCCTGGCGGGTTTATCCCCCAGGTTCTCTGCCGCCTGCAGGGCCGAAGTCAGGGCCAGTCCCGATGCCGCCAACGATGAAGTGAGGAAGGTTCGTCTTTTCATATCATCTATTCCCGAGGTCAGAGCGGGCGAATCCAGACATTCCGGTATCGCACCGGATTGCCGTGGTCTTGCAGCACCAATGGTCCTCGGGCGGCGACTCCTTTGAGTTGCGCGGAGGTCGTGGCTTCCCCTTTGACGGGAACATGGTCCTGAACGAGCACGCCATTGTGAAACACGGTGAAAGACCCTGGCTCGACCTTGCCGTCGCCGATCGATTTCGGCGCATGGAAGATGATGTCGTAGGTCTGCCACTCTCCCGGCTTCCGGGAAGCGTTGACCAACGGCGCGTTGTGGCCATAGAAAGAGCCGGCCTGACCGTTGAAATACGTCTTGTTCTGATACGAATCGAGCACCTGAATTTCATAGCGGCCTTGAAGGTAAATGCCGCTATTGCCTCTCCCCTGCCCTTCGCCCTGGACTTCGGCTGGCGCCGCCCATTCGACGTGGAGTTGGACATCGCCAAATTCCTGCCGGGTGCGGATGTCGCCCGTTCGATTCACGGTCATGCACCCATCGGCCACCAACCATTTTGCCTCCCCCCCTTTCATGCCCTGCCAGGGGGCCAGATCTTTGCCATCGAATAGCACCATGGCATCCGACGGCGGCCCTCCAAGCGGACCGGGGTTGATGACCCGCGGCTCTGTTTCTGCGGCTGGCTGAGCCGCCGAAACCTTCGAGGCTAAGCCCACCCAGCCAGACACCAAGGCAGCACTCGCCAAGGCGGACGTCAGAAATTGACCGAAGGATGTTCTCATAGACAGTTCAGGGATGCGGGTTCATTGAATATGGCGCCCGCGAACTATCGCCGGGCTTCTCTTTGGAAGGAATTCCACCGTCAGAAATTCAAACAGAATTGGGTTCATTAGCGGAGCGCCGGTTTCAAGGTCCACGCCTGCCACCGCGCCACCTCGAGGATTTTCGGCGCACGAAATCCATCCGGATGAATGACCCAGCCGCCAAAAAGGTCGGGAGTATCTTGAGCCACATGGCGGGCCGGCCGCACTTCCAGCGGCAAATTGACCGCGACTTCCAACTCTCCGGGCAGCTCGTGACCTGGCCGGTGAAACTTAATCACCGAGGCCAGCGCGACCAGAAAATGGGCTGGCGAAACCGCCGTCGCCCCAAAAAAGACCCGGGCCGGAACGCGCCCTTCCACTTCGAGATAGCGTTTAACCTCACGCACCGCATCCCGCAGCGCCAGCCGATCGGCCTTGAGCCGGGCCAGGCCATCGGCTCCAGGCGGCGGGCCGTCGGGTCCCATCAAGCCCTTCAGCACGCTGGGAAAACCGGGTTTGCGCCCCTCCACGAGATCGCTCATAACCGCCGTCAAAAGCTCGAACTGATCCGACAGCGAGAAGGCGCGTCCGCCGATCACCTGAAAATCGATCCCGCCCGGCCCAGGCCCCAGAATGCGCCTGACGACCTCGGCCACATCGGCCTCGCTTGCCCCCTGAGTCCGCAGCGAATCCGGGTAAATCTCGGGCAGATCGCTCGCCGTGACAAAGCGGACGCCCGGGAGAGCTCGAATGTGGTCCACGTATTCGGCGAACCGCTGAAACGCGCCTTCCGTCTCTTCGCTCGAACGCTGCGGTGGCGCCTTCCAACGCTCGC
>CAYHFE010000078.1:0-8970 GCA_964355375.1 uncultured Verrucomicrobiota bacterium
ATATTGCGGACCGCCTCGCTGATCCCGCCATACTTGGCGACATAATAGAAAAGTTCCAGGTGATGGATGTTCATGAATCGGTTGGGGTGATGGCGAGGATCAATTTATCGATTACCGCCCGCGATTCAAGACCGGATAATCTTTCGGCCATGGCGCAAACCGCGATTCTCCACCTCAGACCCAGCCTATGAAATGGACCGTGCCTCACCTTAACCTCGTCGTCGGTTGGCTCTGGATTCTCCTGGGCTTCGGCGGCGGCGCCATTCTCGGACTCCGCTTCCACGAGGAGAACTGGCTCGGAGGCTACTCGAGCCACCGCCGCCGGCTTTATCGGCTGGGGCATATCTCGTTCTTCGGCCTGGCCATCATCAATCTGCTTTTCTATTTCACCGTCCGGGGCGGGACGGTGGTGCGCGGTCCGGCGTCGGTCGCCGGGCTCGGACTGGTCATCGGCGCCGCCACGATGCCGGTCTGCTGCATGATCACGGCCCATTATCCGAAAGGCCGGCATCTGTTCGCCATTCCGGTGGGCAGCTTGCTGGCAGGCGGACTTCTAACCCTCTGGGAGATCATTCAATTATGAAAATAGGATTCATCGCCATGAGCGGCGTGCGCGCCCACAATGAAGAACTGACCCGGCTCGGACTCACCCTCCCGGGCTTCGTCGAACGCAACAAGCTCATCGCCTCCATGCCGAGCCTGTCGCTGCTCACGCTCGCCGGACTCACGCCCCGGAGATTCGAGATCGAGTACCGCGAGATTGCCGACCTGACGCAGCAGAGCGCGTTGCCGGACGATTACGATCTGGTGGCAATCAGCTCGTTTTCCGCCCAGATCTTCGAGGCCTACCAAGTGGCGGACACCTACCAATCCCTCGGAATCCCGGTGATCCTGGGAGGCCTTCATGTCACCGCCCTTCCCGAGGAAGCCAAGGAACATTGCACCAGCGTCGTCGTCGGTGAAGGCGAACCGCTCTGGCCGGAGGTGTTGTCCGATTTTGAACGGGGCGCTTTGAAACCGTTCTATCGCGCAACCCAGCACGGGCTTTATGATCTCCGCGACGCTCCCCTGCCCCGTTTCGATTTGCTCGACCCAAGCCTTTACAACCGCCTGACCGTTCAAACCAGCCGTGGTTGCCCGCATCAATGTGAGTTCTGCGCGAGCTCCATTCTCCTCACGCCTAAATACAAAGTGAAACCTGTGGAGAAGGTTCTGGCCGAAATCCACGCCATCAAACGCATCTGGCCGAAGCCCTTCATCGAGTTTGCCGACGACAACAGTTTCGTCCATCGCTCGCATTACAGAGAGCTGCTCCGGCAACTCGTTCCAGAGAAGCTCCGCTGGTTCACGGAAGCGGATCTGAATGTCGCGAAGGACGACGAGCTCCTCGGTCTGATGCGCGATTCGGGCTGTCAACAAATCCTCATCGGCCTGGAGAGCCCGGGCCGCGCCAGTCTCGACGGCGTCGAACTCCATTCCAATTGGAAGATGCGCCAGCAGGATTCCTACAAAGAGGCCATCGCGAAAATTCAATCCTACGGCATTACCGTCAACGGTTGCTTCATCCTGGGCCTGGATGGAAATGGACCGGAAATCTTTGATGACGTCCTCCAGTTCGTGCGGGACTCTGGCCTTTACGAAGTCCAAGTCACCTTTCAAACCGCATTTCCTGGCACGCCTTTGTATCGGCGATTGCGGGCCGACGATCGCATCCTGCAAGATCGGCGTTGGGATCTCTGCACTCTCTTCGATATCAATTTCCGGCCAAACGGGATGACCGTGGCCGAGCTGCAGAGCGGCTTCGTCGGGCTCGTCAAAGTCCTTTACTCCACCGAGGAAACCACCGCCCGACGGCGTCAATTCAAAACCCGGCTCAAACAGTCCGCGCATTTTGGCCGCAGGTCGGCCGCAGGCTTTTCAACCCAACTGGCCGCTTAGCCCTATCCATTCAATTGACCGCTGATTCACGCCAATAATCGCTAATGAATACAAGCCTCTGACGGCAGATCTTGGGTCTAAAGGCCATTCACTTTCCAGTGACCAGCCCAGCCGTCGGACTGTCTCTTCTTTCGGACTCGGATTAGCGTCGCTTGGCGTGGATGAGCCGCTTCTCGTCCATTGAATACTTACGGCTTAAAGCTCGACTCAGACCTGTCGCGGCCCCCGGGATCATTTACATTCGTGGGAACGACTGGTAGAAATATTCCGTGCGGGATGAGACCACCACCATTTGGAAATCATTGACCGACCGGCGCCAGCTAAGTCTGATCGCCGGCCCCTGTGTCATCGAAAACGAGCGGCTTGGCCTGCGGATCGCGGCCTCGCTCCGCCGCATCTGTGAGAAGCTCGGAGTTTATTACGTCTTCAAAGCGAGACGGGCTACCAGCCAACCCTCGGCGGCAACTTGCCGCCGAAAGGCGCAGCGGACTGGTAGCCCGCCCCAACAGGCCAGTGACCTGTTCCGCCCGGAACTGAGTTCTCAAACGGGTTCCCGAAAATCAGAGTTTCGTCAGCTCGACTCCCACTGCCGGCACGGACTTTTCCAACACGTTCTCATCGGATTGGCTTTGCTGGGCCTGGCTCTTGGGTCGGTGGCTCTGCGCGCCGCCACCCCACCCGCCGCCGTCGGCGGCCGAGCCAAGGGCTTCACCTTTCCTCACACCGATGAGCGCGGCCAGAAACTGACCATCAAGGGTGACGCCCGAACTCTCAAGAATGGCCAGCTCGAGTTCACGCCGGGCCGCATCGAAACCTACCGTGGCGCCACCGCCGACCCGGCCCATCTCGACATGATCATCGAGGCGCCTCATTGTGTCCTCGACAACAAGAATGGCGTCGCATTTTCACCCGGGGACATCTCGGTTCGCACGACCGACGAACGATTTTCCATCCGCGGCACGGGCTTCCTTTGGCAATTGTCTGATTCCCGCTTGTTCGTCTCCAACCAAGTCCACACCGTCATCCAGAATCGCGCTTCGTCTTTGCGAACGCCGCCTCCGTCCGTCCTCACCAATGCCGTCCGTCCATCCGTCACCGTCAGCCCCGGCTCGCCCGGCCTGACCAACGCGGCTCCGCCCAAACCGGAACTGATCGACGTTCAATCGGATCGTTTTGAATACAGTTCGACCCTGGCCGTCTTTCGCGGCCACGTCGTGGCCCAACAAGAAGAAGGCACGCTCACCTGCGGGACTTTGACGGTCACGTTTGACCAAACCTCCGGCGGTCCGGAAAAGATTCAAGCCGAGGACCACGTCGTCTTCATCCAGAAAGGGTCCCGCATGACCGGCGACCAAGCGCTCTTTCTGCCCAAGGAGAACCGCATCACCTTGTCCGGGCAC
The DNA here is from genome assembly GCA_964355375.1 of uncultured Verrucomicrobiota bacterium. Classification (GTDB taxonomy): domain Bacteria; phylum Verrucomicrobiota; class Verrucomicrobiia; order Limisphaerales; family SIBE01; genus CAYHFE01. The sequence goes on from CAYHFE010000078.1 coordinate 3,339, forward strand.
GCCGCCTGGAGTGTGGATGGAAAGGACGGGACCGGAGATATCATCCAGATCAACAACCAGACACGGGAATTTCACGTGGAACGAAATGTCCTCGTCACCTTGGTGCCGGATCAGATGCTTTCGCTCGATTGGCTGGCTCGATCCGCCCCCACGAACTCGGTCATGACCAATCGCCCCCCGCTTAAAATCCAGGCCGATGAATTGGATTATCGCACCAATGCGGCCGTCTTTCGTGGAACGGTGCGGGTGGATGACTCTCAAGGGGGTGGACTGACTTGCGGCCGGCTGACCAATTTCTTTGCCGGACCAAACGGGAAGCTCGTCGAGCTCGTCGCCCAAGATGAGGTGGTGTTCCATCAAGGCGAGACCGGGGTGACCGCCGATCGCGCGGTGTATCGGGCGACCAATGAGACCATTACGCTGACCGGAAATCCCGCCTGGAAGATCCCGGAAGGCTCCGGACGCAGCGAACTCCTGGTGCTTCATCCGCGACAACGACAGTTTGTCGCCGAACGAAACGTGTCCCTCACGCTCCTCAATGCCCTGACCAATGCCCCCAGTTTTTCCCTGCCGGCAGTCGGACTCAAGACCAATGCCCCGGCGCGTCCGGGTCAGAATCTCATCATCTTCTCGGATCGCCTGCGCTACCAGCCGAGCTCGGCGATTTTTCTCGGCGGGGTCCGAGTCACCGCGCCGTCCCAGCCGGAGGACGAAATCGCCTGCGAGGTCTTGGCGGCCTTCTTCAGTGGCGCGAGCAACAAGCTGGACCAACTTGTGGCCGAGGATCAGGTGCGAATTCGGCAGGGCCAACTCCGGGCCACCGGGCACAAGGCGACGTTTTCAGCGCCCCGGGGCTTGATTGAATTGTCGGGCAACCCCCAAACCGGTGCTCCCCGGATCACCCGCGACGGCCAAACCTACACCGCCGATCAGTTGATCCTGGACCGCCTCAAGGGCACCTACCGGCTGAAGGGACATCCGCGGGTCGAAGTGGAGCCCAGCGCCGGGCGCCAAACACTCGCTCCGCCGCGAAAGCCTTAGCCATAACGATTCCGTCGAACCGCGAACGAACGCGAATGAACGCCCATAAAGACAGTCGATATGACGGTGTGACCGGCCGCCGGTTCCACTCCCTAAGCGGTGAGCCAGGTCCGCTGCCGAAAACCAGCGTTTTCGCGTATGGATTCGCGTTCATTCGCGTTCATTCGCGGTTGGCCTTTTGCATAGTCACGACTTAGACGGTTCCGCCCAAAAGTTATGAGCCTCTTGACGACGGACGAGCTGATCAAAGAGTACCGCCAGCGCCGGGTCGTCAACCGTGTGACCATCCAAATCTCACCGGGAGAAATCGTCGGTCTGCTCGGACCCAACGGAGCCGGCAAAACGACCACGTTCAATATCGTGGTCGGACTCGTCAAACCCGACCAAGGCAAGGTCCGTTTTCTCGGCCAGGAAATCACCCGTTTGCCCATGCATTCCCGAGCTCGTCTCGGCATCGGCTACCTGACCCAAGAGCCGTCGGTCTTCCGCAAATTGACCGTCCGCCAGAATATTCTGGCCATCCTCGAAACGTGCCGGATCAGCCGTCAGGAACGACAAGTCCGCCTGAACTATCTCTTGGATGAGCTGGACCTGACTCCGCTGGCCGACAATAAGGCCTACACCCTGAGCGGAGGCGAAAAGCGCCGACTCGAGATCACGCGCGCGCTCGTGACCAGTCCGAAGCTGCTCTTGCTCGACGAACCCTTCAGCGGCATTGATCCGATCGCCGTGTATGAGGTGCAGAAAATCGTCCGGCGCCTGAAGGAACGGGGGCTGGGCATTCTCATCACGGACCACAATGTTCGCGAAACCTTGAAACTGGTCGATCGCGCTTACCTCATCCACCGGGGCGAGGTGCTTTGCGAAGGTTCAGCGGAATTCCTCGTGGCCGATTCGCGAGCCCGGGAGATTTATCTCGGTCCGGAATTCAATCTCTGACTCGGCGATCCGGCCAAATCCTGCTTTACGTTTTCCGGCGCCCCTTTCACCCTGTGGCCATGAAACACGAAGCCGTCACCGTCCAACGATTCTACACGGAGCATGCCAACACCTTGCAGATGCGCCTGGTCGCGGGCGCACAAGGTCTCAAGCGCGTCATCCACGAACCGACGGTCAATCGACCCGGTTTGGCCCTGGCCGGGTTCACCAAATACTTCGCCGATAAACGAGTTCAGGTCATCGGCAATGCCGAATCGCATTTCCTGAAATCGCTCTCCGCTGCGGCCCGGGCCAAGCGCTACGCCGACCTTTTCCGGCATCGCATTCCTTGCTTGGTCTTCTGCCGCAATTTTCGCCCGGACAAAGTGCTCCTCCAAGCCGCCGAGCAGGCCAATGTGCCGGTTTTCAAAAGCCCGCACATCACCATGAAATTCATCAATATGGCCACCATGGCCATGGAAATGATGTTCGCGCCTCGCGCCGCGGAGATGGGCAGCATGGTCGATATCCTCGGAGTCGGCGTCATCATCCGGGGCGAGAGCGGCATCGGCAAGAGCGAATGCGTTCTGGCGTTGATCGAACGAGGCTACAGTTTGGTCGCCGACGATATCACCCGGGTCACGCTGGTGGACGGACGCGACGTCATCGGCTCGTCCGCCGACCACATGCGCCACCACATGGAGATCCGAGGTATCGGCATCGTCAATGTGGCCGCCATGTTCGGCGTGAAGAGCATCCGGGAAAACAAACAAGTCGATCTCGTGGTCACCCTCAAGATCTGGGTCGATTCCATCGACGTGGACCGCCTGGGGATGGACCAGGAATTCATGAAGATCCTGGGAGTGAAGATACCTCATATCACCATTCCAGTCCGGCCCGGCCGAGACTTAGCCCGCCTGATCGAAGTGGCCGCCTTTCAAACCAAACTCAAAGCCGCTGGCTTCAACCCCGCCAAAGAGCTGAACGAACGTTTGATCGCGAAAATGACCCAAGGCGCCAGCCTTTAAAAAATAATTGGCAAATTCCGAGGGTTTGGCCGATTATTTGCACCACTAATGAGCGGAACCCGAAAAATCAATGACAACGCTTCCGTCAGCAAAGAGCTGATCGTGACCAACAAGCTAGGGGTTCACGCCCGACCAGCCGCCCTGTTTGTCAAGACCGCCAACCGGTTCGATTGTGAAATCTTCGTCGAAAAGGATGGCGAAACGGTCAATGGCAAAAGCATCATGGGCGTCATGATGCTCGCCGCCGGTCCAGGCAGCACGATTCAGGTCCACGCCAAAGGCCAGGATGCCGCCCAAGCGGTCCACGAACTCGAAGCCTTGCTCAAACGCAAATTCGACGAGGATTGAGATCCTGCCGAACCCGCCCCTCCACCGCCCCACCTCGCTCCGCTGATGCCCTCCCCTGCCCGATCGCTCACGGCCCCTACCTACCGTTCGGTAAGCTTCGGACGGATCGCTCTTGGGGCGCTCTGCTGGACGTTGACCGGCTGTCACCCCGCGGCTCCGGAGCCCAACCGCTCCTCTGGAATCGAAGCCAGCCCCGTGACGGTGGCGGTCGTGACCAACGCCGTCTGGGACCGCTCCGTCCCGATCATCGGCACGCTTTATCCCAAAGATGAGGCGACGATCGGCGCCCAGGTCGAAGGCGCGGTCGAGCAGACACTCGTCGATTTTGGTGATCGGATCCGGCTTCATCAGGAACTCGCCGTGATCGATATGAAGTCCTACCAGGCGCAGTCGGATCAAGCCGTGGGCAACCTGGCCAAGGCCGAAGCCAACCTCGCCAACTCCCGGCTGAACTTCGCTCGCGTCTCCAAGCTGCGGACCACGGGCATCGCGTCCGAAAGCGATTTCGACCAAGCCCAAGCCCAAGCCGATCAGTGGGCAGCCGAGGTCAAGGCCACGCGCGGCGCCTGGGCCGTCGCCCAACTCAATCTGGAGCGGTCGCGGGTCACAGCGCCTTTCGACGGGGCCATCGCTCAGCGGATCGTGGGACGTGGCGACTTCGTTCGCCTTGGCTCGCCCCTCTTCATGGCCGTGAATGACTCCGTGCTCAAATTCATTTTCCAGGTGCCGGAGAAGTACGCCTCGTTCGTGCGCAAGGAACTGCCCGTCTCCTTCAACGTGGACAACTATCCGGGCGAGACCTTCGCCGGGCGGGTCTATTTGATCAGCCCCGCCGTCACGCTCTCCTCACGGGCGTTTTTTGTGGGAGCGCTCGTGACAACACCGCCTTTCGTCTCAAAGCCAACACCTTTGCCCGAGGCTGGCTTGTTCTGGAACGGGGTGTTCCGGTGCCCGTGGTGCCGGTCGAAGCGGTGGTCCAATTCGCCGGTGTCACCAAAGTCTATGTCCTCGAGAACCGCCAAGCCCACAGCCGAGCCGTTCAGGTCAATCGCATCCAGGACGGCCTTCAGGAAGTGGTCGAAGGATTGAAGGAAGGCGACACGGTCGTCGTGACCGGCCAAAGCCATCTCAGTGAGGGCTCGCCGGTCCTCGTTCAATCGGGTGAACCGTCAAGACCGCCGAGCTCATCGAGCCCGACCGCCCCACCTCCTTCGGCTTCCGGCCATGAGCGCCGCTAAACCGAAATTACCGCCCACGGCCGCCGAGACCAAAGGCTTGGGCATTGCCGACCTTTGCATCCGGCGACCGGTCTTCGCCACCATGGTCAACTTGTTCCTGGTGGTGCTGGGCTGGTTTTCCTTCCGCGATATTGGCATCGACCAGTTTCCCAATGTCGAATTGCCCATCATTACCGTGACCACGACGCTGCGAGGGGCGGCCCCGGAGGAAGTGGAAACGAGCGTCACCAAGCCCTTGGAGGAGATCATCAACACCATTCAAGGGATCGACGAGTTGAGCAGCGTCACCACCGAGGGGGTGTCGCAAATCATCGTCCAATTTCTCCTGGAACGAAATCGGGATATCGCGGCCCAGGACGTGCGCGACAAGGTCAACACCATTCTCGCCCGCCTTCCCCCCGGGACCGATCCGCCGATCATCGACAAGTTTGACTTGGACGCGATTCCGGTCCTCTCCATCAGCGTCAGCGCGCCCCGCGATTTGCGGGAAATCAGCTACGTCACGGACAAGTTCATCAAACAGAACCTGGAAACGGTGGCCGATGTGGGGTCGGTCAGCCTGGTCGGCGCCCGCACCCGGGCGGTGCAGGTTTCCATCGATGTCGAGAAGCTCCGCGCCTACAACCTGGTCATTGAGGACGTGCGGCGGGCCCTGGCCCGACAGAATCTCGAAGTGCCCGGCGGGCGGCTCCACCAGAAACCGCGCGAGCTCGTCGTCCGCACCCTGGGCCGGATGTCCGAAGTCAAGGACTTCAACGAGCTGATCGTCGCAAACTCGGCCGGACAACCCGTGCGCCTCCAGGATCTCGCGACGGTCACGGACGCGATCGAAGAGCCGCGCACACTCTCCAAATCCAATGGCGAGAACTGTGTCACCCTCATCGTCCGCAAACAATCCGGCAGCAACACGGTCAAGGTCATTGACGGGGTCAAGCAACGCCTGACCGAGCTCCAGGCGGTCGTGCCGCCGGATTTCCGGATGCAGGTGATTCGCGACCAATCGCGCTTCATCAAGCGTTCGTTGGAAGAGATCAATCTCCACTTGCTCCTCGGCGCCTT
>CAYHFE010000078.1:9070-19025 GCA_964355375.1 uncultured Verrucomicrobiota bacterium
GCTTCATCAAGCGTTCGTTGGAAGAGATCAATCTCCACTTGCTCCTCGGCGCCTTTCTGGTGGCGCTCACCACCTTCTTCTTCATGCACGACTGGCGCGGGACCGTCATCGCGTCCATCATCTCCACCTTCGTTCTGATGCGGGCCATGGGTTACACCTTGAACAACTTCACCATGTTGGGATTGGTCTTCGCGGTCGGCATCGTCATTGACGACGCCATCGTTGTCCTCGAGAACATTCACCGGACCATGGAAGAAAAGGGCTGGAATGGGCGTCAGGCCGCCAGCTTTGCCACGCGGGAAATCGCCCTCGCGGTCATGGCCACAACCCTTTCGCTGGTCGTGATCTTTTTGCCCCTCGCCTTTATGAAGGGCCGCGTCGGGATGTTCTTCTCGAGCTACGGAGTGACGGTGGCCTTCGCGATTCTCGTTTCGCTCTTCGTTTCGTTCACCCTCACGCCGATGCTTTCCTCGCGCTTTCTCCGTCACACGGACGACCCGAAAATCCGGGAAAAGAAGGCCCACGGGGGACCCCTCATGCAGTGGTTGTCGGGTCACTATCTGGGCATCTTGGGTTGGAGCCTGCATCGCCGATGGATCATCATGCTGGCTTCCGGCCTCTGTTTCGCTTCCATCATTCTGCTGGCGCGGTGGACCAAGTTCACTTTCATGCCCCAGGACGACTCCAGCGAATTCGAAATCTCCCTGCAAACGCCGGAAGGCTCGGATCTCGATCGGACGGCCGACCTCTGCGTCCGCATCGAACAGGGCCTGAAAGCCCTCCGTCTTCAAGGCCAGCCTGTCGTCGTCGATACGCTCATGACCATCGGCAACACCAGCGGCCGGCTGGGGAAAGGCGAAGGTGACGTCACCGTGGCCACGATCTACTGCCGCTTGCCAGAACTGGGCGGGCTCTGGTCGAAACTCCTCGGCCAATCCCGGGCCTGGTCCCAATTCCAAGCCATGGGCATGGCGCGACGCATCCTCAGTCAGTTTCCCGACGTCCGCTCCAGCGTCCAACTCATCTCGAACATCAGCAGCGGCGGCGGTCGCAATTCCGATCTTCAGTTCAATCTCCTCGGCCCCGACCTGGCACGACTGACCGGTTACTCGGATCAAATCATAGCCAAGTTGCGGGCCATCCCCGGACTGGCTGATGTCGATGTCACACTGGCCAATCGCAAACCGGAGCTCCGGATCGAGATTGACCGCGAGAAAGCCAGTCAGTTCGGCCTTCAAATTCAAGATATCGCCGGAACCCTTCGGACCCTCGTGGGGGGCGAAATCGTCGGAAGCTACCGCGAAAACGACGACTTATACGACGTCTGGCTGCGCGCCAACCCCAAGGACCGAACGACCCAGGAGGCGCTCGAAGAAATTACCTTCCGCGTCAATGGGACAACCAACAGCAGTTTGGTGCAGCTCGTCAATTTGGTCCGCTTCCGCGAAGCGCGCGGCCCCAATCAGATCGACCGTTTTCAGCGACAGCGCAAAGTCACCATCGCCGCGAACCTGGTGAACAAACCGCTGGGAGAAGCCATGGAAGACGTCCGGCAGGCTATCCGGGAATTGAATCTCCCGGCGGGTTACGGCACCGTCTTCACCGGTCGCGCCAAGACGCTGCAGGAAACAGGTCAAAACTTTCTCGTGGCCTTCGGTCTGGCCATGATTTTCATGTACATGATTCTGGCCGCCCAGTTCGAGAATTTCGTCCATCCCATCTCGATCCTCCTGGCCGTGCCGTTGTCACTGCCATTCGCCCTCATCACCATGATCGCGCTCAACGAACCGCTGAACATCTACGCCGTCTTCGGGCTCTTCATGCTCTTCGGCATCGTCAAGAAGAACGGCATTCTGCAGGTGGATTACACCAATACCCTGCGCGCGCGCGGCCTGGAGCGGGAAGAGGCCATCCTCCAGGCGAACAAGCTCCGCCTCCGGCCCATCCTCATGACCACGATGATGCTGGTCGCATCCATGATTCCCATCGCCCTCGGCCAAGGCCCGGGCGCGGCCGGACGCGCCTCCATGGCCAAAGTGATCATCGGAGGTCAAATGCTCTGTCTGCTCCTCACCCTCCTCGTCACCCCCGTGAGCTACTCGATCTTCGATGACTGGAGCCAGGGCCGTTTCTTTCGCCGCCGCCGGTCGAAGAATGCTGCGGTTGTTCCGGCGGATCTGGAGGGAATGATGACCCGCGCCCTTAAACCCGGCCCGCCCTCCGGTCGGGTGGTTTGACGAACGCGCTCCCAACGGGTCACGGAAACCGCGGTTCTTCCGAAACTTCATGAGCCCCGCGGAACGGCACCCGGCATCTCCGCCGGAAGACGCGTCCTGCCGGAAAAGGATGGATAAGCACTCCGTTGCGGCTGTCCTTGAGGCTTAGCGTAGGGATGCCTTCGGTCCAGGGTGGAACGGGCAACCTGCCCGTTTCTGTGGGCTGCCAGCCCACAGGTTTTGCCACCAGCAGTCTCACCAAATGGTGAGTCCACTTGCCAGGCCAAACTCGCAGCAGTTCTCGTTTTGACAAGTATGTAGTCCCGGCTTCAGCCGGTCGCCGCGTGAAAACCGGCTGAAGCCGGGACTACATGCGTGGAACGGACCGTGTCCTGAGTCAAAATGAGAACTGCTGCCAAACTCGAGGGCGAGTTGCCTGCCTGTTCGGCAGACAAGCCGCCGAGCGCGGCCAAGTTGGCCGTTCCACCCAGTTCAACTGAATACTCAGGCGGGTGAGGAGAGTTTCACCGTTCGCTTGAGCCGCGCGCTCCGCACGGCCGCGTCCACGATTTCCTGACCGATGCGGCTGATCTCGAGCGAGACCGGGCCTGCGAGCGGCACGCCACGATCCAGACTGTGCAAAAGATACTGCACGGGATTCTGGTTCGGCGCTTGGGGATCGGGCGCCGCGACCCGATGCGGCTGAGGGTTCTTCCGAGTCTGGACCGTCACAAACTTTTCGTAATCGTAACTGCTGATGGTTCCGTCCGTGCCCGCGATGACGAAACCACACTTGGGCTGCGACTGAGTCGTCCACGGATCGGTGAAGGTGCCCCAGCGCGTCTCGAACTTCGAAAGGCCCTGAGCGTAACGCGCCACCACCACGCTGTGCTCATCGACTTCGAGGCCGGCGGGCTCATCCACCACCGCCGTGACTTCCAGGGGTCGTCGGCCGCCTTGGAACCACGTGCTCAACGTGGTTCCGTAGCCGAGATAATCCAGCAGCGAACCTCCGCCGTGAACTCGTTTGTAGAACCAGGACTGTGGCTTCTCTTTCTCGACCTGGGCCGGGGATTTCTCCTCCTTGTCCGCGCCATGCCAAAGCGGTCCGCGATTGCCCCCAAAATGCCAGACGTTGAGCACCTCACCAATTCGACCGGATGCCGCCAGCTTGTAGGCTTGGCGGTGCGATCCAACCCATTGCAGCGGCCAGTTGATCATGAGCGTTTGACCCTCGGCCATCGACGCCATCATGGCATCGGCTTCCTTGAGCGATCCGGCAAAAGGCTTCTCCACCATGAGGTGCGCTCCATAAGGCGCGACCTTCTTCACCCAGGCACCATGCTGGGATGCGGCCGGACAGAGAATCACGACGTCGGGCTTGGTCTGCTCGAGGCACGCCCGGTAATCGGTGAAACTCCGCTCGCGCGGGATGCCCAGCTTGCGCAGTGCTTCCTCCATTCGTTCGGCTTTCTCATCGCTGATCCCGACGATTTCCGCTCTCGGGTGTTCCGCCGCGTAGCGCAAGAGGTCGCCCATGTGGAAGTGATCGAAATTGATCCCCGCAATTCTCCAGCGTTTGGTTTTCATGATCGTGAATGGCTCATACTGTTAGCCCAGCTCACCAGGACAGGCCAAGCGCAAAAGCGGCTCGGCGTAAACCTGCGGTGGGATGAGACTCTGTCGAACCCTGACTTTTTCGCCAACCAGGATTGCAGGGCTCGACGGCGTCTCACCCCACCAGTGAATCGGCTCAAGGTCTCAAGGCCGGCGCGACTCTTTCTCTTTCCGCTTTGAACTGAAGGATCGCCATTTGTATGATGTCGGCGATGCCACCGTCCCGGCCGACATCGGAACCCGCCCTCTCGAATCTGCCCGTCACCGTGCTGCGCGGCGTCGGGCCCGAGCGCGCCGCCCAACTGGCCCGCCTCCAGCTTGGCACCGTGGCCGATCTTCTTCTGCACCGACCGCGTCGATACGAAGATCGGCGACGCCTTCAACCGGTCGCCGGAGTTAAGCTTGGCGAGGCGACCACGATCCAGGGCAAGGTGGTGGCGATGGGACTCAAGCGCTACCGCAAGGGCGGCAAATCGGTCTTCGAGCTCATTCTCGATGATGGCACCGGCCGGCTCCATTGCCGCTGGTGGAACCTGCCCTTCATGCAGCAGTTCTTCCATCAGGGTGATGAGGTTCTCGCCTACGGCAAAGTGCTCTCGGTCCGACCGCGCACGATGGACCATCCCGAAACCGAGGTGATCGACGAAGGGGAGGAACACCTGATTCATCTGAACCGCATCGTCCCGGTCTATCCCTTGACCGAAGGGTTGCCCCAGCGCTGGCTGCGCTCGCTGATCCATCATGTCGCGGAACAGTACGACGCTCGACTCGCCGAAGTCTGGCCGACGATGTCGGTCCCAGATCGAGCTCGAGAGGTCGAGGAAGGGGCCGAAACCAAAACCACTGCCCCGCCCTTTCCGAGAGCGAAGGCCCCCCATCCAAACCCGTCCGACTTCGTCCTCAGCCGAGCCGAAGCGGTCCGCCGGCTCCATTTCCCCAGTGAGCTGGAAGACGCCGAGAAGGCCCGGCAACGCCTGGCGTTGGACGAAATCATCGAACTGCAAGTGGGCATTCAGGCGCGCCGCGAGAGAATGCGCAGCCACGCCCAAGGCTGGCCCTGCGCGGGCGACAACCATCTGATCAAACCGTTTCTGGCCCGGCTGGGTTTCGGGCTGACTCCGTCCCAAACCAAGGTCCTGCGCGAGATTCGCCAGGATCTGCGCGCCGGGCAACCGATGCGGCGGTTGCTCCAGGGAGACGTCGGGTCGGGCAAGACCGTGGTGGCCGCGTGCAGTGCCCTCATGGCGCTGGAGAGCGGATTCCAGGTTGCCTTGATGGCCCCCACGGAGATCCTGGCCGAGCAGCATTATCAGAATTTCGTTCGCTGGCTCCGACCGCTCGGGATCGAAGTTCACCTGCGCACCGGCCGTGGACATGAGCACGAATCCGCCCCCCTTCCGGCTCAGTCCTCCACGCCAACCGCGCGCATCTTGGATCGACCCGTGAGCGGTCAGCCCAAGAGGGAAGACGGAGGAGAAAGCGGAACCGATGGCCGACGCATCCTCACCATCGGAACGCATGCCTTGATTGAACCGTCCTTCTCCCAAGACCGCTTGGGACTGGTCATCATTGATGAACAACACCGCTTTGGCGTGACCCAGCGGGAGAAGTTGGTGCGCAAAGGTCGGTATCCGCATCTCCTCGTCATGACCGCCACCCCCATTCCGCGCACCCTCGGGTTGACTCTCTACGGCGACCTCGACCTTTCCGTCATCGACGAATTGCCGGCCGGGCGCAGGCCGGTCCAGACATTGGTGCGGCGCGGACTCAGCCTCCCCAAAGTCTGGGCTTTCATCCGCGCCCACTTGGCCGAAGGACGTCAAGCTTACGTGGTCTATCCGCGAATCGAGGAGGGCGGCCGGGAGGGGTTGAAAGCGGTGACCAAGGAATACGAAACGCTGAAAGACGAATTCAAACCGTGGCAAGTCGGTCTGCTCCACGGGCGGCTGCGCGCCGAAGAGAAAGAGAGAGTGATGGATGGCTTTCGGTCCAATTCCATCCAGGTGCTGCTGGCGACGCCGCTCATCGAAGTCGGGGTGGACGTCGCCAATGCCACAATCATGCTCATCGAGAACGCGGAGCGCTTTGGCTTGGCCCAATTGCACCAACTCCGCGGCCGAATCGGACGGGGCGAACACCGCTCCTACTGCATCTTGATCGCCGGAGCGAAGACCACTCCGGAAGCGAATGAACGCCTGAAGATTCTGGAGCAAACCAGCGACGGTTTTCAAATCGCCGAATTGGATCTGAAATTGCGCGGCCCGGGTGAACTGCTCGGCCAGCAGCAAAGCGGATTGCCGCCCTTTAGATTCGCGGACCTGACGAAAGATCTGGATCTCGTGGAGTGCGCCCGCGGGTGGGCGGCGGCCAGAAGAGCCGACGAAACGACTCGCGGTTAATCGACCTCAATTCGTCCTCAAAATGCGATCTTGGCAATCTCAAATCATCTGATAGAATGCGCGGACATGAAAATACTATCTTTGTTCGCACTTGTGATCGGTGTCGGGTTGTCGGGCTGCAGCCAAGAGCAATCCACTCCGCCCGCCGCCGACACCAAAGCGCCGGACGCCGCTAAGACTGCAACCGAAGCCAAGCCCACAACACCAGCGGCTCCGGCCCCGACGACCAACGCGCCGACCCCACCGGCGGCCAAGTAAGTTCTCCGTTCGCGGCGGCCTGTTCGGGACATCCGAGGGCCGCCGCGCTCTCTCGCCAGGGATGACCGCCTCGCTGGGCGGATGCCGTGGCCATTCTTGCGCCCTCGAGCCGGGGCCTCGGAGTGTCCGTGAAGCCTGAGAGCCTGTTGGAAAATCCATTCTCTCTAGGAGTCGAGGTGCCGAGACTCTGATTCTTGATGGAATATCCCGGCGTCACCCGGAGAAAAGTGAGCCTCCTCACGTCGTCTCCCACTTTTAAAACAGGCGCTGAGATCGTCCTGGCCGGACTTCTAGCCACTCTCGGCATCGTGGTGGTTGGTTGTGGTCCGCAGAAGACTTCTATTTCGGCTTCGCCGACGAACCCGCCGACTCCCGCCGCGACCAACAACTCCAGCGCGATCGGCAACCCGTTGACTGCGCCAGTGGACTACTTGGGCGCGGTTTCCAAAGCCAAACGGTTTGCGGAAAAGACGGTCGATTTGGTTTCCTTAAACCGGACCATTCAACTCTTCGAAGCGCAGGAAGACCGGTTCCCGAAGGATCTCAACGAGTTGGTCACCCTTCGTTACCTGCCCGTTCTGCCGGCTCCACCGCCCGGCATGAAACTCACCTATAACCCGGCCAATGGCCGGGTGAACCTCATCCGCCAATAGACAACCAAGCCAGAAAGCCTTTCCTGCGAAAACCCTGAGGGCGGCGGATCTTTTGGCCGGAGCCATCGCTGCCTCAGCAAGTCGGCAAGGGGTCGGTTCCTGACTTTTGCCACAAGTCCTTTTCGTTTCAACGATGCGCTGCCCGTGGGCGTCGAACGACTGGCCCGTCGAGTATTTCCTGGGCTGCCCCAAGTGCGGAACGATGATGAAGTTCTTCCGTTTCACTGTGGCAGTCGGATGAGAATTGATGGTTGAGAGCTGAGAACTACGGCGCATGTGGCCCGAGAGAATGGTGCCGCCATGGACGAAGGAATGAGCGGATGAGGCACTGGACTGCAGAACCGCTCCCGCTTCGACAGATTTCGGGCATGAGCCGAGTTGAGCTAGCCTTGGAAAAAGTCAAACGCCTGAATGAGAATCAAGCCGAAGCCTTGCTGGAATGGCTCGAACTGCGCGAAAGCCGCGACGCTCTCCGGCAGCGCTTGGACGCTGAAATCGAGGTGAGCTTCGAGCAGTTGAATCGGGGCCAAAAGACTCCAAACGAGCAAGTGTACGCCGAAATCCAGGAGCGCGCCCAAGCGGCGGGCGAAACTCCAGGAAATAGTGGCGGCGGGATGCGCGCCTGACAAACAACGCAAGTCGCTTGCGTCTCGGTCGATGAGTTCCTGGGCCGTTTGTCCGGGTTGGCATCGGCCCACCAAGCCAAACGGGCGGCTTCAACCGCTGGTTCCGAGCCGAAACAGGCAACCACAGACCTCGACGTCTCCGAGGCAGAACGGGACAAAGCCACGAAGAAGCTTTGGGACGAGATCAATCGGAGGAAGAAAAAAGACCGAGGCGAAAGTTGACTGAAATCTCGGTGTCTGTGGTCAGGTTTTGGCGCGGTGAATTGAGTCAGGATGATCTCAAGGCTGTTCGCGACCGCACTTGGAGTAAGTGCCTCCCCTGGCTGTATCTCCGGAGATTCCGCCCACCATCACGTCGCTCTCGATGAAAAATACGAATCTCGTCTTCATCGAAACACGCCGCCGGGGTTGGAGCGGACGATTTTGGAAATGCGTCCCACGCTCACGAACTCGTTACAGGAAGTTGCGCTTTTGGACGTTTCTGCCGAGGGCGGTTACCTGAATCCGCTGAAGAATTCCTGGAGGCTAGGGTTAGTCTTTTCATTGCTACTTCCCATCGCTTTAATTCCCGTGTGGCGACTTTGCGCATCCAACTGATTCAAACTCTCGATGCGCCGGAACTGGCGTTGTATTCAACGCTCCGGCGCACGGAGGAACATGAGCGGGCAGGGGTGTTGGTGGCGACGAATGTCAAGGTCGTCGAACGTTTGTTGGCGAGCCGGTTCGCGGTGGTGTCCGCGTTGCTCACACCCGCCTGGTTCCAACAACTGGAACCGATGCTCCGCGCGCGACCGGAAGATGAAATCATCGTTTACGTCGCCGAACACAGCGTCTTGGAAACCGTCACCGGTTACACGCTGCATCAGGGCGCATTGGCCGTGGGCAAAATCCCGCCGCAACCGAACTTGGAAACGCTTTTGCAGAATGTGTCGCGCCCAATGCTCCTCGCGGGGGTGGAAGGCATTGCCAATGCGGAAAATTTCGGCGTCATCGTCCGAACTTGCGCTGCTTTTGGCGTGCATATTCTGATCGTGGGCGAGACCTCTTGCAGTCCATTCCAGCGTCGCGCTGTTTCCGGTTCGATGGGCACTGTCTTCGAACAGCCGGTGGTGCAGGTGGACAATCTGGTGGAAGCATTGACCGCTTTGCGCGCGCGTGGTGTGCGCTGTCTGGCCGCGCATCCCCGACGGGGCGCAAAGAAATTGTCCGCCGTGGATTTGCGCGGCGACTGCTGCCTCCTGTTCGGCGCGGAAGGGCCGGGACTCACGCCAGCCGCGCTGGCGGCGTGCGATGACGCGGTTGAAATTCCAATGCCGTTGCACATGAATTCGCTCAACGTGGCGGTTGCCACGGGCGTGTTCCTTTACGAAGCAACGCGTCAGCGCGGTTAACACTGGAACCTCGCAGGGCCTGCCCGGGCTTGCCCCCCCATGAGTGAACTGTCAGCGGTGACATAGGGTGGATTTCAGCTTGCAAGCGTATCGCAAGATTGCTATGCTCGCTTATTGGGAATAAGGACACAACGCTGACGCGAGTCATTTTTTTAACGATGAAGCCGGGCACGCGCTCGTGCTGGCGTGGCTTCAGGATCTCCGGGGAGAAGATGCCAAAGCTTGGGCAAATTGCCGGACGAAAATCATTCTTCTGATTATGCCGAAGACTGAACAGAAGGCCCGGAAGACCAGCGATGCCGTGAAGATCTTGGATCGCATGATCGGGGATGACAGCCAACTGAGTCATCTGGCCAACGAAGCGCTGGTCAACGCCGAGGTTGCCCAACTCATTTACGAGGTCCGGACCAAATCGAAGCTCACCCAGAAACAACTTGCCGAATTGGTGGGAACGACCCAATCGGTGATCGCACGTCTTGAAGACGCCGATTACGAGGGCCATTCCCTCTCCATGCTCCAAAGGATTGCGACTGCAGTGAAGATGCGCCTGGAAGTTCGCTTTGTCTCCGCCGGACGAAAAGCCATGGCGTGATCGTCAGGCGCCAGCGGCAACGGCGCAAAGGAGTTCGATTCTCCGAAGTTGGAATCGAGAGTACCACTTCCCAAAATGGAGGAAACAGGATCAACGGAAACGCTGAGGAAAACCTGCATTCTGGGCATTTTAGGCTTTGGCTGCTTCCCAAAAGATTTCCCGCTGGCGTGCCCGAGATTTACTTCCCGGTGATTCACTACTTG
>CAYHFE010000079.1:0-19022 GCA_964355375.1 uncultured Verrucomicrobiota bacterium
CTGATTCCGGTCGGCGAGACGCCGACCGGTGCAGCCGGGACGGCCGCGCTCCCCATTCAGACAACCACGGTTCATGGAAAGGTCCGAGCTTTTCTCCTCATCAAAAAAAGAGCAGGCGGTGCCGTGGCACCGCCTGCTTTTGCTGCTAGTTACCGTTGGTCTGGTTGTGAACCTGGCCGTTTAGGCGAGGAGGCGCAAGGCCGACTGCGGAAGGGCATTCGCTTGAGCCAACATCGCCGTGCCCGATTGGACCAGGATGTTGTAGCGGGCGAACTTCGTGCTTTCCTCAGCGATATCCGTATCCTTGATCCGGCTGTTCGCCGCCGAGAGGTTCTCGTTCAGGACGGACAGTTGTTCGCCGGTCAAGTTCAGACGCTGGATGTTGGCGCCCACATTGGCCCGCATTGCGGCCAGGTTCTGGATGGCGGACTTGACGAAGCCCAGCGCCGAAAACGCGGCGCTTGAGTCCGAGATCGAGATCGACGCGTAGGCTTCGGAGAGGCCTCCGCCCGACAAGCCCGTCCCCACGTTGACCGTCGCCATCCCAAAGGTCGTCGCGTCGCTGTCGATCGTTACCCCGAGGACGTTGGAGGAGAAGAGACTCACGCCGTTGAATTCCTTCAAGCTGACGTTGCTGATGTAGTTCTTCAGTTGAGCGAACTCGACGGTGTAGTTGGACAGGTCCGTCGTGGTTTTTGTGACGTCCTGAGCCAAGATGCTGAGTTCGCTCATGCGGTCCAGGGATTTCTGCACCTTCTGCAGAAAGCCGTCCTGGGTTTGGCTGTAGGAGGTGGCGTTGCCGACGTTCGCATTGGCCGCGCTATTCCGATTGATCTGCGCGTCAAACTTGATCGATTGCGCCAGTCCCGCCGCGTCATCTTCGGGCGACAAGATTTTTGTCCCGGAGGATAACCGAGCCAGTGACTTGGAGAGGAGGCTCGATGATTGACTCAAAAGACGAGACGCTGCCGCCGCTGGTGTGTTAGTATTAATGACCATAAGACAATTCCTTTTGTCTAACTGCTGAGTTTAACGGCTTCCATGCCGTGGAAAACCTTTATTCAGGCGTTTCCCATTTCTTCCTGTGCGATAAAACGGCCTATCGCGGCCTCTAGTCGAACCGACCCGTCCCGCGACTCCATGCGTCGCAAGACCCGATCCTGCCCGACCAAATTCGATCGACTGCCAGATCTCCTGATTCCGCCAGTGTGAACTCGCACGCACGCGCCCGAGTTCGGCCACGGAGAGACCTCGTCATAAAAAGTTGTTCTACGTTCCGGTGGTCCCGGCGCCCGGGGCCGGCCGAGATTCCCGCAGTTCGGAGCGATGCCCACTCCGGGCGCACTCGAGTGCCGTCGTGGACCCCGGTGATCCTCTCGAGCGGTGCTCGGGCATAATCGCCTGCGGACCGGAGCTGCCCGATCACGCCCACATTGAAGGGCGGCCGGCTCGTCATGCGCGGAATCGCTCCGCTGTTTCATGGGCTCGTTGCCACTCGGATGCCCTGCAGCCCGTCCCGTTCTTTCGGACGGACCTCCCGGTTTTCCAGAAGGAGGACATAACCCGTCGCCGAGGCGAGAGGTCTTGTTTCGACATCCATCGGCCCGGGGCTCGCTAGGGAGCCATCCGAAGGACGGATCTCGGGCGCGGCTCGCCGGAGGAGGATCAACGCCTTCTGAAAACCAAAGGCGCTCTCCTGCTGGCGACTGCTCTCGCCACCGATGGGTTGGGGCAAGCGGCGGATCTCCACGCGCGGCGTGAGGCGGGTCCGACCCGAGAAATGCGACCACACGTATCCTGCCTCGACGTCCTTCATGGAATGGCTCAAGCGACGAGATCGCCACGGGCGAAACCGTTTCCTGGAAGCCAGGCCTGATTTCGAGGGCACGATGCCACCCGAACGCAGTCCGAGATCTGGGCAAAACCAACCCCGCTCGCTTGCCAACCTTCACCGGATCAGTGAGAGGCGGCCCGGTGTTGAGAGAGACTGGGTCCGTAATCGGAGGCGAATCACTCTTGAGCGCTTCGAGTCGGAGATGAAATGGATTGCGCTGGCTGGGCCGCGGATCACCGCGGGCTTGATTCGGCCACCCTGGGATCTGATGGGGGCCGGACACGCGCTTGCGAGCGCTTGGGCTAGAACTCAGCCCTGGGAAATGCGGCGGTCTCAGTCCCACTCCTGGGCGTGAGGCAGAGGCCATGGCGGTCTGACGAGGCGGCGATGCATCTTGAAGCCAAGCGCAGGGAGCAAGGATCACATCAATCTCCGAAAAACCCGCTGGGGAGATCGGTGGATCGATCGACAAAGTCGATGTGTGCAAAAAGCTCAATTGTTCCAGAGAGTTGCGTTGCTTATGTCTTAAGGTCGATTCTGGCCGCCGAGGTCTGACGGGAGCACTCTGAGGATCTCGGAGTCTCCGCTCGGTTCTGAGACGACACATTTCACCTTCAGTGATTTCATGTGAGAACCCGGCTGGCCATCCAGTCTGCGATTTGATTTCTGTCCGGCGAACTCACCGGCGACAAAACACCACACCAAGCAGAACCAAACCACTTTGGGACTTCAGAAACCGCGAACGACGGCGGGGAGGTTGGCGGCTGGGACTCTGTTCCAGCGGCCTGAGAAGCGATATTAAGGACTCATAAGACAATTCCTTTTGTCTGGTGTTTACCGGCATCCATGCCGGCGGAAAACAAGTTCAGGTGCTTTCCCAATGCCTGTGCGATAGAAACGCCTACCGCTGCCTGTCGGGTATAGTCGGCCCCCTGTAGGAAAACTTTAGGCTGGAATTCCTGCGCCCCCGATTGCCGGGTTCGATGAAACGGCGACGTCCCGCGAGGTGGAACGCCGATCCGGGACTGATTTCAATACCGGCTAACTTACGAATTCGAGGTCCTGGCGATGCGGGAGGAGACCTCGTTCAAACGCTTGGCCAAGGAAACGGCGAATGGATTCACGTCCCTTGTCTCCGTAATCGATCGTCCAGTGGTTGACGTACATTCCGACGAACTTATCGGCGAGCTCTGGCCCCATGTCGCGCGCGTACTGCAGGGCGTGCCGGACGGCGTCAGCCCGATGATCCAGGCTGTAGCGAATGCTGGCCATGAGGATATCGGCGATGGCTCGGCGAGTGGCCGGCGTGAATCGTTTGTGAATGACATTGCCACCCAAAGGCAGCGGCAGGCCGTCATTTTCCCGGCCCCACCAGATCCCCAAGTCCTGGCAGAGTCGCAACCCCCGATCCTGGTAGGTCAGTTGCCCTTCGTGGATGATGAGCCCGACCTCGGCTTGGCCCTGCTGCACCGCATCGAAAATGCCGTCGAACGGGACGACTCGATAATCCAGTTCCGGCGCCGGTCGCCCCAGCCAGAGCTGCAGCGCCAGGAACGCGCTCGTCATCGTGCCGGGAACGGCGATCTTCTTCCGCGCGATCTCGTCTTTCGTCAACACGTCTTTGGCCACCAGCATCGGGCCGTAGCCGTCACCCATGCTCGCCCCGCTGGGCAGCAAGGCGTAGCGGTCGCTGACGTAGGCATAGGCATGGATGCTGATGGCCGAGATATCGAGTTCACCCCGGGTGGCGCGTTCATTGAGGGTCTGGATGTCCTGCAGAACATGCGAAAATTTGAAGCCGGCTGAAGGAATCAAGTCGTGCGCCAGAGCGTAGAACATGAAGGCGTCATCCGGGTCGGGCGAGTGCCCCAGGGTCAAGGTCTGCGTTTCCATGCGCGGAACTTACCGGCGAGGGACAAGGTTGTCACGCGCGGGAATCGTGGCGCCGGTCGCGCCGGGGCATCTTCAGATTGCCTGGACTGGATGAAACGGCCATTCTCATTTTGGCGCGTCTGTAGTCCCGGCTTCAGCCGGTCGCCACGTGAAAACCGGCTGAAGTCGAACGGACAGTGTCCTGGGCCAAAATGAGAATGGCTGCCGGATGAAGGCGTCCCGCTTGCGGCGGACGCATGACGATGAGCATGATCTGGAGAACGGAGTGGGTCATTCGGCACACCGCCTGTTTGGCGCGCAGTTTGAAGCATTGGACCGGTCGCGAGATCTGGCCCGGGGCGTCGGGCCCGGCCGAGTTGGCGGAGGCGGTATTTCACGCGGAATTCGTCCTCGTCTCGCACGGGACCGAGGCGGATCCGATTCTGAACTACGGCAATGGCATCGCCTTGGACCTTTGGGAGATGTCATGGGAGGAGCTGACGCGCACGCCGTCCCGGTTTACGGCCGAGGCTCCTGATCGGACGGAGCGAGCCCGGTTGTTGGAGGCGGTGACCCGGAACGGATTCATCGACCACTACTCCGGAGTGCGGATTGCCCAAACCGGCCGGCGGTTTCGAATCGCCCGTGCCACCGTTTGGAACCTCCTCGATGAGAGCGGCCAAGGGTGCGGGCAGGCGGCGATGTTTGATCGCTGGGTGTATTTGCCGACAGCGAATTAACCATTGGCAGAGGCTGGTCGGTTGTGTTACAAGTTCCGGCTCGCTGCGGGAATGACGCAGCGCCAATAAAGCGAAACCAACAGTCCTATGTCACAACATTCCAGTCTCCGGGGCGCCAGCGCGTTGGGCGCGAAGCGCAACGTGCTTAAGCGGTTTGAACGGGTCGATTTGCTGAAAAAGCGCGGCCAATGGAAAGCGGGCGATCGCGTCACCGGACTTCGCAAAACCAAACCGGACGCGTAGTTGAGTGCCTCTGTTCCCCGACTTGTTTCGGGTGATGCTCCATGCTGACGCGCCTGCAAAAGCATCTGGCGGACGCTGGTGTGGCCTCTCGCCGGGCCAGTGAGCAAATTATCCTGTCCGGCCGAGTGGCGGTGAACGGTCGGGTCGTGTCCACGCTGGGGGCCAAGGTCGATCCCCTCCATGACCGGGTCACGGTTGATGGCAGCCCCATCAAAGAGAAGCGCAAACTCTACGTGGCTCTGCACAAGCCACCGGGTTACATCTGTTCGAAGAGCGACCCGCATGAAAGGCGGAGCGTCCGTGACCTCTTGCCCAAAGAGTGGGGTGGTCTTAACACGGTCGGTCGCCTGGATTTTAAGAGCGAGGGGCTGATTTTTCTCACGAATGACGGACAATTCGCCCTCCACCTGACCCACCCGCGGTATGGGGTGCGAAAGAAGTACCTGGTGACCGTGGAGGGGAAGATCGAGAAGGAGGCGCTGAGTGCCTTCACCAAAGGCGTCTGGCACGAGGGGGAGCAGTTGCGGGCGGAACGGGTCCGGCTTCTGCGGGCGAACGGTTCCCAGAGCTTGGTGGAGTTGGAGTTGAGTGAAGGCAAGAACCGGGAGGTCCGGCGCCTCTTCGAGACGCAGGCCTTGACGGTCAAGCGACTGCAGCGGATTCAGATTGGCCCCATCAAACTGGGAGAATTGCCCAGCGGCAAATGGCGGACATTGACAGAATCGGAGCGAACATCTCTACTGCGGCCGGTGGCCGGCCGTTGAACGGAGCGGAGGGGCGGCGTGGACTTGGGCGGTGGCACACAATAAACTCACTGTTATGAAAATGAATCAGCCGTGGGCCTGGTTAACCGCGGTTCTTCTCGGGGTCGGGGTCGGGAACTTACAGGGCGACCAGACCGCGACCGTCAAAGAGAATCACCTGAACGTGCGCGGACAAGCGTCACTCCTCGGGGAAGTCATCACCCAGCTTCAAAAAGGCGAGCCAGTGGTGGTCTTGGAAGAGATCCTGGTGGCCAAGCCGAAGAAAGACGAGCCGTCGAAATGGAGCCGGATCCGGATGCCCGCGAATACCCCGGTCTGGGTTCATGCGCCCTACATCGACCCGGCGAATAAATCCGTCAAGGTTTCCCGGGTCAACCTGCGCGCGGGCCCGGGTGAGAACTACAGCGTCGTCGGGCGCCTCGAACGAGGCGATACCGTCAAGGACATCCGCACGGTCGAGGAGTGGATGGAAATTGAGACCCCGGTGACCGCCTATGCCTTCGTGGCTTCCGAGCTTCTGGTCCTCGCGTCGCCTCTCCCTGCTTCCCCTGCTCTTCCCACCCCGGCATTAACGACCGAAGCCAAGTTGCCGAGCGGGCCGGCGCCGGCCGACATGAAGGCTGCGACCAACGCTTCTCCCGCCGAGGCCGCCTCGCCCAAACCCACCGTTCTTGCCGAAACGGCCAAACCGATTCCAGAGCTACCGCCGGAAAAAATAGCGCCGATCGCTCCGCCCACCATCGTCCAGGCACCGCCGGTCGAGGTGCCGCCAGCACTGGCGGTGGACGTTCCCGCGGCTTCACCCAAACCGGACACCAGAACCCCGGCACTCGTCGTGACCGAGCCGAAGCCAGCGATTCCAGAGCCGGCGGTGGAGAAGACGACGACTCCGGAAAAGACCGCGCCAACCCCAACCCCAGCGTCGGTGCCTGCCTTGACTCCAGTGGCAACCGCCGCCGCCGTGATCACTCCAAAGCCGACCGAAACGGGCCCTCCGCCAAAGCGGATTGTGCGACGGGAAGGCATCGTCCGAGCCACCCGGAGTATTCAGGCGCCGACTTATTTCGAACTGGTTCATCCTGAAACCAAGAAAGTCATCAATTATCTCCACACCGATGAGCCGACCCTCAAACTGAAGGATTTCAGAGGCAAGAAGATCGTCACGACCGGCGAGGAAGGCATTGATCCGCGTTGGCCTAATATTCCTTTGATTGAGATTCAGACGCTCGAACTCGCTCCGTGATGCCTCAAGAAAACTTGATTGATGGCCGCGCGATCGCCGAGCAAATCCACGGTGAGACCGCGCGGCGCATCGAGGTTCTGAAGAGTCGCGGAATCGAGCCCGGTCTGGCTTTCGTCCGCGTCGGTGATGATGCCGCCTCGCAGGTTTATGTCGGGATGAAGGAGCGGGTCAGCCGGCGGCTGGGCATCGTGTCTGTGACTCACGTGCTGCCGGCAGAGACATCGGAGGCGGAGTTGTTGCGGTTAGTCGCCACCTTGAACGCGGACGCTCGAATTCACGGGATTCTCGTCCAATCGCCGATTCCGAGACAGGTTTCCTCGGCGGCGGTTTACTCCGCCCTATTGCCGGAAAAAGATGTGGACGGCTTCCATCCAGTGAACATGGGAAAGCTGATGCTGGGCGATCGGTCCGGTTTTATACCCTGCACGCCGGCGGGGATCCATGAATTGCTCATCCGGACTGGGGTGCCGGTGGAAGGAGCGGAAGTGGTTGTCCTGGGACGCGGAAATATCGTGGGCAAGCCGATGGCTGCCTTGCTCCTGCAAAAGGCGCGCCACGCCAACGCGACGGTCACTCTCTGTCACACTGGCAGCCGGAACACTTCCGAGCACTGCCGTCGAGCCGACATCATCATCGCCGCTCTCGGGGTGGCCGGATTTGTCAAACGAGAGATGGTCAAGCCCGGAGCTGTGGTCATCGATGTGGGAGTAAACCGGGTCAGCGATCCGGCGGCCAAAGGCGGTTACCGTCTGGTGGGTGACGTGGATTTCGTGGGTGTCCAGCCGGTCGCTGGGAGAATCACGCCCAACCCCGGAGGCGTCGGTCCGATGACGATTGCCCTGTTGATGGCCAACACACTTCAAGCGGCGGAACAGGCGACGCGTTGAAAGGTGAACGATCGGACGACTGGCCATGCGACCACAGCTTGAGAGCGGATGGCTCGTCTCACCCTGAACCCGGCCCGCGCGTTTCCAACACGACCGTCGATCAACGAACAACACTATCTATGCAACCCACCCGAATCTTGCCGGATCTGCAATGCTCGCTTCTTTGTGAAGAGGTGCGGCAGGAGATCAATGGAAACTTCATGATCATTGGAGTGATCGGCTTCGTTCAGGTCCCACAGTTTCCCGTCACGGCGGCCAAGTTGAGCCTGTTTAATCGCTGGACCGCGGGCGTGGGCGCGTTTACAGAAAGCGCCCGCATCATCGCTCCGGACCAAGTCACCGTCGTTCGGCAAAGCCAGGTGAAATTCAATCTCCAGGGTGCGGCCAACAGCGCGACGAATGTGACGGTGTTTGGCCAACTCAAGTTCGAGACGCCCGGTGTCTATGCGGTCGAAGTGCTGGTGGATGAGGTGATGAAACTCCGTTTTCCCTTGCCGATCGTCTTGGTCCAGCCTCCGGCTGGGAGCCAACCGCCGGCCGAACCCAAACCGGAGTTTTAGTCGCAAATTCATATCTTCGGCTTGGAGCGACCCGTCGTTCCGCCGCCGCAGACCGCACCCATGAGCACCGTCGAGGGGGGCGAGAGCATTCCATGGCAGCCGTTGACCTTTGGCGGCGTGGCGGCCTTTGCCCGAGCGCCCTTCACCCGAGTGCTCGCGATGATGGGGGCGGTCGCCCTGATCGGCGCTGTCAGTGTGGTTTGGTTCTTCCATGCGGCGTGGGAACCCTCGGTGCGAACGGCGATTTCGCGATTGCCCGCGATGGCGGCGATCCGGCAGGGCCGATTGGAGTGGCCCGATTCGGCGCCCAGCCAACTGGCGGAGGGGCAGTTTCTCTCGATCGGAGTTGATCCAGCCGACCAGGGCGAACTGGGTTTGGTGGCGGATCTCCAATGGGAATGGCGGCGCACCCAACTCCGGATCCGCTCATTCCTCGGTCATGCGGCGATTCCGTATCCCACCGAATGGACGATCCGATTGAATCGGGCGGAGGTGGAACCGTGGTGGGGCGCGTGGCAGCCGGCCGTCTTGGCGGGTCTTGGTCTGACCACGGCGGCGGTTTTGATCACGGTCTGGATCATCCTGGCCATGGCTTACGCGTGGCCGGTTCGAATCATCGCTGGGTTCACAAAGCGATCGCTTTCCCAGAGAGCGGCGTGGAGTCTGGCCATGGCCGCACTCATGCCGGGAGCTCTTCTCCTGAGCGCGGCGCTCGTCGCCTACGGCCTGCAGCAATTGAATCTCATTCAGCTCCTGTTCGCCTTCTTGCTGCACTGGGTCGTGGGCTGGGTGTTCCTCTTGATCTCTCCGTTCCGAGTGCCTCGAATCGATTCGATGGCCGCCGGCGCTGGCCCCGGCAATCCGTTCAAAGAACCTTCGGAAGACCCAGAAAACTGAAGTCTGCGCGCGAACTCCGGCTCACGAATCCGAACGTCGAACGTCGAACGCATCTCGAAGTCCGTCTCCGAAGAAATTCAGGGCCAACAGAAGGCTGCTCAAGATCACTCCCGGAAAGACCACCACCCACCAGTAGGTTCGAATGGGATTGATTTGAGCGGCGCCTTCCGCAATCAGCGATCCGAGGCTGGCCTGAGGCGGCTGGATTCCCAGTCCCAGGTAACTGAGGAAGGATTCATAAAGGATGATGGAGGGGATGGTCAGCATGAGATAGACGATGACCACGCCGAAGACATTGGGCAGGATATGATGGACGAGGATGCGCGTGTGACCTGCGCCAAGCGCCCGGCTGGCCGCGACGAAACCTCGGGAGCGCAAGGAAAGAACCTGGCCGCGGACGATTCGCGCCATGTTGAGCCACGAGACCGCGCCCAGTCCGGCCAAAAGAAAGACGATTCGCGCGGATGACTCCGATTCGGGTCCAAAACCCCGGGCCAGCAAACCCTTGAACCCATCCTCCAAAGTCGTGATCAGGACGATGACGAACAAGATCGAGGGCATGGAATAAAGGATGTCCACGATTCGCATCATCGCGCCATCCCAGCGGCCGCCCAGGTAACCCGCGACGGCTCCCCAGGAAACACCGATCGACAAACTGACGCCCGCCCCCACGACCCCGACCAATAACGAAACTCGGGATCCGTGAATGACCCGGCTGAGCAAGTCCCGCCCGTGGGCATCGGTGCCGAACCAGTAGCGCCAGCTCGGTTTCTGAAATTGATCGTCGGAAAGAGCCAAGGATGAATGGCGAAGCGCGTTCGGCAGGGCGAGGGAGATCCATTGGGCCTCACGGATCGGCCAGAGAATCGTCAGAAGCACGGCCGCCCCGAGGAGAAGCCCGCTCAGCACAGCCGGGCGGATTCTCAGAAAACGACGCCAGGCTCGTTGGTTGAGACTGAGAGGAGTCGCTTGGGCAAATTCCCCGAGAGCGGTGCATCCCGGCGCGGCGGTTTCATCCGGGCGTTGCCCTCCGACCGGCTTTGGCCTGGTTGTCTGACGTTCAGTCATGCTTCATTCGGGGATCAAGCAGGCTGTAGGAAAGATCCACCAGCAGATTCAGGACGAGAAGCAAACCGGCGTAGAGGATCACCAAGCCGACCACCAGGGTGTAATCACGATTGAGCGAGCTGTTCACCATCGCGACGCCGATGCCGGGGATTTGGAAGATGTTCTCGACGACGAACGAGCCGGTGAGCAGATCGGCCAGAAGCGGGCCGGAGTAGGAAACCACCGGCAGGATGGCGAGCGGAAGCGCCTGCTTCAAAACGACTGCGGATTCGCTCAAGCCTTTGGCTCGAGCCGCGACAATAAACTCCGATTGCAGCGTGTTCAGAAGGCCCTCCCGGGTCAGTCGGGCGATGCGACCCGAGAAGAAGAATCCCAGCGTGACCATGGGCAGGAGGGCGTGACGAGGTGAGTCCCAGAGGGCGACGGGGAGCCAGTTCAACTGGATGCCAAAGAGCATGATCAGAATCGGTCCGACCACCAGGGGCGGGACGCAGACGGCCAGGAAAGCCAGGAAAGTGGCCGCCTTCTCTTCCAGGCGCCCGCGACGGACGGCGGAGAGGATTCCCAGTGGAATGCCGAGGCCGCTCGCGAAGAGGAAGGACAAAGCTCCCAGCGTCAGGGATACGGGAAGACCTTGGGCGATGATTTCCGCCACTCCATGGCTGCGGTACTTCAGAGAAGGGCCAAAGTCCCCTCGAACCACTCCGCCCAGGTACCGGAAATACTGCCGGAGAATCGACTCGTCGAGATGATACTTGGCTTTCAGATTACGCTCGATTTCCGGGGAAGCCGGCGTTCGCTCTTTGTCAAACGGGCCGCCCGGAGCCACGCGCACCAGCACGAAAGCCAGGAAGCTGATCAGCAACATCAGCGGAATCATGAAGGCGAGGCGCTGGAGCAAATGCATAACGTCCGTTCCGTAGTCCGCAGTCAACCTAGCGCACCCGTCGCCGGAATCGATTTCAATTTGAATTCGCCCGCGCCGCTCCCGTTGGCGGCGCGACCCTTCCGATCGCCCGCAGCGGATGCTCGCTGCGAGGGTTTTGATAAATGCCCTGAATCTTCTCGGAGTCGTAATATTCGAGCCCGGCGTAAAAGTAGATCGGCACGATCGGCACCGCCTCCTGGATCAAGAGGGATTCCGCCGCGCGCAGGAGGCCGGCCCGACGAGCCGGCTCGGGCTGGGCATTGGCTTCCCGGAGCATGCGATCGAAGGCCGGGCTTTTCCAGCCGGTGCGGTTGTTCCCATTGTTGCTCATGAAGAGATCAAGGAAGGTGTTCGGATCGCTGTAATCACCGATCCAACTGCTCCGGCATAGGTCATAATCAAGCTGGGTCATGGCTTGGAAATAGACCTTCATCTCCTGCTGGCGCAGTTCCACCCGGAGGCCCAGCTCACGCCGCCACATCTCCTGCATCTCGACGGCAATCTGTTCGTGGGTCTTGCCGGAGTTGTAGAGATAGGCGAAACGGGGGAAGCCTCGTCCTCCCGGAAATCCGGCTTCGGCCAGGAGACGGCGGGCGTTCTCCGGACTGAATCCCAGACCGGGCGGCGATTGGTATCCGGCCAAGCCGGGCGGCACAAGGTGATCCGCGGGCTTCTCTCCGGCGTTGGTGAACTTTTCCACCAGCCTCCGCTTGTCAATGGCCAGCGCCAGGGCCTGACGCACCCGAACATCATCAAAGGGCTGGCGCGTCACGTTGAATCGAACGAAGTAGGTCCCCAGGTAATCAAACCGGTGAAAATCCGGGCGGCGCCGCAAAACGTCAATCAACTCCGTCGGGACCAATTCCTTGTCCCAGACGATATCCACTTCGCGGGATTCATAAAGATTCAACGCGGTCGTCGCGAGCGAACACGGGAGCAAATCGACGAGGGCGGACCGAGTCCGCGCCGCGTCCCAGTAACGCAAATTTTTCCGGAGCCGGACTTTGTCATTGAGGCGCCACAACTCCAGTTCGTAGGCGCCGCTGACCGGAAGCGGGCGGGAGGTCAGCCACCGGTCACCGTGCTTTTCGATCGCTTGTTTGGGCACAACGCAGAGGGTCGGGAGAGCACACAGGTCGAGGAAGAACGGGGTTGGATCGACGAGCTCAACCCGAAGGGTCTTCGGATCAACGGCCGTCACGCCCACTTGGGCCGGATCCTTGAGACTTCCGGTCGCATACGCTTCGCCGTTCTTGATGTAGAAGAGCAGCCCGGAGTATTCGCACGCCGTGAGCGGATCCAGAACCCGTCTCCAGGAATAGACCACGTCTTCCGCGGTCAGCGGTTCGCCGGTGGACCAAGCCGCGTTGGTCCGAATGTGGAAGGTGTAAATCCGTCCATCCGAGGAAAGTTCCCAGCGGTCGGCCAATCCGGGAATCGGAGTGCCGTCTTCGGGATGAAATCGGGTGAGGCCTTCGAAGAGGGAGAGAACGACCCTTCCATCCGCCTGACCGGTGATCATCGCCGGGTCCAGCGATTCAGGTTCCGGCCCATTGATGATGACGAGATTCGGTTGAGCGGTGGGGCGGCCGCATCCGATGAGAACGAGCAAAGAGCAGAGCAGTCCCGCAAATGAAATCCGCGAACCGCGCGGATATTTTTCCTTCCCCGCAATCCGAGCGTGCCCTGGCCCGAAGCGGTCTCGACCCCGATCTTGGGCCGCCCCGACGCCCATTCCGGCGCGCCTTGGGACCATGAACCGCAGCGCCTCGCGGAGGTCCGGTTCGGATCGCGAGTCGGCGACCCACAGCGAGGGTGGTTCATGGGGAGGGACAACCTCCAACGATTGGACGCGAATCGGTGCCATGAACCCATCCAACGGTGGGGCGAGACTCCGTCGAGCCCTGGAATATGGACCGACAGAACAATCAGGGTTCGACGGAGTCTCACCCCACCCAAGTTCATGGAAAGCCTTCTTTCGCTTGGTGCCTGCCTTGGGGCCAAGAACCAAACGGCGCTCGCTGGGTCGCGCCAGCGTCTTGGAGTGCGCCAGCCCTCTGGCGCTTTTGAGCGACGTTGAGAAATCGGCAGAAGACTTCCGCGCTCCTAAACCCAGCCGTTCCTGAAGGGATGGGTCAGCCCAGGTCGGACGAGGCACCGCCGGAGCTTCTGGCTCCGTCATGCCACGCCGATCCTTCATCGCCTCCCCTCACTTCGGAGGAGCGGGAGTTGGGGTCGCGGGCGAGCTGGCCGCCGGCGGGGCGGCCGGGGACGCCGCTGCCGGAGCGACGACGAGGTTGGTGGTCGCCTGCGGGAGCGCTGCGGGAGCCGTGGTGGGCGTTGCCTGAGGGGAAACTACTGGGGCCTCTGCCTGTTTGGCGGCCGGCGCGGTGGCGGCGGTGGGTGCCGCGGACGTCGCTTGGAGAAGCGCTGAGGCGCTCTGGCTGGCTTGATTGGTCGCAGCCAGACCCGGCATCGCCGGGGCGGCGGCCGCGGCCTTCTTCATTAACTCCGTTTCCAGCCGGCGGTTCGACTCCTTGGCCCGATGGCCGTTCATCCAGGAAAGGAGCAGCGACATGCAAACGAAGATCGTAGCGAAATACTTCGTCATTTTTGTCAGGGCATTGCCGGAACCCGCCCCGAAGAGAGCGTCCGTGGCCCCCCCGCCGAACGCCACCCCCGCTCCGGCTTCTTTTTTGGGCAGTTGGATCAAGACCAACAAAATCAATAACAGACAGATCACCACTAGGAGAAACGTCAATAAACCAATCAACAGACTCATACTTTTTTCGCTTAAATTGAATTCTTAATAATATCCGTGAACGCCCGAACTTCCAGAGACGCGCCCCCCACCAGGGCGCCGTCCACATCCGCCTGGCTCATCAACTCCCGAGCGTTGGACGGCTTGACGCTTCCACCGTATTGAATTCGAACGCGTTTGGCAACCGCTTCATCAAAAAGCGAAATCAACGTGCGGCGAATAAACGTATGGACCTCTTGGGCCTGTTCTGGGGACGCGTTGCGTCCGGTGCCAATGGCCCAGACCGGCTCATAGGCCAGAATCGTCTCGGCCATCTGTTCTTTGCTCAACCCCGCGAGCGAGCCGGCGAGCTGTTGGCCAATGACCTCCTCGGTCTGGCTCGCTTCCCGTTGCGCCAGCGTTTCCCCGACACAAACGATCGGCTTCAGGGAAGCCGCATGAGCGGCGTGGGCTTTCTTGGAGATCAACTCATCTGGCTCCTCCTGATAGGCGCGCCGCTCGGAATGGCCGAGAATCACGTAGCGAACCGAGAATTCCTTGAGCATTCCGGCGGCGATTTCGCCCGTAAACGCGCCGCCATTCTGTTCGCTCATGTTCTGGGCGCCGAGACGAATATTCGAGTCCAAGATGGCCTTCGAGACCTCGCTCAGCGCTGTAAAAGGCGGACAAACCACAATGTCCACTTCTTTGACGGCCGACAGCTCGCGTTTCAGTCCTTGGACCAGATCCAGGGCTTCCGCCACGGTCTTATTCATCTTCCAATTGCCGGCGATGATCAGCTTCCGTTCTTTGTTCATTTCTTGAGTTGGGAGAAAGTTTGGATTGATTATTTGTCCGTGAGGGCGGCGACGCCGGGAAGTTCCTGACCTTCCAGAAACTCGAGGCTCGCTCCGCCGCCGGTGCTCATGAACGTGACCTGATCGCCCAGTCCGGCGTTGTTCAACGCCTTGACGCTGTCACCGCCACCAATGATGCTGACGGCACCGTTCTTTTGCGTGGCTTCCACGACGGCACGGGCC
The DNA here is from genome assembly GCA_964355375.1 of uncultured Verrucomicrobiota bacterium. GTDB lineage: Bacteria > Verrucomicrobiota > Verrucomicrobiia > Limisphaerales > SIBE01 > CAYHFE01. The sequence goes on from CAYHFE010000079.1 coordinate 14,817, forward strand.
ACCGCATTGGTTCCATCGGCAAATCGCTTGTCCTCAAAAATCCCCATCGGGCCGTTCCAAAGAACGGTCTGGGCGCTCCTGATGACGTCACAGTAAGCCTTCACCGTGGCCGGGCCGATATCAACGCCGCCGCCATCCGCGGGCAAGTCCGGCGTGGTGTTGATTCGCGGATTCTGCATTTCGACCACCGGTTTGCCTTTCTTGTTCAACGTGCCGGTTTCCACCGGAGTGGCCACGAGATCGTCGCTGGGCAGCAGGAATTGCACTCCGCGGCTCTTCGCTTTCTCCAGGGCCGATCTGGCCACATCCACCTTGTCGCTTTCCACGAGCGATTTTCCGGTTTTGTTGCCCTGCGCCAGCTTGAACGTATAGGCCATCGCTCCGCCAATCAAAATGGAATCAGCCTTCTCCAGCAGGCGGTCGATGACGTTGATCTTATCGGAAACCTTGGCTCCGCCGAGAATGACCACGAAGGGCCGCTTCGGATTCTCCAGTTCTTCCCCGAGAAACTTCAGTTCACGTTCCATGAGCAGGCCGGCCGCGCATAAGCCCCCGCGTTTGGCGACGATTCGGGCGGCTCCTTCCGTGGAGGCGTGGGCGCGATGCGCCGATCCAAAGGCGTCGTTGACATAGACGTCGGCCACTTTGGCGAGCTTCTCGGCGAACACCGGATCATTGGCTTCTTCTTCGTTGTAATAGCGGACATTTTCCAAAAGCATGAGGTCGCCCGGTTGGAGCAGTTCGGCGGTCTTCTCAACTTTCTCGCCAATGCAATCATCCACAAAGGCGACGTGTCGCCCCACCATGTCCGCGAGTTTCTGAGCGACGGGGCGGAGCGACATGGAGGGATCGCGCTGGCCTTTCGGACGTCCAAGGTGGGCCGCGAGGATCAGCCGAGCCCCTTTCTCAATCAGCAGAATAAGTGTGGGCAAAGTCTCTTTGATGCGGGTGACATCATTAATGACCATCTGGCCCGCCTTCTCCTCCATCGGTACATTATAGTCCACGCGCACCAATACGCGTTTGCCACGAACATCGAGGTCGGCAACGGTCAGCTTTGACATAAAATTAAATAGGGGCGAAGCATACCCAAGCCCCTGCACGAGTCAAAGCGGAATTCCGGTCCGCCTTTTGTTCGGATCTACAACAAAATAAGACTCCCGAAATCAGTCGAGTGGATCACCACTGTCCCGCAACGCCGACAAGGCGCTCTGGAAATCCTCCGGCAAGGGCGCTTCGAATCGCATCTCGGTCGTGGTTCCGGGATGGAGAAAGGACAGGTGCCGGGCATGCAGCATTTGACGGAGGGCGGTGTAACCCGTCCGTTCGGTCAGATGTCGATTCTGCCGGCTGCCGTAGATCGAATCACCCACCACGGGAAAGCCAAGATGATGGAAATGGACGCGGATTTGGTGCGTGCGGCCGGTATGCAGCCGGGCTTCAACATGCGTGGACTCATTCAGATCCTCCAGAACCCGGTAGCTGGTCCAAGCCGAACGCCCCGAGCCATCGCTCACCGCCATCCGTTTGCGGTGGCTGGGATGACGGGCGATCGCGGTACGAATATCCGCCGAGGGCTTAAGCGGATGGCCGCAGACCAGAGCCTCATAGACCTTGGTCACCTGCCGAGCCTCAAATTGAGCGCTCAAGGCCAGATGAGTCGGGTCGTTCTTGGCGATCACCAAACACCCGCTCGTGTCTTTGTCCAATCGATGCACGATGCCAGGTCGGGCCACGCCCCCGATTCCGCTCAATTGGCCGTGGCAATGATGCAATAAGGCGTTCACCAAAGTATGCTCATCATGCCCGACCCCGGGGTGAACAACCAATCCTGGCGGCTTGTTCAAAACCAGGATGTCGCCATCTTCAAAAAGAATTTCAAGCGGAATGTCCTCGGGCCGGGCTTCCGCTGACTTGGGTTCCGGCCAATGCACTTCAACCCGCTCCCCGGCGTGAGGGTGGTGGGTCGGTTTGACCAACTGGCCATCGACTCGAATGTGGCCTTCTTCAATGAGCCGCTGAATCGTTCCCCGGGAGACGACCGGAAATTGGGTCCGCAAATACGTGTCGAGGCGAACGTTGGGAAGCGATTCGTTGACGACGATGGTTTCGGTTCGATTAACCATGACTCATTTCGCGGATTCTCCAGATCGGTTGGTGGTTTGAGGGAACTTCGACGAACGCAGGCGCCAGAATAAGATCAACCCCACCACGAGTATCCCGGCGCTGACCAATTGGGCCGGGGTGGCGAGTCCCCCAAGATAATGAATCGGATAATCGCCCCGGAAAAGCTCCACCAAAGTCCTGAGCCAGGCATAGCTCATGAGGTAAATGGCGAAGATCTGGCCGTCGAACGATTTGCGACGATACACCCACTGCAATGCGAGAAAAAGGATGAAATTAAGGAATGACTCGTAAACCTGGGTCGGATGGACCCCGGCTCCGCGCGTCCAGTGATCCGTCGGGAAATGGATCGCCCACGGCAGATCGGTCGGCCGACCGTAGCAGCATCCCGTCATCAAACACCCGATCCGGCCAAATGCATGTCCCAGCGCAATGCTCGGGGCGAAGATATCGGCCAGTTTCCAGAGCGGCAATCGCTTGACGCGGGCCGCCAGAATCGTCGCCAGCGAAGCGCCCAGGAGGCCGCCGTAATAGACCAAGCCGCTGCGTCGAATCATGAGGATTTCCCAGATTGGCTGGGAGGCAAACTCTTCCTTCCAGTAAGAAACAACGTACAAAGCCCGCGCGCCGATAATCCCACCCGCGATGAGCCACGGAGCTAAATCCATAATGGCGTCCGCCGACATGCCTTCGCGGGGCGCCCGGCGTCCGGCCACCCAGAAGCCGAGCAGAAAACCCGCGGCGGCAAGAATGCCATACCAATAGACCGTCAAGCCGCCAATTTGAAACGCTATGCCATGCACGCAACCAAGAACTTACGGGCCATAGTTTTGAGTGACAAGCAGGAAGCTCGCCGGCGCAGCAGTCCTCATTTTGACTCAGGACACTGTCCGCTCCACGCATGGAGTCCCGGCTTCAGCCGGTTTTCATGTGGCGACCGGCTGAAGCCGGGACTACATACTTGTCAAAATGAGAACTGCTGTCGCCGGCGGCGGGCAGGAGCCCTAATGAATGACTGCGAAAACGGTCAGGCACAAAGGGCCAAAGTGATCCCGACGCAAAAGCAGTTTTCCCTGAACCGCGCAGCGTCAAAAAGGAACCGCGGAACGCGCGAACCACGCGATCAGAGGATCGATAGGCCGGATTGTCCGATTCGCCCGTCGGGTGAACCTTCTTCTGCGGCCAAAGCCTTTTCCTTTCGCGGATATGGCGTCGCCCGCGCTTGAAACTGCCGGATTCAGCTTGGATAGTCGGAGTTGATGCAGAATCAGGAACCTCTGTTCGAACCCTGAACTCCTTGACCCGACGCCCCATCGACAAACTCAGCATCGCGGCCGGTCGGCGGCAAGACGCATCCGGAATAATGCTTGTGGCCAATCTCAAGAACTGACCCTTTTACAATCTCAAGAACCGACCCCTTTAAGAACCGACCCCTTTACAGCGTTCTATTATCAGCGCCCTGAAAGCGCCAACGGGTCTTGGTTTCTTGAGCCTCATCCTCAGCCGTGGGCTGGGGCGGTTCGGCGAAAAATCTTCTCGGCAACGCCCGCCGTGTCGCCGTAAAGTCTGACTGTCCCTCTATGAACAACGAGCAACTTTACCAAGAACGCCTCGCCCGCTACGTCACCGCCCTGCGCAACGAGAAGCCGGACATGATCCCGATCCGGCCCTTTGTCGCCGAGTTCACCGCCCGCAACGCCGGCTACACCTGCCAGGAAGTCGCACACGATTACACCAAGGCCTTCGAGGCCGCGATCAAGACGGCCCAGGATTTCCAGTGGGACGCCATTGTGCCGAACATGGTCTATGTCTGGACCGGCTTGGCCCAGGCGGCCGGGCTGCGCTACTACGGCATCCCCGGCCTCGGCATCCCGCACACCACCGGCTTCAATTACATCGAGCCCGCCGAGGACCAGGCCTTCATGAAGGCCGACGAATACGACGCGCTCATCGCGGATCCCACCGGCTTTCTTTACAACACCTGGCTGCCGCGCGTCTCGACCGAGATCAGCAAAATCGGCGAGCCGGCGAGCTATCGCAACAACCTCGCGCTGGTCAAGAGCGCCATGGCCATGCTGCAGT
>CAYHFE010000080.1:0-18925 GCA_964355375.1 uncultured Verrucomicrobiota bacterium
CAAGAGCACGCTCTTCGAGGGGCACGGCTCGCTCATGCCCGACGGACGCATCCTCTACGACCGCTGGGAATACGTGGATCGCAATTTCGGCGACGCGCAATCGCTTTGGACCGTCAACCCGGACGGCACCAGTCACACGGCCTACTGGGGCAACAACACCGCCTCGCCCGGCGCCGTGATTGACGCCCGGATCATTCCCGGCACCGAACAGGCCCTGTGCGTGTTCGGCTCCTGCCATGACCGGCCGTGGGGCGCGCTGGCCATCGTGGACCGGCGGCTCGGGCTGGACGGCGCGCGCGCCGTGGTCCGCACCTGGCCCGCCGACGCCACCAACCTGATCCAGGAGTCGGGCTGGGAAATCTTCGACAAGTTCACGGCCGTGCGGCCGAAGTACGAGGACCCGTTTCCGCTCAACGAGAAGTATTTTCTGGCTTCGCGCCAGACCGGTTCAGGGGAACAAATGGGCCTTTACCTGCTCGACGTTTTTGGCAACGAGCTTCTGCTTCACTCGGAGGCCCCGGGCTGTTTCGACCCGATGCCGCTGGGGCCGCGCCCGCGTCCGCCGGTCATTCCGGAGCGGCGCGACTTCGAGAACGAGCCGGGGTATTTCTACGTCCAGGATGTCTATCAAGGGACCCACATGACCGGGGTGAAACGGGGCGCCGTGAAGTGGCTGCGCGTGATCGAGTCACCGGAGAAACGCTTCTGGACGCGCCCGGCGTGGGGCGGCCAGGGCCAGGAAGCGCCGGCCATGAACTGGCACGATTTCGGGATCAAACGCATCCTGGGCACTGTGCCCGTTGAAGCCGATGGCTCAGCTTACTTCGAAGTGCCCGCGGATCGTTTCGTCTATTTCCAACTCCTGGATGAAGACGGGATGATGGTGCACTCCATGCGCAGCGGCACCCTGGTGCAATCGGGTGAGCGCGCCAGTTGCATCGGTTGTCACGAGGAGCGCGGCACCGCTCCGGCCGTAACAGGCCAACTGCAAGCGCTGCGCCGTGCTCCGAGCCGACTCGAAGGCTGGTACGGTCCGCCGCGCGATTTCAATTATCTCGCGGAAGTGCAACCGGTGTTCAATCGGCATTGCCTCAGTTGTCACGATTTCGGCCAAAAGGCGGCGCAGATCGTCAACCTGGCCGGTGACCGAGACCTCGTGTTCAATGTCTCCTACAACGAGCTGTGGCGGAGGAAACTCATCCGAGTGGTCGGGGCCGGTCCACCGGAGACCCAGGCGGCCTATTCCTGGGGCGCGCGGGCCAGCAAACTCGGCCAGGCTCTGCTGAAGAACTGGAAGCTCAAGCTCACCCGTGAAGAATTCGATCGCATCGTCACCTGGATGGACCTGAACGCCCCTTACTATCCCAGTTTCGCCAGCGCCTACCCGGACAATCTGGCGGGGCGCTCGCCGTTGGATGACCGGCAGTTGGCGCGGTTGGAGACGCTCACCCGCGTGCCGATCCGTCAACTGGCCGGGCACTCGAACAATCGCGGGCCCCAGGTCTGTTTCGATCGGCCGGAACTCAGCCCCTGTCTGAACGCATTCTCTGACCCCGCCGATCCCCAACGTCACGAGGCCCTCGCGCTGATTCGCAGCGGTGCCGCAAGCCTGGCCCGCCGGCCCGAAGCCGATGGCAGCGGTTTCAGCCCCTGCGCTTTGGACGCGTGGCGCGAGCAGAAATACCAAGCTCGTCGCGCCATCGAACACCAAAACCGGGAAGCCATCCGCACCGGTCAAAAGTCGGCCGACGCCCCCTGACCCGTCAGCCGCTTGCATCGGATTTTCTCCTGCGCTTCGACGACCGGGCGTTTCGAATTGAAAGTGCGGCGGCATCGAGTGGCACCCAACCTCGTCCGCCGGCCGATTTCCATGATCGCCTTGACTGAATGTCCGTGGCCGGACGTCTTACTCCAGTTCGCGATCAAGATGAGACTAACTGCTCCCTCACCCCGTCCCTCTCCCATCCGATGGGAGAGGGTGTCCGAAGGACGGGTGAGGGCACATTCCGCTCAACTTGAAAGCAAAGTGGAATTACTTCACAAGGTCCATCCTTGCCGGTATTCCCGGCGGAGCAACTGGTTGGCAGCCTTGTCATTGGTGAACTCCATTTTGGCGCCGTTCCACAGAAGCTTCTTCTGCGCGTGAACCGCGATATTGCCCAGCAGGCAGACTTCCGTGACCAACCCGGAATGGTCGGTGAAGCTGGACCCAGCCGGCGGACCGCCACGGATGGCGGCAATCCATTCCTGCATTTGCCCAGGAGAGCGCGGCAGTGTCTTGGCCGGTTTCTTGTAGGTCTCCATTCGCGACTCGGGGATGAGCCGGTCTCCCATGAGTTTGCCGCGATCGCCGATGTAGATCGTGTCCCGCATCGGCTCGTCGTCCTCCAGTTCCGGCGGCCGGGGTGGCCTTAATCCACCATCATACCAGTTGATCGTGACGGGTGGCAGGGGGCCACGCGCCGGAAACTCGAAACGCACAATCTCGCCCAGTGGATAAGTCTCGGGGCTCAGTTTCGTCGCGCTCGCTTCCACGCTGATCGGATGGCCGAGGTTCAGCGCCTTGAAGACGGTCGAGAGCTTGTGCAGGCCGAGGTCGCCAAGAAGACCGGTGCCGAAGTCGCGCCAGTTGCGCCACGTCCACGGATGATACGCGGGATGATACGGTCGAGCAGGCGCCGGGCCGAGCCAGAGATCCCAATCGAATCCGTCGGGCACCGGCGGCGCATCGGGCGGGCGGCCTTCCCAAGTTGGCCAACTCCAGAAGCGAACCCCATACGACACCTGCACCTCGCGCACCCCGCCGATGGCGCCGTCGGCGATCATCTCCTGCGTGACTCGCGCGGACTCGGAGGCTTGGCCTTGGTTGCCGCACTGGGTGGCGACCTTGGCGCGGCGCGCCGCTTCCGAGACCTGGCGTGCTTCGGAGACCGACCAGGTGAGCGGCTTCTCGCAATAGACGTGTTTGCCCCGCTTGAGCGCGGCCATCGTGATGACGGCGTGGGTGTGATCGGGCGTGGCGATCATCACGGCGTCCACGTCTTCCTTGTCGAGCAGCTCGCGATAGTCGTTGTAGGCCTTGCAGCCGCGGTATTGTCCCGAGCGCTGCTGCTTGGCGTAGTAATCGTCCATCGCGCGCCGCGCTGGCTCGCGTCCGCAGGTTTGCCCCTCCCGGCCCTCGGACCAGTTCCAGGAGAGGTAGCGGCCGCCCTCACGATTGACGTCGCACACCGCCACAATCTGCACTTCCGGGATCTGCTGGAAGATGGCCATGTTCTGCATGCCCTGGCCGCCCAAGCCGATGCCGGCGATGGTGATTCTCTCGCTGGGCGCAACTTGTCCGGCACCGCCCAGGACGTGACGAGGCACCACGGTGAAGGCCGCCGCCGTCGCGGTGATTTGGAGAAACTTCCGGCGGGCAATAACAGTGTCGGTTCGATCTTTTGGTGGGCGATGATTTTCCATGATTCGCTTTCCGATAACCCCGCGACTAACAGGGATTTTGTTTTTCCCGGCTTGACCGACGGTGGCAGACTGGAGCCGTCTGGACAAGTAATATGGGTTCGTCGCGATCGGGAACCGGCGGACGTGGACTTCGAAAATGAGCCGGACGAACAGCGAGCAGTTTCCGTTGATCGGGTCCCATGCGCGTTGTCACCGGGGACGGCCATCATCCGCGTGAGCCATTGCGGTTCGACGGCGGGACCGCGAGAGCGGTCGAGGTGGCTTTGCTTGCTCGCGCCCGTTGCCCCGACTTCCACCCGCTGATTTCACATTCACGGGGAGCACACGCGCCCTCGCGTATTCCGACCGGCGCCTCGCCGGTCGGCAGCGGAGCGTAATTGGGTCGCCAAACAGCGATTCGTCCAAGTGCGGCACTGTGTTCGGCGAGGGCGCCGACCACCGCACGCGAGGGCGCGCGCGCTCCCCATTGCAACTGGATCGTTACGCCTTGAGGCGTCTCGCAACACTCCATTCCCACCGTAGGAGACGAGGTGATGAGACTCTGATTTCCCAGGAACTCACTGCATTCCAGAAAAAGCAGACGCAACCACGAATCCGACGAAACACACGAAAGAAGAGAGCCTCGTAACCGACAACTCGTTCACCCGCCGCGAGTGAGTCGCCTCTTGCCCATGAGATTCTGTTCGAGCACGTAACTCTGGCCGCTCGACGTGGACACGGACAGGCGGAACGTCCCAGCGTAACGAGCGAACTGAAGAATCAACGCACTCGCGGTCTGGCTGATTGGCCCACGCAGGCTTTCCTTAACGGTGGCCGTTTTGGCGGCCGTGATCAGGTCTCGGATCAAAACCATCCCCGCCTGATCAATTCGGCTCGCCGCTCCAAGCGCCGTTCGGCGTTCATCTGAAGGAGCCAGACCGTCATTCGTCCGGTCGATGTCAATCCTCGCAAGCGGACCCCGTCCAAAGCGAAGTGGTCCTCCCATACGTCCCGGCGCGGGTGGAAAAGAGAAACAACAGAGCGGGTGTCGGGATCGACTCCCGTCAGGTTTGTCCCCTTGTGTCGATTGCAGCGGTGGCAGGCCCACGCGAGATTCTCCATTTCCATCAGCCCGCCGTGCTGCCGGGCGACGACGTGTTCCAGGTGGAAGGGTTCCAGCGGCGGACGCCAGTCCGGCAGGTGACAGTATTCGCAGCGCCCGCCCGCTCGTTGACGGACCGACCGGCGCAGGCTCTCGCTCATGTTGCGTCTGCCGGGCCGAGCTGCCGCTCAGCCTTCAAACGCAATGTGGCGATGATGTCACCGAGTTCGATGAAACGATCATACTCGCCCGCTTCCCTCGGCGTGAGCTGCCCCTCATTGGCCTTCTGCGCCAGCAGATCGAGGCGTGCCTGCGCTGCTCCGTCCAGCGTCAGTTGGCCGAGAGCCCGCACACTATCCGCATTGAGACAACCCGCGGCCGACTCCAGCAGACGGTCGTCCACGCCGAACTCAGCCGTAGGTTCGCTCATGCTCCAAAAGTAATCGACCGGCACTGTGACGCAAGATGCTTTTGACTGTTCCCAAGTTGCTTCTCGTGAAGCACGCGGAGACGAAAAAGAGATTCTTTACTTTCGCGCGTGTGGCCCGCTTCGCGAGAACACCCGCCATCATTCGACCCGCACACGGTAGAAACGTTGCGCGGTCGTGGCCGTTGGGTCGGTCAGAACCTTTGCGGTGCCATCGCCGGGCACGGTGGCCAGCGGCTTCACAATCGCTCTCGGGCAGACTTTCTACGTTCTCCAAACTTCAGCGGTAGATCTCTCGGCGGTGGCCGATTTCGATCACTACAACCAACAATGCTCTGTCGTGGACCTGGGACAAAATCCGGTAATCCCCGCCGCGTACTCGATACAGAGCATCCTCGCCGGGCAATTTCACGCAGCCGGTCGGACGGGGATCGCTCACCAAGTCCTCGATCGCCGCTCGCAAACGTGCGTAGAGGGCCGGATCGCGAAGCTTACGGAGAAACCTTCTGGCCTGCGGGCGCAGAGCAATCGAATTGGGCATCCAACTCCTTCTTCACCTCATCCCAGGGCACGTCTTCACCGGCCTCCCTCAATGATTTCCTCGCGGCGGCCAGATCCACCTCTAACTCCAGCGCTTCCAGTTCAGCCAAGTCGTCGATCAATGATAGGACTCTTTTCGCGCGTTCTGAGGAAAGACTTTCGAGTTTATGAACTGCATCGGCCAAAGAATTCATGTCTTAAATCTGCCAGCCAGAGAACGGATCGTCAATCAGATCACTCCAGCCGGACACGGTAGAAACGTTGCGCGGTCGTGGCCGTTGGGTCGGTCAGAACCTTTGCGGTGCCATCGCCGGGCACGTTGGCCAGCGGCTTCCAAGCGCTCTCGGCCAAGGATTCTTGTATTCGAGCACGTAAGCTCGGCCGCTCGCCGTGGACACGGACAGGCGGAACGTCCCTTCGTCACGGGCGAACTGAAGGATCGGCGCGCTCGCGGTCTGGGTGATTTGCCCACGCAGGTTGTCGCGCCGAGCACCCATTTCTTTCAGCGCTGCTCGGATTGGCGACGAGCAACTTCGCTGGCCTTCTTGGAAAAAGGTGGTGAGTTAGGCGGCGCACTGTTCTGAATTGTCAAGACAACGAACTTTATGACTGCGTGTCCCGCGCGTTGACGCGCAGACGAAGAACCCGTAACCTGAGCCTATGAACATGGAGCGCATTCGACAGCGACTGACGGGGGGCTTCCGGCCCTTCTCCCTGAGGACTTCTGACGGACACGAATACGCCGTGCCTCACCCTGAGTTCGTCTTGATTGGACGTCACACCTTGGCTGTTTTGGATGCCGATCGTGAAATCGCGACGCTGGATCCGCTGCACATCGTCGCCATTAAAGACCTGCCGGCGAAAAAGAACGGGGCTCCCAAGCGTTGAGGAACTGCCACGATTCCGCTTCAGAGGTCCGGAATCGACCTCGGCCAGTTTCAATTGTGATCTCACTCCACTCGCACGCGATAGAAACGTTGCGCGGTCGTGGCCGTTGGGTCGGACAGAACTTTTGCGGTGCCAGCGCCGGGCACGGAGGTCAGCGGCTTCCAAGCGCTCTCGGCCAAGGATTCTTGTATTCGAGCACGTAAGTCTGGCCGATCGACGTGGAGACGGACAGGCGCAATGTCCCATCGTCACGGGCGAACTCAAGAATCCACGCACTCGCGGGTTGAACGTCGCGCATGGGGTATCTCCGAGCAGATTGCTCTTGCCGGTTGAGAGTGCGAGACTGCGAATCATGAAAGCACGCGTTTACCTGGAGACAACCATTCGCTCACATTGCCATGGCCGCAGTTCATGGAATGCATTTTTTGCTGACTTGGAACTGCGCACACCTCGCCAACGCTGAAATCGCGGAAAGGATCGAGCAGATTTGTCAGGACCACGGATACCATTGTCCGGTCATCTGCACACCGGAGGAACTGATGGGAGAATGAATATGAGCAACGATTCAATAGTTGAGGAAGTGAGAAAGATTCGAGACGAACTGTCCTCGAAATTCGATTACGACATTGTGGCCATTCTCAAAGACGCGCGCAAGCGGCAGAAACGGTCTGGACGAAAAGTGGTGAAACTGATTCGCCCGAAGCCGAGTGGAAAGTAGCGGCCAATCACCTCGCGCGTCGGTGGCGCTTTCACTCCACCCGCACGCGATAAAACCGTTGCGCAGTCGGGGCCGCCGGATCCGATAACACCTTCGTCGTGCCATCGCCCGCGACCGATGTGATCGGCGTCCACACGGGCTCGGCCAGCGAATTCTTGTATTCGAGGACGTAGGCCTGGCCATCCACAGTCGAAACCGAAACGCGAAATACCCGATCGGAAATGGCGGTCCGGAGCGTCGTCGAGGTGTCGGTCACGCCATTTCGCAAATCGAACTTCATCGGGAAAGCTGCCGGGCGCTCTGGTAACTTGCCAGCGGTCGCGAGAATCTCCGCTGGCTGGTTGGGACTTCCACCGCCTGAAATGTCCAGGGAGAAGAGTTCGCCACCGACATCGGAACGTTGAGCTGCGAAAATCAGCTTGCCGTTCAATGGGACAAAGGACATGGGGCTGGAGCTCTCGTTTCCCGGCATGATATCGGCAACCAATGTCGTCCCTTCTGCGGTACCGTCGGTCTTCCATAGCTCAGCGCCATACAAATCATCGGATGCCGAAAAGAATAACGTTCCGTTCACTTTCACGAACTCCCCCGGGGAGATGTCCTTCAAAAGGACTGTCCCGTTCTCTGTGCCATCGCTCTTCCAGAGTCTTGGACCGTGAACGCCGTCATTTGCCCGAAGAAGCATCACACCATTCACACTCGCAAGAGCCGTTGCATCAGACCAATTCGTGCCTGGTCGGATATCTTTGACCATTACCGTGCCGCCAGAGGTTCCATCGCTCTTCCATAACTCGCCTCCGTGGACAGGGTCGTACGCAGTAAAAAACAAGGTTCCATTCAATTTTGTCAAATTTCTGACAAAACTTACATTGGAGACGAGAAAAGTGCCGTCGGGAGTTCCATCGGTTCTCCATAATTCTTCACGCTCCTCCCCAGCGTTTTGGGCGATAAAGAACAATACGCCGTTCATATTGACGAAGTTAGCAGGGTACGCCCAACCAATCCCCATAACAAAAACAGTACCGTCACCAGTTCCGTCGGATTTCCACAATCCGAGTCCATGCACGCCGTCGTTCGCCGTAAAGAAAAGAGTGCCGTTCACGTTCACGAAGTTCTGCGGAAACGAATCGCTTGCTCCGGGCCAGAGATCCTTGACTAGAACCGTGCCATTTTCTGTTCCGTCGCTTCTCCACAATTCAGCGCCATTCACGCCATCTGTGGCGGCGAAAAACACATCGCCATTTATCGTGAGCAGACCTCGCGTGCCAGGTGGTTCTGAGCCGTCTGCACCCAGTTTGATGTCTTTCACCAGAACTGTGCCATTGGGAGTTCCATCGCTTTTCCAAAGCTCATTTCCGTGGATGCCATCGTCAGCATAGAACAGTGCGGTGCCATTCAGTTCCGCGATAAAGCATCCGTCCTGAACTTCCCAACCGTCCAGGTTCGGAGAGTCGGTGAAGAACGAGGCATTTGGACCAAGCCGGATGTCTTTGACGAGTGTTGTGCCTTCCGATGTTCCGTCGGTTTTCCACAGTTCCCTGCCTGTGGATGGTGTTTTGGCTTTGAACAGGACCCCTTGCCCAATATTCACCAATTGGCAGGGAAAGGACCCCATGGTGCTTTGAGATTGCCAGGCCTCCTTAATCGGAACCATTTCCGCGATTGTCCCATCACTGCTCCAGATCTCACCTTCGTGAATTCCGTCAGTGGCACCGAAATACACGAGCCCATTGCTACGGAGATGATATCCACCTACGGAACGGTCAGGACCTGGGTAGATATCTTGAACCAAACGTGTCCCCTCAGAAGTACCGTCTGTTGTCCATAGCTCATGGCCATGAACACCGTCATCTGCGACGAAGACCGCCTTGCCATTTCCGACGGGCCAGATCCAATGAGGGTATCCGCTGCCATTGGGCGAGATGTCTTTGAGCAGGATCGTGCCGCTGACAGTTCCGTCGCTCTTCCACAACTCGTTTCCGTGGATGGAGTCGTTTGCTTGGAAAAGCAGGGTTCCGTCCAAATTGGCCAACCCCTCAGAAACCGACCAAGATGAACTGAATTCACCCGGCAAATCTCCTTTGACCAGGATGGTTCCTCCCGCCGTCCCGTCGCTCTTCCACAAGGCACCTTGAACCATCTCGATGAAGAACAATGTTCCGTTAACATTGACCAAGTCCATCGGGCCGGATCCGTCCGGGCCGGGCGTGAGATCCCGTACCAAACCAGTCCCATTCAGAGTGCCGTCTGTTTTCCACAGCTCGCGACCCGTCTCAATATTGTCACCAGAGAAAAACACAGTTCCATTCACGTTCACCAGATACTCCGGATACCATACAGTCAATCCCGGCGCGAAGGAACGTAACGGCACCGTCCCTGCGACGGTGCCATCGCTCTTCCAGATTTCATACCAGTGAACCCCGTCCGTGGCAGAAAAGAAGATCTCTCCGTTCACGTTCACCATTTGACTTGGGAATGAGTTGCCACCGCCCGGTGAAATGTCACTCACCAAAACTGTCCCGTCGGCTGTACCGTCGCTTCTCCACAACTCGTGGCCGTGGACACCATCATCAGCGGAAAAGAGCAATATCCCGCCTCCATTGACGAGGCCGAAACTGCCTGGTCTCGATCCTGCGAACCCAGGCCGAATATCCTTAACAAGCACTGTTCCGGCAGCAGTTCCGTCGCTTTTCCACAATTCAAGGCCGTGCACACCATCGTTCGCCGCAAAAAACAACGTGTGATTTACCTTAACGATTTCCTGTATGTCGGAGCCGCTGCTGCCGGGTTGGATGTCTTTCACAAGTGTCGTGCCGCCAACTGAGAAATCCGTCCTCCAAAGCTCTCGTCCGTAGCGGGCATTGTCTGCAGATCCAAAGAAGACTCCGTTTAGTTCAACGGAAATCCACGGGTCACTATACTTAGGCGCCAAGTTAACGTCTTTCACCAACATCACGCTCGCCGGGCCGATGGAATCATCGTTCGAGATCGTTCCGATGCCTTGGACGCGTGTGATCGTGGCACTGACCGGATTGGACAGACTGACCACGAATGACTCGTCCGATTCGACGTTGCTGTCGTTCAGGACCGGGACGGTGATCGTTTTGGTTGCGGTGTCGCCCGGATTCCAGGTCAAGGTGCCGCTGACGGCCGTGTAGTCGCTGCCTGCCGTGGCGGGGTTTCCGCCCGTCCCGTTGGCCGTGGCATACTGGACGCTCACGGTCTGGGTGTTGCTTCCGGTCATGCTCACGGTGAAAACGGCGTTGGCGACGCCCGAATTGCCTTCGGTGACAACCACGTCATCCACAGAAAGGTTGGGGACACTCGGAGAGGTGCCTTCTACCAGCAAATTGGAGGTATTGGGTGGCGTGAAAGTCACCGTAGCGTCGTGACCTGCCTCATCTCGGATCGTCCCACCGTTCAACGCGATCGCACCAATCGCGACGATTCCCGCATCCGACGCTCGAATCGCATAAAGGAACAACAAGGCGGTTGTGTCGCTGCCAGACACGTATGAGGCGTTTCGACCCGCCGCACCTATTGTCAGAGCCAATCCCGGTGAACCGGTGATCGAAACAGGTTCGGAGAAACTGACGATGAAGTCTAAACTCTGTCCAAACAGATAGGTCCCATCACCAGGGGCTGCGACATTGACAATGAGCGGAGAAGTGGTGTCGATCACAGCGGGACCTGGGCCAAGTTTGGTGATAAAGAGGTCGGTGGTGCTTATCTCGCCGACACTCATGAGGGTCGTTTGACCGAATGCGATGCGGCCATGAAAATCGCCGCTTACATAGCTGTTACCCAATGAGTCCACCACAACCTGGCTGCTTTCGACAGTAGCGCTATGAATCCCCGCGCTACCCTCAGCCCAAAGGAAATTTCCCCCTCGATCGAACTTCGCCACGAACAGATCCGAATACCCCGGACTGGTCAGCCCAATCGGGACAACATTGGCGCCGCGGAAGAGCCCGGTTAGGATTGTATTACCGGACGAATCCATGGCGACTCCTTTGGGCTCGATTTCACCCGTGGAGTTTTCCGAGTTGTCCCCAATCTGCTTGGCCCAAACGGGTGTGCCAGCGCTATTGTATTTGGCTAAGAAGTGTTCTCCAAAACCTTCTGGTCCAACCAGAGTCAATCCCCCCAAGACGACGGTCCCGTAGAAATCGCCCCAAAGCGAAGCGTTGCCGGATGGGTCCACCGCCAAGCCGTTGATCGTCAAGGTGCCGCCGTCACTCGTTGCGTGAGCCTGCCTAATCCAGAGAAGATTGCCAGCGACGCTGTACTTTGCGAGAAAGGCGTCAGCATCGCTGACGCTCGTAGCACTTGTGGAACCGAATGCGACGCTTCCCGAGAACCG
The DNA here is from genome assembly GCA_964355375.1 of uncultured Verrucomicrobiota bacterium. Classification (GTDB taxonomy): domain Bacteria; phylum Verrucomicrobiota; class Verrucomicrobiia; order Limisphaerales; family SIBE01; genus CAYHFE01. The sequence continues at coordinate 11,483 of CAYHFE010000080.1, forward strand.
GCCGGTTAGATAAGCGCTGCCACCTGAGTCAATCGCCATGGCCACTGTCTCGATATTGCCACTTGCTTCAACGCCTTGGGCTTGTCGAACCCAAGCCAAATTGCCGGACGTGTCGTATTTGGCGAGATAGAGCCCGCCTTGGTTCAAGGTTGTGGCGCCAAAAGTCGCGTTTCCGACGAAGGAACCTGCGACGTAACTGTTTCCAGCCGAGTCCACCGCCAAATCTGCGGACCCAATCCCACTCTCAATCCCAGCTCGGGCCGCTTGGCGAGCCCAGATGAGATTGCCCGTTGCATCGTATTTAGCCAGAAACAGTTCCAAGCTATCGGTTGGATTGAAGGTGGACAGAGTAGTGCTGCCAAACGTGACACTGCCTTCGAACAAGCCTGCCAAATAGATGTTCCCAGAGGAGTCCACACCGACGCGGCCGAGAAAGCCCGGGTAACCGTAACCGCTCGTCTTTCTGCCACCTTGTCGAATCCACACTGGGCTGCCACTGGCACTGATTTTTGCGATGAATAGATCAGCGCCCTGCATGTTGGTCAGAGCGATTCCGCCAAAGCTCATGGTCGTACCGGACAATTGTCCACTCACGTAGCTGTTGCCGGTGGCATCCACCGTGATGGCGCCGTTCCTAACGTGTCCGTCCGTGCCCGCTTGCTGTTTCGACCAAATCAGATCGCCATTAGTCTGATACTTAGCCGCGACCGGAGCGGTCACAAAGCAGTTCCCCGATGAATCCACAGCAACCCCCTTCTTCCCACCGCCGTCAGCAGACGGACTCGCCACCACACCGCTGGTTCCCGTGAATCTACCGAGTGTCGCTTGTTTCACCCAACGCAGGTTGCCACCATTGTCATAGCTGACCACAAAACCGTTAGTACTCCCGGAGTTCGTGAAGGACAGGTTTTCGAAGGTGAAGGAGCCGAACGAAAAGCCTGAGACGTAGCTTGCCCCCGAGGAATCGACGGCGATGCCACCGCCTCCGATAACAGCTCCACCTCGTTTAACCCACTCGAGACTGCCTGACGCGTTGTGCTTTGCGATGAACATGGATGACGCAGGACTGATCAGAGTCGTTCCGCCGAAGCGCACCTGGCCCTGGAATTGCCCCGTCACATAGCTGTTGCCAGTTGCATCCACCGCGACACTCCCAGCCCAGACCGAACCGGAGATCCCACCTCCCGGGCTTCCTCCAACTGGTTGGACCCACACCAAGTTGCCCGAACTGCTGTATTTGGCTACGAACAACCCAGAATACCCTGGCGAGCCGGTTAGAATCGTTTCTCCAAGACGGACCGCACCAAAGAACTGACCGGTCACGTAGGTGTTGGCGGATGAATCCACGGCGACACTCTGGCCGATCGCCAATCCAAGCGCCCCGTTTCCTGCAGATTGCCCAGCTTGTTTGATCCATTGGAGCGCGCCATCTACATTCCATTTGGCGAGGAATAGGTGACCATTCGCGAATGCCAAGCTGGTTGTGTCGAAGCCGAAGTCATTGTCAAACTGGCCGGTAACATAGACATTCCTTGACGAATCGAGGGCGATACTATTGCCTCCCGATTCGACAGATGTGCCTGAGCTTTGACGCAACCAAACCAACTGTCCGGTGGTGTCGTATTTGGCGACGAAAGCATTCCAGCCTGAGTCGTTGTTCAATGTTGTGACTCCGAACGTGGCGTTGCCTTCGAACTGGCCCGTGATGTAGCTGTTGCCCTCAGCATCGACAGCAATTCCATTCGAGTAAGCGTATTCTCCCCCGGCCTGTCGGATCCAAACGAGGTTGCTGCTGCTATTGTATTTGGCGATGAAGATATCCAATCCGCCAGTGCTGTTGAGCGTCGTATCGTCGAATGTGGCGATGCCTCCGAATTCTCCCGTAACGTAAATGTTGCCAGCTGGGTCCAGCGCAATGGCTTTGGTATTGGCCATTCGGTTGCCTCGAGATTGCTCGGTGCTGGCCAGGGCAAGGGTCGATTTACGTACCACACCACGAGGTGCGGGTGTCGAAAGGTTGCGGTCGGTTGCCTCGAGCAATGATACGGGTGATTGTCCGCTTTGAGGTGGAGGGTCGCCGGCTTGTTTAGCCCAGATGAACCCCCTCGTGGAAGAAGCCGTAACGGTGATGGAAGCAGCAATTGAAGTGGTGGTAGCGCCCAGGTTATCCGTGGCTTTCGCAGCCAGAGTATGCGCTCCAGCCCCCGCGATGGTCCAACTGGTCTGGAACGGGGCGCTCGTGTCCGATCCGATCAAGGTCGCTCCGTCGTAAAAGTCCACCCGAGCCACCGTTCCGTCGATGTCTGCCACATCCGCCGCAACCGTGATGGTCGCGGGCGCCACGAAGGTCGCGCCGCTGCTTGGGCTGGTCAGGTTCACTGTGGGCGCGTCGTTGACGGGTTGGACCGTGAGCACAAAGGTATCGGTGGCTGTGGTCGTCCCGTCCGACACGCTGACGGTGATGGTGGTGGTTCCGTTTTGGTTCAAGGAGGGCACGGCGATGAGACTGCGAGTGGTTCCTGTGCCCCCCAAGGTAAGGTTGCTGTTCGAAACCAGCGACTGATTCGAGGAGGTCGCGGTCACAACCAAGCTGCCGGCTGCCGTCTCGGCGTCATTGACCGTGAATGGGATTGAGGCCGTGGCCGTGTCTTCGTTGACGGTTTGATCGGCGATGTTCGAGATCGTGGGCGGCGTGTTGGCCGGAGGAGCACTCAGCGAGATGGTGAAGGTCTTCGCCTCGGATTGATTCTTGCCGCCCAGCGCGACTCCCCCATTGTCCTGCAACTTCACACTTACCGCGCTGCTGCCGCTGGCGTTGGCCACCAACTTAAACGTGAGGGTCCCTGTCGCCGGGTCAATTGCCGGCTTCTCCGCAAACAGGGCGGGGTTGGCGGCGGTGACGATGAACGTCAAGGTCTGGGCGGCTTCATCCCCGGGGCCCGAGCTCATGCCGGTCGCAAGCGGAAAGCTCTGTCGATCTGTGCTTCTCCCGGCTGTGACCGTGGTCGCCGTCAGGGTGAACTCAGGCGGGTCGTTGACCGCTTGAATCGTGATCTTGGACGTGACAGTGGCACTGGTGTCGTTGCCACCGTTGTCTGTGCCGCCGTCATCTTTCAATTGCACTGTCATCGTGGCCAGACCACTGGCGTTGGCCAACGGTGTGAAGGTCAGGGTGCCGTCGGTATTGATTGTTGGCGCGACGGAAAACAGCGACGCAGGTTCGGTCTCAACGAGAAAAGTGAGTTTCTGGGCGCTCTCGTTGGGCGGACCCGCTTTGATATTGGTCGCCCATTTGGTGATCGTCTTGGGACCCGCATCTTCCGGCACCGTCAACGCCGGCGGCATGGCGAAGTTCGGCGCGTCGTTGATCGAACTGACCGTGATCGTGAAGGTCTGCTCGGCGCTGGCGTTCGTGCCCCCGCTGACGATGCCTCCGTCGTCAAACAGTTTGACTGTCATGGTCGCAACGCCCGTTGCGCCAGCGGCGGGAGTGTAAGTGAGGGTCCCGTCTGGGCTGATGGCAGGAGGCACGACGAAAATTGCCTTGTTGTTGTTCGTCACCAGGAAGGTGAGCTTCTGGGTGGACTCGTTGGCCGGCCCGACGCTCAGGTCGGTCGCCCAATTGGCCACCGTCTGCTTGCCGGCATCTTCCATGACGCTCTGGTCCGGACCTTTGGTGAAGCTGGGTGGGTCATTCACGGCGAGCACCGTCACGGTAAACGTTTGCGCGGCGCTGGTGTCTTTGCCGCCATCGGACGTGCCGCCGTTGTCTTGCAATTGCACGGTCACTTGGGCTGTTCCATAAAGATTGGGTCCAACGGGGGTAAAGGCCAGCGTCCCGTCCAGACTAATGGCGGGCGGCACGGCAAACAAAGCCTCGTTGTCGGTGGTGACCAGGAACGCCACCGCTTGGGACGCTTCGTTGAGCGGTCCCGCCTTGATGAGCGTGGCCCATTTCGCGATGCTTTGCGCTCCCGAATCCTCGAGGGCCGTTACGTTGAGACCTTTGACGAAACTGGGCGCGTCATTGACCGGGTTCACCGTGATCGTAAAGGTCTGCGCCACGCTCGTGTTGATGCCTCCGCTCACTGCGCCCCCGTTATCAATGATCTTCACCGTCACCGTCGCCAGGCCCGTGGCGTTGGTCGCCGGCGTGTAGGTGAGCGTTCCGTCCGGGCTGACGAAGGGCGCGACGACAAAGAGCGCCGGATTGTTGTTTGTCACCACGAAACTCAACAGTTGCGTCGCTTCATTCGCCGAACCGGCGCTCAATTCCGTGGCCCACCGCAGGACGATCTGTTTGCCTGAGTCTTCGAGAACGCTTTGATCCTCCCCTTTGACAAAGCTGGGCGGATCGTTCACAGGCAGCACAGTGATGGTGAAGGTTTGGGCCATGCTCGTGTCTTTGCCGCCATTCTCCGTTCCGCCGTCATCCTGCAACTCGACCGTCACTTTGGCGGCGCCGTTCATTTGCGATCCGGCGGGCGTGAAAGTCAGCGTGCCGTCCGGACTGATCGCCGGCGGCACGGCAAACAGAGCTTCGTTGTCGGTGCTGACCCGGAACGCCACCGTCTGCGAGACCTCATTGGCGGGACCTTCCTTGATGTTGGTCGCCCACTTCGCGAGGGTCTTTGCACTCGATTCTTCCGGCACCGTCACGTCTGATCCCTTGATGAAACTCGGCGCATCATTGACCGGATGGATGGTGATGGTGAAGCTTCGAGCCGGGCTGGCGTTCGTTCCGCCGCCCACCAAACCGCCGTCGTCCTGGATTTTCACCGTGACGGTCGCCACCCCCGTCGCATTGGTCGCCGGGGTGTAGGTCAGAGTTCCGTCCGGACTGATACTCGGCGGCACGGCAAAAAGTGTTTTGTTGTTCGCATTCACGAGAAACGACAGCTTCTGCGTCGCTTCGTTGGCCGGACCCGGGCTGAGTTCCGTGGCCCATTTCGCCACCGTCTGTTTGCCCGCATCTTCCAGCACGTTTTCGTCCGATCCTTCGGTGAAGCTGGGAGCGTCATTGAGGGCCAAGACGGTGATGGTGAAGGTTTGCCAGGTGCTGGTGTCTTTGCCGCCATCGGCGGTCCCTCCGTCATCCTGCAACTGCACGGTCACGCGGGCCGCGCCGTTGATGTCGGGTCCGGCGGGGGTGAACGTCAGCGTGCCGTCGGGGCTGATCGCGGGTGGCACCGAGAACAACGTTTCGTGGTCGTTGCTCACCAGAAAAGCCAGCGTTTGCAGCGCCTCGTTAATCGGCCCCGCCTTGATGTCCGTGGCCCATTTCGGGATGATCTTGGCGCCTGAATCCTCGGGCACGACCACGTTGCTGCCTCCGGTGAAATTGGGCGCGTCATTGATCGGATTGACCGTAATCGTGAAGGTCTGCGCCACGCTCGTGTTCGATCCGCCGCCGATCGTGCCGCCGCTATCCTGGAGTTTCACGGTGACGAGAGCCGGGCCCGTCGCGTTGAGGGCTGGAGTGTAGGTCAACGTTCCATCCGCGCTAATGGCCGGCTGGACCGTAAACAAAGCCGGATTGTTGTGGCTGACCAGGAACGTGAGCTTCTGCCCGGTTTCATTATCGGTGCCGGCGCTCAAGTCCGTGGCCCAGTTTGCCACCGTCTGTTTGCCGGCATCCTCCCAAACACTCTGGTCCGGACCTCTGGTGAAGCTGGGTGGGTCATTCACCGCCTGCACCGTGATCGTCAACACCTGCGCGACGCTGAGGTCTTTGCCTCCGTCGGCAGTGCCGCCATCATCCTGCAACTGCACGGTCACTTTGGCGGATCCATTGACCTGCGCCCCGGCCAACGTGAAGGTCAGCGTGCCGTCCACACTGATCGCTGGCGGCACGTCAAAGAGCGAGGCGTTGTCGGCGCTCACGAGGAAGGTCACCTTTTGCCCGATCTCATTGGTCGGCCCGGCCTTGATCGCCGTCGCCCACTTGGTCACGGTCTTCGCTCCTGAATCCTCCAAAACCTTGACATCTCCTCCTTTGACAAAGCTCGGTGGATCATTGATGGGATTGACCATGATCGTGAAGGTCTGCGCCTCGCTCCTATTGTTCCCACCGCTTACCACGCCGCCGTCATCCTGGATTTTGACCGAGACCGTGGCGACTCCAGTCGCGTTGGTGGCCGGAGTGTAAGTGAGGGTGCCATCCGCGCTGACAGCCGGTGGCACGGCAAAGAGGGCTTTGAAATTGTTCGTCACAACAAAGCTCAACTTTTGCGTCGCCTCATTCGCCGGTCCCGCGCTCAGTTCCGTCGCCCAGCGCAGCACGGTTTGTTTGCCCGCATCCTCCCAAACACTTTCGTCTGGGCCTTTGGTGAAGCTGGGAGCGTCATTCACCGATTGCACGGTGATCGTGAAGGTTTGGCTGACGCTCGTGTCCTTGCCGCCATCGGCCGTTCCCCCGTCATCCTGCAATTGCACGGTCACCGTGGCGGTGCCGTTGATGTTCGGACCGGCTCCGGTAAAGGTTAGAGTGCCGTCCGAACTCAAGGCGGGCGAAACAGCAAACAACGCTTCATTATTGTTGCTGACTTGGAAGGCCACCTTTTGCGACGTCTCATTCGTCGATCCGGCTTTGATGTTGGTCGCCCATTTCGCGATCGTCTTGGCGCCCGAATCCTCCAACACGATCACGTTGGCGCCCTTGGTGAAGCTGGGCGCGTCGTTCACTGGATTGACCGTGATCGTGAAGGTCTGGGCCGCGCTCGTGCCCACGCCCCCGTTGGCGGTGCCGCCGTTATCCTGGATCTTCACCGACACGGTCGCCACTCCGGTCGCGTTGGTGGCTGGGGTATAGGTCAGGGTTCCTTCGGCATTGATGGTCGGCGGCACGGCGAAGAGCGCCCGGTTGTCCGCCGTCACAACAAAGCTCAACTTCTGGCTCGCTTCATTCGCGGGCCCCGCATTCAGCTCCGTGGCCCAGCGCGGGACCGTCTGTTTGCCGGAATCCTCCAACACACTCTCATCGGCGCCTTTGGTGAAACTGGGCAGATCATTGACCGCCTGCACGGTGATCGTGAAGGTCTGGGCTGCGCTCGTGTCCTTGCCGCCATCCGCGGTGCCCCCGTTGTCCTGCAATTGCACGGTCACTTTGGCGATTCCATTGATATCAGGACCCGCCACGGTGAAGGTCAGCGTGCCCACAGGGCTGATCGTCGGCGGCACGGAAAACAAGGCGTCGTTGTCGTGGCTCACGAGGAAGGTCAGGCTCTGACCGGACTCGGCCGCCGGGCCCGGCTTGAGGTTCGTCGCCCATTTGACAATCTCCTTCGCGCCGGAATCTTCCCGCACGGTCACGTTGGCGCCTTTGGTGAAACTGGGCGCGACGTTGACCGCGGCGTATGTGGTGGTGGGCCAGAACAGGCACGAGCTTACCAGTGATCCAGTCAGAACGTTGAGAAGCACTCTGGTCAGAGCGACCTTCTTGAA
>CAYHFE010000081.1:0-18872 GCA_964355375.1 uncultured Verrucomicrobiota bacterium
ATGCTTAGAGGAGTGCCGGAAACGCTTTCTCCGGATCCACCTTCAAATCCTGGATCGCCTGCGCCACCACCGATTTCTCGACCTCGCCTTTCTGAGCGAGCGCGTAGAGCGTCGCAATGGTCGTCAGGGCGGCATCGACCTCGAAAAAGCGCCGCAGATTTTCGCGGGTGTCGCTGCGGCCAAAGCCATCCGTGCCCAGGGTGGTCAAGCCGCCCGGAACCCAGGGCGCAATTTGATCGGACACGATCTTCATGTAATCGGAGACCGCCACGAAAACTCCGGATTGATTCTCCAAAGCTCTCTCGAGATACGACTGCTGCGGCGGCGCCGTCGGATGGAGCATATTCCAGCGCTTAGCCAGCAACGCTTCATTGCGGAGCCGTTTGTAGCTGGTCGCGCTCCAGACATCGGCGGAGACATCGTAGCGTTCGGCGAGGATCTGCTGGGCCTTGAGCGCTTCGTTGATGATGGGGCCACTGCCCAGGATGTGCGCCCTGTGCTTTTTGTTGGAGGGCCCGGGCTTGAACTTGTAGAGCCCCTTGAGAATACCTTCCTCAACCCCCGCCGGCATCGCGGGCATGGCGTAGTTGTCGTTGTAGAGAGTCAGGTAGTAGAACAGCTCTTCGCCATCTTGATACATTCGACGCAGGCCATCGCCGACGATGACCGCGATCTCGTAGGCGAAGGCGGGGTCGTAGGCCAGCAAGGTTGGAATCGTGCTCGCCAAGAGATGGCTATGCCCATCCTGATGTTGCAGCCCTTCGCCATTCAGGGAGGTCCGGCCCGCCGTCGCTCCCAACAAAAAACCCTTGGCCCGAATATCGCCGGCCAGCCACATCAGATCGCCAATCCGCTGGAATCCGAACATCGAGTAATAAACAAAAAATGGGATCATGTTCACGCCATGATTGGCGTAAGCCGTGCCCGCCGCGATGAAGGACGACATCGCCCCCGCCTCGGTGATCCCTTCCTCGAGGATTTGGCCATCGGGAGCTTCGTGATAATAAAGGAGCGAGGATTTATCGACCGGCTCATAGAGCTGCCCCTGGTGGGAATAGATGCCGATCTCACGAAAGAGCGCGTCCATGCCAAACGTCCGGGCCTCATCCGGAATGATCGGGACGATCTGCTTGCCGATCTTCGGGTTCCGCAACAAGGTGCTGAGCATCCGGACCAAGGCCATGGTGGTGGAGACTTCGAATCGTCCCGAGCCTTTGAAGAACTCGCCGTATTCTTCCAGCTTCGGCACGCGCAGCGCCGGGGCGCGGACCCGGCGTTCGGGAACGAAGCCCCCGAGTTGTTTCCGGCGCTCGAGCAAATACTCCAGCTCCGGACTGCCCTCGGGCGGCCGATAAAAGGGCGTCTGAGCGACTTCATCATCGGCGATGGGCACGCCGAACCGCGAGCGAAACTCGCGCAGTTCTTTTTCGTTCAGCTTCTTTTGCTGGTGGCTGATGTTGCGGCCTTCCCCCGCTTCGCCCAAGCCATAGCCCTTGACGGTCTTGGCCAGAATGACCGTGGGCTGGCCACGATGGTCCACGGCGGCCCGGTAGGCGGCGTGGACCTTTTTCGCGTCGTGTCCTCCCCGGATCAATTTGCGCAATTGATCATCCGTCAGGTGGTTGACCAGTTGCCGCAGCTCCGGGTACTTGCCGAAAAAGTGCTTTCGGATATAGCTGCCCGGCTCGACGGAGTACTTCTGGTAATCGCCATCGACGGATTCCTCCATCCGCTTGAGGAGCAATCCGCTTTTGTCCGCGGCCAGGAGCGGGTCCCAATCCGAACCCCAGATCACCTTGATCACGTTCCAGCCCGCGCCGCGAAAGAGCGCTTCCAACTCCTGAATAATCTTGCCGTTGCCCCGCACCGGGCCATCGAGCCGCTGCAAATTGCAGTTCACGACCCAGATCAAGTTGTCGAGATTCTCGCGCGACGCCAGCGTCAACGAGCCGAGCGACTCGGGTTCGTCGGTCTCGCCGTCGCCGATGAAACACCAGACCTTCGGATCTTCCTTTTCCTGAAAGCCGCGCGCCTTCAGATAGCGATTGAACCGCGCCTGATAGATCGACATCAGTGGACCCAGCCCCATCGACACGGTGGGAAACTGCCAGAAATGGGGCATCAGGTAGGGATGCGGATAGGACGACAGCCCGCCCCCCTCGGCCAATTCCTGACGGAAATGATGAAGGTGCTGCACGTTGAGCCGTCCTTCGAGAAAGGCTCGCGCATAGTTTCCCGGCGTGGCGTGGCCCTGAAAATAGATCATGTCCGCCGGCCGGTCGCCCGCGCCGCCGTGAAAGAAATGATTAAACCCGACTTCGTAAAGGGTCGCCGACGAGGCAAAGGTCGAAATATGACCGCCGATCCCGTTGTGTTTGCGATTAGCGTTGACCACCATGGCCATGGCGTTCCAGCGAATGAGACTCTTGATCCGCCGCTCGATTTCGCGGTCCCCGGGATAGGCCGGTTCCTCCTCGACGGGAATGCTGTTCACGTAGGGCGTGCTAACCACCCGCGGCACGTGGATCCCGGCGTCGCGCAAACGAGCGACCAATCGGTCCACAAAAAGGGCCGACCGCTCGGCCACTTGATTCTTCAAGATGTACTCGAGAAAGAACTCGATCGACTCGAACCACTTCTTGTTCTCCTCGCCCTTGAGATCGGCGCTGGGCGCCGATGATCCGCGGCCGGCCGCCGCCGGCCTCGCTTCCCGCCTCTCTTTCGGATTGTTGCTCATTTCATCTGTCCCCTCTAAATACGGAATTCGGCCCGGATTGCCTATTGATTTCTCTCACCCTAAATTGGCCGGGCTCGCGCCAAGCCCCACTTGCGTCTCGCGGCTTCCGCAAAATACCGTAGATTCGGCCCGGCGCCAATGAAATACCTGGACCTGAGCCTGCCCACTCCCGCCGCCAATCTGGCCTGCGACGAAGCCCTGTTGGACGGTTGCGAGGACGGTTGGAGCGATGAAGTCCTCCGATTCTGGGAGTCCCCCCAACCTTTCGTCGTGCTGGGCTATGCCAACCGGGCCGGCACTGAGGTGAATCTGGAAGTCTGCCGCGAACGCCACGTGCCCGTGCTGCGGCGTTGTTCCGGCGGCGGAACAGTCCTCCAGGGTCCCGGTTGCCTCAACTACTCGCTGATCCTGAGAATCGAGGAGCACGGCCCGCGGCCCAGCATCGCCGGAACCAACCGCCTCGTCATGGAAGCGCATCGTCAAGCCCTGTCTTCCGCTCTGCAGAAACCCGTCGAACTTCTCGGACACACCGACTTGGCCTTGGAGCGTTTGAAATTCTCGGGCAATGCGCAGCGACGGCGAAAGCATTCGCTCCTTTTCCACGGAACGTTTCTCCTGCATTTCGATCTCGCCCTGATCGAAACACTCCTGCCCCTGCCCACGAAACAGCCCGAGTACCGGCGCCACCGATCGCACCACGAATTCTTGACCAACCTCAACGCGCCCGCCGCCCTGATCAAGGAAGCTCTAAGAAAGACCTGGACGGCGACGGACCCATTCGATTCCCTCTCCCCAGCTCTGCACAATGCCACGGCCAAATTGGTCGAAGAAAAATACTCGACGCCCGAATGGAACCTGAAATTTTAGCGCGTGTCTGGAAAACCGATTCCCCTCGCAGGTGCCGAGGTGACGAGGCTCTGTTCTCCGAAGAATTCGCCACGTCCGGCTCCGGGAAAAGTGAGCCTCCTCACGTCGTCTCCTCCATTTCAAACTGGCTCTTAACGCCCTTCACCGTCCTCGCCTCATGAATTCCTACCTTTGCCGCCTCCGCGCCACCCTCCACTCCCGCCTTCTTTTCCTCACTCATTCGCTCGGACTCATTCTGGTCCTGGGGATGGAATCGACGTCCGCTTGGGCCGCGCCGGAGGCCGCCCCTCCGCTGGGACTGCGGATTGACGCGCGCGGCCTTCCGTCCTTGCCTCGGGCTTCGTCTCGACCGCGAGCCGGCGATTGGCTGGTCGTTCCGACTCAGGCCAAGGCCGCGCTCTATCGCGGAGTCAACGACCAGGAGTTGTGCCTCGATAATGGACTCATCCGCCGCACCTTTCGCCTCTCTCCCAACGCGGCGACGGTCGCCTTCGACAACGTCATGACCGGCGCCAGTCTCATCCGTGGCGTCAAACCCGAAGCCATCGTTTCGCTCGACGGCACCGCCTTCAACGTCGGCGGGCTGACCGGCCAACCGGAATACGCCTACCTTCTCCCCGAGTGGGTGAATCAACTCCAGGCCGAGCCCGGCTCGTTCCGTGGCGTCGGCTTTGCGACTGGCCCCACTCAGGCGCCGTTCGGATGGAAACGAAAACGGCACGCGGTCAACCTCCCCTGGCCACCGCCGGGATCGGCCCTTCATTTTGTTTACCGATCTTCAGAAACCAAGCTCGCCGGTTTCGAGATTCAAGTGCATTACGAGCTCTACGACGGCCTGCCTGTCCTCGGCAAATGGCTCACGATTCAGAATGGGACGGATCATGCCGTGACCCTGAACTCGTTCACCAGCGAGCTCCTCGCCACGGTCGAGGCGGAGTCGGTCGTCGATGAGCGCGACGCCCGGGAATGGCGCCATCCGGACATTCAGTTGCTCAGCGACTACAGTTTCCGAGGCATGGACGCCGCCACGGCCAATCGGGTCACCGCCTGGCTCCCAGACCCGCAATACAGCAGCCAGGTCAATTACGCGCGCCAGATGCCGGCCCTCCTGGTCAGCCGACCGCCCCTGGGACCCGCCATCGCCCTGGCGCCCGGCCAAACCTTCACCTCACACCGGACCTTCGTCATCATCCACGACACCACGAGCCGGGAACGTCAGGGCCTGATTCTGCGCCGCGCCCAACGTTCGATCGCGCCGTGGATCACGGAAAACCCCATCATGATGCACGTCCGCAGCGCGAACTCGACGGCCTTTCGAACCGCCGTGGACCAATGCGTTGAGGTGGGTTTTGAGATGATCATCTACACCTTTGGCAGCGGCCTCAATATGGAGAACCAGAGCCCGGAGTATCTCGCGCGCATCAAAGCCGACGTCGATTACGCTCACGCCCAAGGCCTCGAAGTCGGCGCCTATTCTCTGCTGGCCAGCCGGCGCGTCGATGAGGCGACCGATGTAATCAACCCGGCGACCGGCAAGACCGGCGGGGCTGTCTTTGGCAATTCGCCCTGTCTGGGCAGCGCCTGGGGCCAGGAGTACTTCCGCAAAATCAGGAATTTCATCGAGCAAACCGGTCTCGACCTTTTGGAGCATGACGGTTCCTATCCCGGAGACGTGTGTGCCTCAACGAATCACCCTGGCCACCGCGGACACGCCGATTCGCAATGGACCCAGTGGAGCACCATCGCCGAGTTCTATCATTGGTGCCGCGAGCAGGGCGTCTATTTGAACGTCCCCGATTTCTATTACTTGGCCGGCTCCACCAAATGCGCCATGGGCTATCGGGAATCCAATTGGTCTCTGCCCCGCGATCGCCAAATCATTCTCGGGCGCCAGAACATCTACGACGGCACCTGGACCAAGACGCCGAGCATGGGCTGGATGTTCGTGCCCCTGGTCGAGTACCAAGGCGGGGGCGCGGCCGCGACCCTGGAACCGCTCCACGAACATCTCGACGCCTACGAAGCCCATCTGGCCAACAACTTCGGCGCCGGGGTGCAAGCCTGCTACCGCGGCCCGCGACTCTACGACACCGACGCCACCCAAGCATTGGTCAAGAAATGGGTCACCTGGTTCAAGCAACACCGCGACATCCTGGAATCCGATCTCATTCATCTGCGCCGGCCCGACGGACGCGACGTCGATTGTTTCCTGCATGTCAACCCGCAGCTCCAGGAAAAAGCCCTCGCCATCGTCTATAATCCGCTGGACCACGCCGTGGACCGGACCCTCACCTTGCCGCTCTACTACGCCGGACTCACCGACCGCGTTCTCATCCGTGAACGAGACGGCAAGCGCCGATCCTTCAAACTCGATCGCCACTATGACGTGACCGTGCCCGTCAAAATCCCGGCGCAAGGCTTGACCTGGCTGATCGCGGAGAAGCCATGAAGGGAGCAGCCTGTTTTAAGAGTAGGAGACGACGTGAGGAGACTCGCTCTTCTCCGGGTGAAGGCGGCGGATTTCATCGAAAAACAGAGTCTCGTCACCTGACTCCCACGAGAGAGAGGATTTCTAAACAACCTCTCAGTCATTCGTCTTCCTCGACGCCCATTTCAGGCTGTTCCGCAGGAGCGTCTTGAAGGCCGGCAGATCGTGGGCCATGCCGTCATGGCCCAGGGCCACTCCGACGATTCGGGCTTTGGCATGTTTCACGACCCACACCATGGGATAGGTCTTGCCCGATTTGACCTCGAAAGCCGTGGCCAACACCTGGATCGAGGTCCCCTCGCCGTCGGGTTCGAAATGATAAAGCTCATCCGCGATCATGAATTTCTCCGGCACCCCCGACATGATGGGATGCTGGGGAGCTGTCACCGTGACTTCGAATTCGCCAAATCGATCATGACTGCGGGCGCCGCCGCCGGCCAGAAGCCGGTTGTATTCGGGCCAGTCCTTCCAATTGTACCAAAGCCCCGCGTGCGCCAGGAGCAATCCCCGACCGGAATCGGCCAGATCAAAGATCGCCTTGCGCAGGGCCGCGTTGGTCGTCGGTTGGTTGTGGCTGAGGTAGAGGACGTCAAGCCCTGGCAAAGCCGGAAGCACGGACTCGAGATTCTCCGTGTACTCGACTTCCGCCATACGATCCGCCCGCAACGTGGCGGTGTCCGCATCGCCAAACCACTGCCGGAAGTTGTGCGAACTGCCGCCGCCGACAATTAACGCTCGAATCGGTTGGGCCGGAGCTCGCTCGGTCGGGGACGCCGCTCCGGTCTGGGCCACGGAGGAGCCGACTTTCTCTTCGACCAGCTCTGCCGTGATCGCGATAAACGTCGGCGCCACACTGTTGTCATAGCTCTCGAGGACAATCGTCTCGATGATCGTCGATGATTTGACCGGTTTGCTGAACCAGCGCACCTGTCCGGCGCGCACCAACCCGGCCACTTCCCGCGATCCGGGCACTTCCTGCTGGCCGTTGTAGTCCGCAAATTCCTGGCCGTTCTTGAGAATCCATTCTTCGCTTGATTGGTCCCCGTAGCGGATCGTGACTTTGACGACGGGCAGATTCTCAGTGCGCGGTCCGCCCGATGGCCATCCCCACCCTGCCACTCCGCCCAGGAAATGGAGTTGGCGGGCTGCGACACCGGCCTTGAACTCAACCCGCTGGGGCAAAGTCTTGGAGAATCCGCTGCCACCTCGCAGGACCAGCAAGTTCTTGCCGGTCGGGCTTTTCGTCGGGCTCAAGATTTCGAAAGGCACGTCGCCGGCCTTAACCATGCCGAACCGGACGAACCGCAGCGATTCATTGCGCGACTCTTCATTCATGTAGATACCTCGAGTGCTGTTGGCGGTGAAGGCGGAGGTGAGGTCGAGCACGCGATATTTGGAGGCGCCAGCCCGGAGGTGGGCCATGAGGTCGCGCAGCCCGTCACTCCCCAACGCCTCGAATCCGTTCGGCATGAGCGAGAGCCCGGTGGAGCGCTGGCTCTTCATGTTTTCCCGTTTCAGTTCGGTTTCGCCCTGAGCATTGCGCAGAACCACGCTCGTTCGGTTTTCTCGGGCGACGATGCCGTCATAGATCTCGCCATCTTTCGTCTCGATGCTGAACGCCACGTAGTTCGGTTCCACCATCCGATTCGGATCCAGGATGTGGACGAGTAACTCACCGGCGGTGTGCGCTCCCATGCCCGTCAGGTCGGGCGCGAGATCGGATCCTTGGCCATTGAGCTTGTGACAGGTCGCGCAATTCTGGGTAAAGAGCTGCCGGCCGTTCTCGATCCGGCCCGGTTGCTCCACCGCCCCTCCGAATCTCGCGATCAATTCGTTCTTCTCCTTTATCTCCGGTCCGCGAATGGCCTCCACGATCGCCACCGTTCGTTCGGAAACTTTCTTATCGCTGTGGGTGCGCAAACGATGGATCGCGCCCGGGCCGAGCATCGTCAGTGAAATCTTGCCCGCCTGGACTTCGCGCAACAGATCGAGCGACCAATCCGATCGCTTGACGATTTGAGTGAAGGCCGCCGCCTGGAGCTCCGAGCTGAGCGCAGGGTAGGCCGCCGCGAGGTGCGCACCGACGCTTCCATCCGGGGTTTTTCCCAAGGCATCGATCACCCGCCGCTGCAGGTCCGCGGAATTGGAGGAGCCGAGCAGTTGCGCCACAGAACCGACAATCCCGGAATCGAGCTGCCGCACTCCGAGCAAACTCGAGGCGACCTGGGCTCGTTGTTGATCCGGGAGACGGGCGTCGCGGAGGCGGAGGGCGAGTTGTTGGACGAGTGGTTTCAATTCGGCGCTCATCGAACCCTTCTTATCCCAGCGAACCGCCAGCGGCAGGGCCGCGCCGGCCAGATTGCCGCTGTCCGAGGAGATCAATTGTTTGAATGCCTTCTGCAAATCGGCTGACCACGGAGGAGCAGACTCCGTTTTCAGCGTCGCCGCCAGGCTCTCCAGAGCGGCTTGTTTCAGTGGATCGACCGTCGCCGGAGCACTCGCCAACACGAGGGCCAACCGCGCCGCCGAGGCCACCTCCTGTTTGGCTCCGATCTGACCGCACAGACTCTCGACCAAGACTTTCAGGCCGGCGGCGCTCTTGGCGGCCAACGCCGCCTCGACATAGAGCAAGGGCATCTTCGACGCCACGGCCACGGCGGCGGATTCCGACCAAGCCTCTTGCAGATTCGGATAGGCCGCGACGACGGCGTTGGCCAGCGCGGGGTCGGGGGGCAACGATCCCAACGCGACCAGCGCGTCGAGCCGGACCCGAAGATTGTCGTCCTGAAGGCGGGCCAGAAGGATGTTTTTCAGATTGGGCGCCATCAAGCGCGGGTTCTCGGCCACGACGAGGAGCGCGTTTTTGCGCAGGGCGACCTCGCGATCTTCCAGCGCGGAGCCGAGGAGAGTAGGCGAGAGCCGGCCCAAACTGGCCAGAGTCCAAAGCGCGTGAACGCGGGCGAAGGCCGGTTTGTTCGATTCGGCCAGCGCGTTCAAAGCGGGGACAACACTTTCGTCTCCCATTTCCGTCAAGAGGCGCTGAGCCAGCATCCGGAAAAAGCGGTTCGGATGTTCGAGCGCCTGGACCAACTCGGCGGGCTTATGCCGGGTGAGCTTGGGCTGCTCCAGAACCTTCGCTTCCCGATGTTGCACGCGCCAAATCCGTCCGAAATGATGATCGCGATCCGGGCGGACGGCGGCATTGCCGGCTCCATGCTTGGGTCCGCGCGTGTCATTATGCACCACGGCCTGGTTGTAGAAATCGATCACGTAAAGCGCGCCATCCGGGCCGATCCGGGTGTGGATCGGCCGAAACCACATGTCGGTTCCGGCCATGAACTCCTCCGGTCGGCCTTTGCTCGCGACGTAACTAACGCCCGTCGGCGAGATGAAGTCGTGATGCACGATGTTGATGGTCGGTTCTCCGGCGAAGTGCGAACCGTCATACTTGGCCGGCCAGGCCCCGCCGGTATAGAGACAGGAGCCCGCGAAGGCGGTGAAGCCACCGACGACGTCGATCTGGACATAGGCCTGACGGGCGTAGCTCATCAAGGGAAAGGAGCGGGTATGATCTTGCATCGCCTTGAAGCTGGCGGTTGAACCGATTCGGCCTCGGGCCAGCACGTTTTCCGGCACGACCACGTGGTTCAA
Organism: uncultured Verrucomicrobiota bacterium; assembly: GCA_964355375.1. Taxonomy (GTDB): domain Bacteria; phylum Verrucomicrobiota; class Verrucomicrobiia; order Limisphaerales; family SIBE01; genus CAYHFE01. The sequence goes on from CAYHFE010000081.1 coordinate 9,744, forward strand.
ATGATCGCCGCTGGTGGCCTGGGTGAAAAACAATTCCCCATCCCAGGCGAAGTCCAGCCCCCAGGTGTTGCCCCCTTTCGAGGAGACTTGTTCAAAGGCCGTGCCATCGGGCTTGAAGCGAACGACGCCTGAACTGAGATCGCCGAAATCCTTGGTCCGATCGGCCGAGGTCGCGTGTCCGGCGCTGTAGCCCAGTGTGGCGTAAATCCACCCGTCCATTCCCCACCGCATATTGCTGATCACCGCATGGGTGTCGCCGGTTCCCAAACCGGTGTAGAGCACCACTTTCTTGTCGGCTTGACCGTCGTTGTTGGTGTCGCGCAGCCAATAGATATCCGGGGCCTGCGTCACGATCACCCCGTCCCGGTAGAGCACGAGACTGGTGACCAATTCCAATCCGTCGAAGAAGATGGTTTTCTTGTCCATGACCCCGTCGCCGTTGGTGTCTTCGAGCACGGCGATCCGGTCGCGCGCGGGACGCTGCTCGGTCTCGCCCGAGTACTGCAGGGGATCGAGATCGCGCCAGACGGCGATGGGGTTGTCGTTTTTGTTGATGCGCCGGCCGTTCGGATACTCGGGCGTCTCCGCCACCCACAACCGGCCGGAGGCGTCCCAATCGAGAGAAATCGGTTTCTCGATCAGCGGTTCGGAGGCCGTCAGACGAAGGTCAAACTCGGGATGAATCTGAATCTTGGACGCGGCCTTCTCCGGCGCGATCGGTCCTCCTTCTGGATACTTCAAACTGGCCAGCTCGGCCGCGCTGACCAACACATTGACGTCGCGGTTTCCCGCCCAGGCTATGCCGCGCAGCAGCATCGCACGATAATGGGGCTTATCGAACGAAGCGTATTCGTGTCCCGGCAGGGAAACAAAGGCTCGATACGGCCGAGCGCCGCCCTCCCAAGTCTTCTCATAAGTCCACAACTGCGGAGCGATCACAAAGACACTATGGAACGAGGTCGCCAAGACATGGGCGTCGGGCGCCATCTCGAGGTCGAAATAGATTTCATCCTTCCAGTCGAAGTTGGAGAGGCCGCGGGTGATCGGATGGGTGGTGTCCACAATATACTCGCCCACCTCGCCCTCATACCATTTCGTCTTCTTGTCCCCGTCCCAGCGCCACGCGCCACCCTGCACCTTTTTGGCCCATTCGTGTTGATCCCCACTGACCACGCCGTCATGCACGACCACCAGTCCGCCGCCCCGCCGGAGAAATGCCTCGAAGCGGGTCCGATCCTCGCCCACGATTTTCATGCCGTCGGCGGCAAAAATGACGATGACGTCGGTCTTCTCCAACTGAGTGGCGCTCGGGAATTCCAAGGCCCCAGCGGTCTGGGCGCCGCGGGCGGTCAACAGCTTGGTCCACTCGGCGAGAAAACGCGGGTGATCGTGCTGGCCCGGTCCGTGCGTCTTGACGCCGGCGCGGATGAAGACGCGCAATGGTTCGGAACTTTGGGCCGCCTTCCCGGACGCGGCGGACAAAAAAAGCGCAAAAATCAGGAGTCTCATCTTCATAGTCGCAAGGATTCGGGCGCCAGCATAATGAAAGGCCTGCGGTTGCCAACTTTCTTTTGATTGAAACCGGACGGACGATTGCCATAGTCAGGGGGAGAATGTGGTGCGAAACCGCGAGCTGCTCCGGTGGGAGCAGATTATGAGTGAGCGGTTCCGGCAGACGACCCGAGACCTGGCACAATTATGACATCACACCGGTTGGCTTGCGCAATCTGGAAACGGCGAATCGAACGGCTCTCCGCTCAATGTTTCGGCCTGATGCTCCTGGCGTGCGCCCTGGGCCACGCGTCGAAAGCGGACGAAGCATCGAATTCCTCGACGCTCTCGGAGCTGAAGAAACTCAGCCTGGAGGAACTGGCCAATATTGAAGTGACGTCGGCGGGCAAAAAACCCGAGCGGCTCTCGGCCGTGCCGGTGGCCATGCACGTCATCACTCAAGAGGACATTCACCGATCTGGCGCCACCACCATCGCGGACGCGCTCCGTCTCGCGCCCGGACTGGAGGTGGCGCGGGTCGATTCCCACAATTGGGCGATCAGTGCCCGCGGCTTCAACGGCTTGTTCGCGAACAAGCTCCTGGTCCTGATCGACGGACGAAGCGTCTATACGCCCCTTTTCTCCGGCGTTTTCTGGGATGTTCAAGACACGCTGCTGGCGGATATCGACCGGATTGAAGTCATTCGCGGACCCGGCGCCACCCTGTGGGGCGCCAATGCCGTCAACGGCGTGATCAATATCATCACCAAATCCGCCGACGAAACCCAAGGGACGCTGCTCGCGGGCGGCGGCGGCTCTTTCGAAAGAGGCTTGGGCGAGTTCCGCTATGGCGGTCGCATCGGCGAGAAGACCGCCTACCGGCTTTTCGGAAAGTATTTCGATCGCGACGATCTGCAACTTCCCTCCGGAGCCAGCGCTGAAGATCGCTGGAATATGTTGCGCGGCGGATTCCGCTTGGACTCCAGTATCTCCCCGCAGAATCATCTCACCTTGCAGGGAGAAGTTTACGATGGTGAGACCGACGGATTGATCAACCTCGCCACCCTCCAGGGCCCGCCCTACACCCAGGTGGTTCGGAATCGGGTGAGCCTGACCGGCGGTCATGTCCTCGGCAGATGGGGCCACAGTTTTTCCGGAGACTCACATCTCGATCTCCAACTGTTTTACGATCGAACGACCCGGCGAACGCCGGAGTTCCAGGAGGACCGCGACACCTACGACGCGGATCTCCAGCATCGTTTCGCTCTTGGAGAACGTCAGGAAATCGTCTGGGGCACGGGCTATCGAGCCACCTTGGATGACATTCCAGGGAGCTTCACTCTTTCCGTCCGGCCCACGGATCGGACCACGCAATTGTGGAGCAGTTTCATCCAGGATGAAGTCGTCGTTCTGCGGGATCGACTGCGCGTGACCGTGGGCTCCAAGTTCGAGTATAATTCCTACACCGGATTTGAAGTGCAGCCGAGCGCGCGGTTCCTTTGGACTCCGGCCGAGAAACACTCCCTCTGGGCTTCGCTGGCTCGCGCGGTTCGCACGCCCTCGCGATCTGAGAGTGATCTCTTGGGCAATACCCGCATTCTCCCGGGCGCGCTTCCCGGATTTCCCCCCACCCTCATCGCCTTGACCGGCAATCCGGATCTCGATTCCGAGAAACTGCTCGCCTACGAATTGGGGTATCGAGTTCGCGCTCTGGAACGTGTTTCGTTCGATCAAGCGCTCTTTTACAATGATTACGCTCGTCTGCGCAGTTTCGAGACTCGTCCCCTCGATCTGAGCACATTGCCCAGCCACATCACTCTGCCGGTCATCGCCGGCAACTCCTTCTACGGCGAGACCTACGGCGCGGAATCGGGGGTCAATCTCCAGGCCGCGGCATGGTGGAAATGGCGCGGTGCCTACACGTTTCTCCAGATGCAATTGCATCGCCGGGCCGGAAGTTTCGACGTCACCACGGAAGCCGACGAAGGCGGCAGTCCCCACCATCAGATCTCCCTCCAGTCTTCGATGGACCTGCCGGGGCATCTCAATCTCGACCTGACGGGGCGGTTTGTGGATCGTCTGCCCGCGATGAATGTTCCGTCCTATTTCAACCTGGACGCGCGGCTGGCCTGGAAGCCACGGCCCAACTGGGAACTGGCCGTGGTCGGGCAGAATCTTCTCGAATCCACCCGCCTTGAGTTCGGGCCATCCGGTTTGACCGGCGATAACGTCGCTTTGATCGAACGCGCCGTTTACGGAGTTTTGACCGTGCGCTTTTAGCCCTCGCAATGCGCCGCATGGAATTGTCATCTCAAACTCCACCCCCGCCGGACGCACCCGCCGTCACCGGTCAACTCGCTGGCCGGATGGCTCGGGCGAGGCGCCGCGCCTGTCCGGGTCGGTTTCTCGGGCGGATGATCGTCCTGTTGTTGATCTGGGCCGCGAGTGCGAGCCCATCCACGGCCGGCGCCGCCTTCGATGAATATCAGGTCAAGGCCACGTTTCTTTTTCGGTTCACCCAGTTTGTCACCTGGCCCGACGGGGCGTTCTCGGACCGGCAGTCTCCCGTCGTCATTGGAGTAATCGGTGAGGATCGGTTCAAAGGTTTGCTCGAGGAAATCCTGCGCGGCGAAACCGCGCACGGGCGCCCCTTGGAGGTGCGCCGCCTCGGACCCGACGATCCTCTGACCAACTGCCATCTCCTTTTCATTGGGTCTTCGGCCAAGGCGCGCGTCCCGGACGTCCTCGCTCGGCTCAAGACGGCTCACGTCCTGACGGTCGGAGAAACGACCGATTTCTGCCAGAGTGGCGGCATTTTCAATATGATCGCCGAATCGAATCGGGTGGCGCTCGAGTTCAACATGACGGCGGCCCGGCGTTCCGGACTCGAGGTCAGTTCGCGTTTGGGCAAGCTCGCCCGATCGGTGGACGACCGATCGGCGAAACGTTGAATTACGGCATGCAAGCCTTTCGCACCTTGCCCTTGGAGCGCAAACTCCGCCGCATCATCGTGGTGGCTTCCACGCTGGCGTTGTTGGTCGCCGCCTTCGTCTCGGTCATCGTCGAGATCTTCAAATTCCGGGAGACCATGATTCGGGATCTGGCCACCCAAGCCGAAATCGTCGGCGCCAATAGCACAGCCGCGCTCTCATTCGGAAGTCCCAAAGATGCCGAGGAAGTGCTGCAAACCCTCAAGAGCCGGCCTCATATCATCGCCGCCTGCCTCTATGCGGCCGATGGAACGGTCTTCGCCCAGTTTCATCGCAATGATCCCGCCCAGTTGACGCCGCCCCAACGCCAGCCCACCGGCCACCACCTCACCCTCGCTGGCGTGACCCTCTTCCGCGATGTGGTCCTGGACCGGAAGGTCGTCGGAACGGTTTACCTGGTTTCCGACTTTAGCCTCCTCTTCAGCCGCCTGACCGCCGGAATCGGCGCCGCCCTGATCACCATGCTGATTGCTCTGGCGGCGACGCTCTCGATCGCCGACCGCCTGCAACGTTTTGTCTCGGCGCCCATTCTGAGCTTGACGGAAGTGGTCGGCCAGGTTGCCACCAAGAAGGACTACACCCTTCGTGCGGTCAAGATTACCGAGGATGAAGTCGGCGATCTCATCGACGGCTTCAACGAGATGCTCGGGGAGATTCAACAGCGCGACGACGCGTTGCGCACCGAGCGAGCCACGCTCACGCAGCGGGTCGAGGAACGAACCAGCGAGCTCCGGACGGCCAACGCCGAACTGGGCGAGGCCAACAGTCAACTGGAAGAAGTGATCGTCGAGACCAAGCAGTTGGCGGTGGCCGCCGAAGCGGCCAGCCGGGCCAAGAGCGAATTCCTCGCCACCATGAGCCATGAGATCCGCACCCCAATGAACGGCGTGATCGGATTCAACAATCTGCTGCTCGACACTCCGCTCACTTCGGAACAGCGCAGCTTTGTCGTGACCGTGGGCAAGAGCGCCCAGCACCTCCTGTCCATCATCAATGACATTCTGGATTTCTCGAAGATCGAAGCCAACAAGTTGAAACTCGAACACGTCGATTTCAACCTGAATGAGCTGGTCGAAGAAGTCATCGATTTGCTGGCCGTGCAGTCTTTCGAAAAGGGTTTGGAATTGGCCTATCTGATCGAAGATACGGTCCCGGTGAGCCTGCGGGGCGACCCGGGCCGTTTGCGCCAGATTCTGTTGAACATCCTTGGCAATGCCATCAAGTTCACTTCCCAAGGCGAGGTTTTCCTCAAAGTGGAAGCGGCCGCGGAGGCCAGCGATCAGGTCCGACTCCGCTTCTCGATTCGCGACACCGGTCCGGGCATTCCTGAATCCGGGCAGAGCCGGCTCTTCACCCCATTCTCGCAAGGCGATGCCTCGAGCACGCGCCGCCGCGGCGGCACCGGGCTCGGATTGGCCATCAGCAAGCGGTTGGTGGAATTGATGCATGGCCAGATTGGTTTCGAGAGCAAGGCCGGGCTCGGTTCGACCTTCTGGTTTTCGGCGCGGCTCAGCCACCACACCAGCCCGGCGGCCGAACGTTCCGAACCGAGCCCGCCGGCCAGTCTGGCGGGTCTCCGGCTCCTGGTCGTGGACGACAATGCGACCAATCGAAACCTCCTCCATTACATCCTCAAGGCTTGGGGAATGCCCAGCGACTCGGCGTCATGTGCGAAAGAGGCGCTCGCTCTCCTCCATGCCGAATCTCGGATGGGCGCCCGCTACGACTTCGTCCTCGTCGATATGCACATGCCGGAAACCGATGGCCTGGATCTCGCCCGCGCCATCCAGGCTGACCCCAGTTTGGCCGGCACGCGCGTCGCCATGCTCTCGTCCGCGCTCCACTCTCCAGACCCCGAAACCCTCCGGCAGGCCGGGATTCTCTTCTGCTTGGCCAAACCGGTGAAGAAGAGCCAGCTCTATGATTTCCTCGCCCGGGCCGTTTCCGCACCGACCCTGGATCGAGCCGAGCCCTCGCCGAGCCACGTTCCGGTCCGGTCCCGGCCCACTGACTTCCAGATCTTGCATCCGGCGCGCCTCCTCGTGGCTGAAGATAACGAGATCAACCAGAGGCTGCTGATTCGACTGCTCGGCAAGTTCGGCTACACCGCCGATGTGGCGAATAACGGCCTGGAAGTTCTGGCCGCGACGGAACGAACTCGTTACGACCTGATCCTGATGGATTGCCAGATGCCCGAAATGGACGGCTACGAAGCGACCCGCCTTCTCCGAGAACGCGCGACGCCTTCCCGATCCAACTCCGCTTCCGAAGCCCGGACGATCATCGTGGCGGTCACGGCCAATGCGATGAAGGGCGATCGGGAGAACTGCCTGCAATCGGGGATGGACGATTACCTGAGCAAGCCGATCGATGAGGCCGAACTCCGAGATATCCTCCACCGCTGGTTGCCGAATCGCCCCACGGCCGCTCCCAAGACCGGCTCCCCGCCTCGAGACCTCGGCCAATCTTCCCCAGCCGACGGAGGCGTTCACCCCCAGCCCGAAACGGCCACCGCGCTGCATCCTCACCCTCCGGTGGATATCCGGCGTCTGGAAAAGGTCAATTTTGGCGATCCGAAACAAATCCGAGAGATCGTCGCGATGTACCTGACCCAGGCCACCGATCTCATGGCCAAACTCAAAACGGCCATCGATGCCCATTCGGTTGCCGACGTCGAGTCCGCCGCCCATAAGCTCGTCGGATCCAGCGCCAACTGCGGGATGACCTGGGTCGTTCCCCCGCTCCGCGCCCTCGAACAAATGAGTCAGAGCGGCCAACTCGCCGGAGCCGAAGCCCTGCTCGCCGAAGCGGCCGAGAAACTGCAAGCGACGAAGCAATATCTCGACTCCTATTTGCGTGATCTCTGAAGCGCGCTTCGGCCGAACGCTCGATGAATCCAATGCCCCGACCTTCTGCCCGCTGGCGCCGCGTTCTGCTCTGGCTCCTGTGCGCGGGCCTGATCCTTGTGATCGGCCTTCTCGCCCGGAGTCTCTATGCTTTCCGCGATCGCAACCCGGGCTACGCGATTCATCTCCAGATCGACGGCGAAAACTCCCGGGCCCATCCCCGCCCTCTTCGAGTCGGCTTCGCGCGGATGAAGATCAATCCGGATCTGGGCAATCCGCAGAATCCCGTTTGGCTCGCCGGCTTCAGCCAGAATCGAGCGGCCACCGCCATTCACGACGATCTCTGGGCGGTCGCCTGCGTGCTCGACGACGGCTACACGCGCTTCGGAGTGGTGGCGCTCGATGCCATCGGATTCTTCCACGATGACGTAATTGCGGTGCGTCGGCTCCTCTCCCCCGAGTTCAAGCTCGATTACACCATCGTCTGCCCGACGCACAACCATTCGACGCCCGATCTCATGGGGCTCTGGGGGCGGAACATCCTGCACACCGGCGTGGACCCGCGGTATCGCGAGCAAGTGATCGCGGCAGCCGCGACCGCGCTGGGCGAGGCCACGCGAGCTCTGCAACCGGCTCATCTGGCTCTCCACGAAATCACCACGGCTCCGGCTGGGCTCGTGGCGGATACGCGCCCACCTGAGGTGTTTGATTCAGACATCCGGGTCATGCATTTCACTCATCCAACCAACGGCGCCACGATCGGTTCGATCGTGGGCTGGGCCAATCATCCGGAAACGGTCTGGGCGCGGAACACGGAAATCACCGCCGATTTTCCCGGCTATTTGCGCGAGGCGCTCGAGAACGGCGTGCGCGAGGGCGGGCAAACTCTGGCAGCCGGCCTGGGAGGCATCCACGTCTATGTCAACGGCGCCATTGGCGGCCTCATGAGCACGACCCCCAGGGTCACGGTCCATGACCCCTACTTGCGTCAGGATTTCCAAAAACCCACCCACGAGAAAGCCCGCGCCGTCGGCCGGCAGCTCGCGGCCCGCATTCTTCCGCGCCTCCAAGTCTCCAACCCTCCGATCACGAACACCGCGCCCATCGCAATTCGCGCGCGCACCATCGAAGTGCCGCTCGCGAACAACCTCTTTCTCCTCGCTCCGGTTCTCGGACTCATGGACCGCGGACACGTCCACTGGCGCAAGCTCCGAACCGAAGTCGCACTCCTGACCATCGGCCAGGCCAGCATCGCCTGTATTCCCGGGGAGATCTATCCGGAGTTGGTCAATGGCGGTGTGGAGAAGGCCCCCGGAGGTGATTTCGCGATCGAACCGCTCGAGATCCCGCCGATCCGGGAGCTCATGCCCGGAAACGTCAAATTCATCTTCGGTCTGGCGAACGATGAAATCGGCTACATCATCCCCAAGAGCGAATGGGATGCCCGGGCTCCCTACCTTTACGGCTCACCCAAACCGGTTTACGGCGAGGTTAACTCGGTCGGTCCCGACGCCGCCGCCACGATTCACGCCGCCCTGCGCGACCTGGCCCAATCCAAGTCCGCGCGGTGAGAGTCAGATTCCATCCTCGCAAAATATTCCAAGCAGGCCAGTTTATGGACGAGCCGCCAGCTCGTCCGTGACGCGCTCGGCGGCGCAAACAGGGACACGCGAGCCGCGCGTCCCTGCCAGCTTCTTCATCATGGCATCTACCATCAACGGTTCATGGGTAGGGAAAACCTCCAACAATTGGACGTGAATCGTGGCCATGAACCAAACGGTGCCCGATGCGTCGCGCCAGCG
>CAYHFE010000082.1:0-18543 GCA_964355375.1 uncultured Verrucomicrobiota bacterium
GCTGGTAGCCCACAGGAACGGGCAAGTTGCCCGTTCCACCCGGAAGCCAAGGGATAGAAACGGCAATTGAGCCACAGAGAACACTGAGGAAGAGAGGTTAACCACGGATGGACACGGATGGGACCGGATAGAAGAAGGGATTCCTTGGAGAAGACTTCTTATCCGTGTAATCCGTGTAATCCGTGGTTGTCTCTGCCTTCATTTCGTGTGTTTCGTGTGTTTCGTGGTCGCTCTCCGGGAAGGGGTTAACCGCGAATGGAAGGGAAACAGGAGGTAACCACGGATGGCACGGATGGGACCGGATAGAAGAAGGGATTCCTCGGAAAAGACTTCTTATCCGTGTAATCCGTGTAATCCGTGGTTGAGATCGGTTCCGACTCGTCGGCAGCTTCCCTGTGAAATGGGTGGAACGGGCTACCAGCCCGTCCTCGGCGGCAACTTGCCGCCGAATCTGGCACAGAGAGCGAAGCCAGGACCCGGTGAAACTTCTGAGCGCGAAGCCTGTGGGCTGGTAGCCCACAGGAACGGGCAAGTTGCCCGTTCCACCCGGAAGCCAAGGGATAGAAACGGCAATTGAGCCACAGAGAACACTGAGGAAGAGAGGTTAACCACGGATGGACACGGATGGGACCGGATAGAAGAAGGGATTCCTTGGAGAAGACTTCTTATCCGTGTAATCCGTGTAATCCGTGGTTGTCTCTGCCTTCATTTCGTGTGTTTCGTGTGTTTCGTGGTCGCTCTCCGGGAAGGGGTTAACCGCGAATGGAAGGGAAAAGGGAATTTGACCACGGATGGCACGGATGGGACCGGATGAAAAAGGATCTCTCACATTCTGTTATCTCCGTTTCCTCCTGTTCAAACGAGCTGCCGTTTCCTGGAGAGTACATGAACCTCGGATGCTGATTGCGGTGCCTCGCCGCGATCCTGCATCGTTTGCAGGCAGAACATTTTGTCGTGGGTGGGGCGGTCGAACCCGTCGGCGGGGGCGCCAACGGGAACACGCGAGGGCGCGTGTGCTCCCCGGGAAGTGTGAATAGGCGGCTCACCCCACCCACCACTGGATGAGTTCAGGGAAGCGAGGAAGATTTCACCAGGGAAAGACGGAAGAAACTGCCCAGACGGGGCTTCTGTCCGTGAACCTGGGTTTTCTGAATGGGGAGCGCGGCCGTCCCGGCTGCACCGGTCGGCGTCTCGCCGACCGGAATCAAACTGATCCACCTCCACGAGGGTTCGGCGGGACGCCGAATCCGGCAGGCGAGACGCCCGCGCTCCCCAGCGGACCGTTTGGTTCATGGCCCCAAAGCGAGCCGGCAAGGCTGGGCGGCTCGCCCATGAACCTGGGTATTCTGAATGGGGAGCGCGGCCGTCCCGGCTGCACCGGTCGGCGTCTCGCCGACCGGAATCAAACTGATCCACCTCCACGAGGGTTCGGCGGGACGCCGAATCCGGCAGGCGAGACGCCCGCGCTCCCCAGCGGACCGTCAGGTTCATGGTCCCAAAGCGAACCGGCAAGGTTGGGCGGCTCGTCCCAACCTGCCGAGTCAAACACTCCACTCTCAGCTCAAGTTTTTGGTCCGGAGACCGACTATGATAGGGAATGTATAGGCGAATGGTGTCTTCATTCGCGGACGGCGTGCGTCCGTCAGTGGAGATAGCCGATTGTAAGTGATTGCAGTTAAGACACTCGAAGGTGTCTATGGTCATCAACACAAACCAGGCAGCGACGCGCAGCGCACGCTTGCTGGGAGATTCCACCTCCCGGTTGGCGAAGTCGCTTGCCCGCCTCTCTTCGGGGTCGAAAATCGTCTCCCCGGAAGACGACGCTGCTGGTTTGGCGCAATCGATCAAACTTTCCTCTGAGAGCCGACGTCACCGGGCTGCGATGTCCAATCTTCAGAATGCGGTGTCCTTGTCTCAGACACAGGACGGCTACTTGCAGAAGGTGCAAAAGGCCTTGGATCGGATGAGCGAGATATCGGTTCTGGCCCAGGACATCACGAAAACGGACGACGACCGCGCCAATTATGATGTCGAGTTTCAGGCGATAAAGCGGTTCATCGACAAATCATTTGAGGCGGAGTTCAATGGGGTGGGGTTGTTCTCGGCTGGCCAAACCGTCACGACGGTGGTTCCCAGTCAGAACGGCCTCGGCCAATCGAGTTTAATCGTCGCTACCGGAGGAACCAGCGGAACACTCCAGCTCAACTGGGATTTCTTCGGTCAGGCGGACCAAATCAGTGTCTATTACCCACCGCAAGGCCAAGGTGGAGCACAGCTCTTCGATAGCGGAAGCGTCCTGGGTCAAGGGTCAACGAACATCGCGTTCGGGCCGGGGGCGAGCCAGAGTATCGAAATTATCATGAACGAAGGGGGAGGCGGGACAACTTGGCAGTTCGACGCCACCGTCACCGCTGAGAGTGGCGGCATTCGCAACGTGACCACCGACGGCGAGGGGTCGCAGTTTGGGTTGACGACCATCACCCCCATCAGCGTCTCTGGATCGGTGGACACGTTGACGGCGGCGAGCACCGCGCTGACATCGATCAAGAGTGCGATCCAGACCCTGGCCAATCGGCGAACGTCGGTGGGGGCGAATCTGACTCGACTCAACGCCCACTACGACGAATTGGCGATTCTCTCCGAGAATCTGGATGCGGCCAATAGTCGAATTGTCGATACGGATGTGGCGGAGGAAAGCACGCGATATGCGAGGAACAATATCCTGGTCCAGTCCGGAACCGCGATGTTGGCCCAGGCTAACATTCTGCCCCAGTCCGCTCTCCGGCTGCTGGGTTGAAGAATCCATAGGTAGTTTGCTTAGCACCCTGGGATGCCGGTTTGTGAAACGGATCGACCACTACCGGCTCAGTGCTTGGGCTTTTTCCTCTACCGACTTCACCAAGTCCTGGATGCCCTCGACCGCCCGCTCATCAAAATACGCTTCGCCGCATTGCCCGCACACCCACGCCGGCACCTGATCCAGCACCAAATGACACCCGCAACGATCCAGGTGGAGCGGAGTTGTTCCCCGCTTCATCTGACCCTGACAGTGCATACATTTCATTGTCTCTTCCTCCTTCGGAAACCGTCGAGCCATTCTTGCGAGTCCGGCAAGTATGCCGTAATGACCGCTAGATACTCCTCTTTGGGAGCACAGACGACATGGATCGCACGCTGCTCATCCCCATGCCCTAGCAGGAGGCAACTGTGACCTCGCGCATCGTCGGGATAGTCCTCGATCACCTCGCATCTTCCAATTACCGCGCGAACCTCAGTCACCTTGATCATCCGCTCTGGTCTCAGCATCTGGCGTAATGCGTGAGGAAGAAAGAGAATCTTCTCGCGTGCTGCGCAACGGACCCGCGCCAGAATGCCGGCTTCATTCGCCACGACTACAGCGTAGGCGAACACAGGGACGACATCAATCATTCAAGTTGTTGAACGTGCCGCAAACGCGGGCGGAGTTCCAAAGGTGCCAAAACAGGAAAGATCGATTGAGGAAAGTCGGACCACCGCAAAGAGCCAGAAACATGTCCAGATTGAAACAGGAGATCGAAGACGAAGTCGGATCCTACCAAGGAAGCCCCGGATAACACGGATAGGAACAGAGGACTCCCCTATCTGGGTCAGCCGTGAAACCCGAGGTTGACCTGTTTGGGTGCGGCTCAGCCGCACTGTGTCTTGGCGTCTGGGCTTGTGCTCTCGCGAATTTTCGGACGTTGTTCGTTCATCCTGGCTAACCTTCCGTATTCTACCGGCGCAGGCGAAAGAATCGGGCTTTGGTATCGATGCGGATGGTGGCGGAGTTGTTGGTGACTCCAGTGACAGTTGCCCACGTTGAACTCGCCGGACTATCGGAACTCTCCAGGCTGTAACCAGCCACATCTGTAGGCCATGAGATCTGCAGACTGGTCCCCGCCCACCGAGCGCTGAGGGTGGGAGAACTTGCGGGAGGCACGACGACCGTTCCCGAAATCCCTCCGACCGAAGGGCCACCCAAGGCCGCGATATCTTCATCGAGCATTTTCCCGTCGAGAATCTGAATGCTATTGACGTAGAACGTACTCAACTCATTGTTCTCGTCACTGAAGAGGCGCACGCTTTTGCCCAAAGCGAACCTGCCATCCACTTGGGGAGCAGAGATGTACTGATCTTCGAACTTCACGCCATCGACGAACTTGCTGATCATCGGTGAATCCGAGGTCAGGTCGGCGGCCAAAGCGATCCGATGCCACCGGCCCTTGGTTAAGAAGGTCCGCCCGTCGCCGGTGAACTGTCCATCGACGCCCAATCCGCCCGTTCCCTCACCTCCGATGTTATTCCATCGCACGAACATATCGGCGTCGGAATTGAGATCATCAATCTGAATCAAGGATGTGTATCGACTCTCCTGGGGTTCGGGAAAGAAGATGTCCATGACCAGGGTCCAGCGATTAACGAGCGTACCTCCGCCGTTCGGAGAAATTCCGTGCTTCACGAGGTATCCCGGTTGGAGAACGGCCGAGCTGGAGCTACGCTTGAATCTCATGACCCGGGCTTGCGTGCCACCGAGATCCGGAATCCCGAAACTCGTGGTCGTCCCAAACTGGGTCTGTGCCGAAACCTCTTTGGCAACGGTGTCGCCAAATTCCAACGCCTGACCAACGGTGGCAGCCAGATTCCCCGCTTCGAAGTCCCATTGACCCGTCGGCACCATCTTGCGAGTCGTCGTGAATTGCCATTGGCGCGTCAACTGGTTCGCTGGAGTGGCGTCATCTCGATAGGTCAGGAGCAGCGTGTTGGTTGACGCGTAGAGGAGCGGAGTGGCCGGTTGGTAGTTAATCGTCGTCACGCCGCTGGCCTTGGTCACTTTCGGACTAATCGCGACCCCGTTGAGGGTAAGTTGGATGGAATCGGAAACCACGAGAGACCGTTGATCCTTGATGGTGATACTGATCTGCGGTTTCAGGCCGACATTGACTTCATTGGGTCTTGGGCTGGCCAACACCACGTACGGAAGAGCTGGAACCGTCGGTTTCACTTCCCGAAATACTCGAATGGAATTGGTGACACTGCGGTCGTTGATCAAGATCCGCGTGCCATCGTTCAGAATAGAGAAGAACTCCAAACTGGCCCCGCCGCGACCCTGAAACCAAAGCAATCGACACGGGTAATAGCCTGCGGTCTCAGTCACGATCGAAAACACCGTGTCGCCAGCCGACCGTTGACCGTCGAATTCACCCACCACCGTGGCAAAGGCATCCCGGGCCTCGATCGGTCCCATCGTCAGCTTGAAGCCATCGTCGCTATTGACGCCAAACTTGTGGTAACCCGCCGGAAGAGCCAAATAGGTCAGGATCTCCATCGCGGCATTGTCCGTATGGAGGCTCGGCCCCGGAATTCCCGGAATCGCGGCTTCCAGGTCCAGAAATTGGCCAATCGGTATTTTCTCCTGCTCATAATTGATGACGAATCCCTCCGCAAAGGATTTGTCCGGATTTGTCCCGACGGCGGCCTCGTTCTTGAAGGGCTGCCCGGTCAACGGATCGATCAATGTGCCGGCGAGTTGAGCTTCCGCCCGAGCCACGGTCGCTGGCAGATTCGCGTCATTTCTAGCCTGGACGGTGTGAATCGTGAAACCGATCCGATTCGTATCGATCGAGGACACTCCCAAGGCATAAATCGAGGGAATCGTCAGGTAAGGGCTCACCTGGAACTCATAGTCACCGACCGTCGTCACCGGGGGAACACTCGTATCCGCGAACTCGATCCGAAGTTGGTTGAACGACCCAGATGGAAGAACCCCGGACCGCGGGGCCTGAACGGTCGTCAGACCGACCTCTTTGGATGCAGTGGATTTGAGGGCAATGCCGTTGAAGACTACTTTGACCGAGTCCGGGTTCACCTGCCGCCCGGAATCCTGGAGTTCAAAGAGAATGGGAGCGTCCGGAGGCACGTTATTGCCCCGTGGGGAGATCGATTTGACAAAAGGTCCGGCCGCCGGAGTGGTCCGGATGGCCAGGTCATCGATAAAATGATTATCGTTGAATCCGCCCGTTCTGGCTCCAATCCCGAACAAACCGGAGACTGGCGAGTAGGCAAAGATGTTGGTGAACACGACCGTGTTTCCGAAGACCAAATCCAGCGAACCGTCCGGATCCACTTTGATGGCCACGTTCGCATACTCCGCCCCGGTCCGTGGAGTGATTCGCTTGGAGGCAATGAGCGCTCCGCCAAACTTCACATCGATGGCCGGCCCTTCCCCGTTTCCATTGTCGGCTGTGTCGAAGGAAATCGTTAAGCCCGATCCGGCCCCCTCCTCGCCAAAGGCATTCTTGGGCAGAGTTGGCGCGAAGTTGAAACTCAGTCCATCGGCACCGGTTCCTCCCCCAATCCTCATTTTGAAGGTCGCGGAGAAACTGCCGATCGGGGCGCCGGCATCGAGGTCCCCGATGACCAAGGCCCCTTGCAGGTTATTCTTGTTCGTGGTCAGCTTCAGCACTCCACTACCGCCAACTCCACCCGTGGTCTCGACCGTGGCGCTGCCATAGACGCTGACCCCGGCCGGCTTACCGGAGTTAAAGTCAGAGGAGAAAGTCCCCGCGTGGGAGAAGGGACAATAGAGCTGGGTCAAACAGATTGCCCCACCCACCAAAACCGATGCCAAGTGCGTTTCGTATTTCTTCATTCGATCAAGCAGTTTTTCGTAAATCCGGCAGTTCAACCAGGAAATACCCGAAAGGCACAAAAAGGAAAAGCGTCCATCGTGAAAAAAGAAATTTGGAACACGAAATACATCAAATACACGAATGAAGAAACGTTTAGAGCCGCCAGCCACCCGCCGGTTGGCTGATAGGTGTCGTTGACCCATGAGTTTCGGTTTTCGTCTGTTTCGTCGATTTCGTGGTTTGAACGCTGTTTTCAAGTTCAGGGGTCTTGCCCCTGAGTTTCGTCTTTGCCAATTTACGGTGCTTCGGGGTGACAAACCCGATTCCCAGGTTTGTCCGGAAGCCGACGTAGCAAGACTTCTGCCACATCGGCGAATAGATCCGGCATCAGAGCCTGTCATGAAATTCGACGGGTCTTTTGGCCGGGGTCGGATCGAGAGTCGGCTCCAGCAGTCCAATAAACTATCGGTGGCATCTTTCGGATGACTTCGATATCATCAAGGAATTCGGTTTTGGCGAAAAAGCTTGTCCATGATTTGTCACTGGAAAAGCGAAAAAGCCCATCCAATGATTGTAAGTTCAGTTCGCGATCAAGATGAGACAATGCTCCCTCACCCCGTCCCTCTCCCATCCGATGGGAGAGGGTGTCCGAAGGACGGGTGAGAGCCCATTCCGCTCAACTTGAAAGCAAAGTGGAATAAGTTCTTGAAATGGAGAGGCAAGAGGGCTGGTGTCCTTCGCGGTCTTCAAAACCGTGGTCGGTTCGTTTTACGGGCCGAGGTGGGTTCGATTCCTACCCTCTCCGCCAGCTTTCAAATGCGTAAGCCGCTCACGGGCAGCGGCTAACGCAGAAGGAGGAAGGGAAGCTGTCAGAGAGAAGATCCTTCTGGCAGAATTCCGGCAGAATCTCTGAGCATCCACCGACTATCAATTACCGGCGGTCATTCGTTTCCGCAGAGCCTCGTGCAATGTGTATGAAAGAACGATTCTGGCTCTTCAAGCGGGGACAGACCTTTTACCTTCAAGACTCGAACACGGGGAAACAGGTAAGCCTCAAAACGCGCGACCGGAAGATTGCTCAAGAAGCACAGCGAGTCCGAAATTCCCCTTTCCTCAGAGCCGAGGAACACCTGTTGATTGCCCGGGCGCATCTCCAATCTGCTGACCCTGCATCGCTGTGGCGAGCCACCCTTTGCCGTGGCAACGGGGCCGCTGGTGAAATTGCCCGCCTCGCGCGAACCATCCGGAAAGGCCGAGGCCCAGCGGCGGGCCCCACCCCACCCTTCCGGCACGTGAACATCAGGCGGCAGTTCCTCGCGCTCCTCATCGCACCTTCAGGTTCATGGTCCCAATGCATGCGCACAGCGAAAGACGGCTGCCCAAGACCTTGACCGGTCGCCCCACGATTCGGCCCAAACACAACTCGCTCAAAATGCCCCCACCTTGCCAACTGCAAAAAGAAGACGACCACCGAGGGCACCGGTTGGAACACGCGGGGGCGCGCGTGCTCCCCAACTTCCAGCGGCGGAGCTAGCCCAATATGCGCCGGCCTTCGTCGAGGAAGATGCCCTTGAAATTCATTTCCAGCGCCTGCGGATTGGTTGCTTTGGCCAAGGCCTCTTTCTCTGTCACCTTGCGGTCCTTGACCAATTGGAAGAGCGCTTGATTGAAATTCTGCATTCCGTCTTCGATCCCCGTTTCGATGGCAGCCGGCAATTTGTCGAGCCGGTTTTCCTCGAGCAGTTTCCGGACAGTCCCGCTATTGACCATGATCTCGATGGCGGGAGTGACTCCGCCGGTCACGGTCGTAATCATGCGCTGGCAGATCACGGCCTGAAGGGTGCCGGCCAATTGACGGCGGACCTGCTCGCGTTCATCCGCCTTGAAGAAATCGAGAATGCGACTGATGGATTGGGCGGCGTTGGTCGTATGGAGCGTGGACAGCACAAGATGCCCGGTGTCCGCCGCGCTCATGGCCGCGGAGAAACTCAGCGAATCGCGCATTTCTCCGATCATGATGATGTCGGGATCCTGCCGGATGATGTGCTTGAGACCGTGGGAGTAGGACAGGGAATCCAATCCAATTTCACGCTGTTCGATGACCGATTGATTGTCTTCGAAGACGAACTCGATCGGGTCCTCGAGCGTGACGATATGCTTTTTGAAATTCGCGTTGATGTGCTCGATCATGGCTGCCAGGGTCGTGGACTTGCCGCAACCGGTCGAACCCGACACGAGCACAATGCCGCGCGGCGATTCCGAAATTTTTCGCACGATCGGCAACAAACCCAGCTCCTCGAAGCTGGGCACCTGCGTCTTGACGTAACGCATGGCCAGGCAGAATTGCCCTTTCTGTTGAAAGAGGTTCGTTCGAAAACGCCCTACGCTCGGAGCATAATAGGAAAAATCCGCCTCCCGTTCCTCGTCCAGCGTCTGGCGGGCGTGCCGCGGCACGATCTGCTCGACCACGGCGTTGAGCCAGGACTCCGTCGGAGTCGGCGCCTCAATCGCGATCAATTGACGGTTGATGCGAAAGATGACCGGAGTGCCGATCTTGAGGTGAATGTCGGAGGCGCCACCTTGAATGGCGGTTTGAAGAATGCGGTGAAAGAGTTCCATGCGAACAATCCATCGAGCCCGGGGAGAATCAAGCGAGCTGGGAAGACGCCAACTGGGCCAAACGCTCCTGAGACTGACGGGAAAGATGGAGGAAAACCATCGAAACCAAATAGCCGACATGCCGATTTCCGTTGCAGTCCACCACCACTCCGGTGGCATGAACCTTCTTGCCGTCAGCCGCGGAATGCAAATCCACCGTCATCTCGGTCCACGTCGGAATCGGCTTGACGCTCCGGAATTCGATGCCGTTTTTCCTGACCCGAACGGCGTGAGCCGGCAAAGGGAGCTGCGTTTGGGTGGACTGAATGGTTAGCGACTGGAAAACGCCGGAAGTATCAAGTTTGCTCGTGCTCATACGTCGGTGACTCAACCTATCATAACTCCCTCACTCGTCAAACAAAGTACTACCATTCGATCACAGCCGCGCCCCAAGTCAATCCCGCTCCGAACACCACCAAGAGCAGCAGATCACCCTTTTGAATTCGCCCGGTCTGGACAGCCTCATCGAGGGCGATGGCCACCGACGCGGCCGAAGTGTTGCCGTATTTCTCCAAGTTCACGAATAATTGTTCGGGCTGCGCCCCCAGCCGCTCGGCCACGGCGTCGATGATGCGACGGTTGGCCTGATGCGGAATGATGCACTTGATCTGTTTGATGTCGATTTCGCATCGGCGCAGCGACTCCTGGGCCGCGGTCAACATCGCATTGACCGCGTTCTTGAAGGTTTCCTTGCCGTCCATCCGCAAGTAGTGCAGACGCGATTCCACGGACTTGGCCGTGGCCGGGCATTGGCTTCCCCCGCCCGGCATCGAGAGCAGCCCAGCCTTCCCGCCATCCGCCCCCATGCACGCCGTCAGCAATCCGTGGCTCCCGGGCCGATTCTGCAGCACCGCCGCCCCGGCGCCATCGCCGAACAGGACACACGTATTGCGATCAGACCAATCGATGATCGAGGAAAGCTTCTCTGCGCCGATGACCAGAACGGTGTCGTAGGTCTGGGACATGATGAACTGCTGCCCGATCTCGAGTCCATAGATGAATCCGGAGCAAGCGGCTTCAACATCAAAGGCCGCGGCCCGTTTGGCCCCGATTTTCTTCTGGACCAGGCAGGCGGTCGAAGGGAAAAGCATGTCCGGCGTGATGGTGGCGACGATGATGAGATCGACCTGGTTGGGCGCGACTCCAGCCCGCTCCAGAGCCCGCAGCGCAGCCTTGGCGGCGATGTCCGAAGTGAATTCATCATCGGCGGCGATACGCCGCTCCCTGATGCCGGTCCGGCTGACAATCCACTCATCCGTGGTGTCCACCATTTTCTCCAGGTCGGCGTTGGTTAAGACGCGTTCCGGCACATAGGCGCCCACCCCGACGATGGAACAGGTGCGCCCCTGAAAACCGTGCTGGGCGCGAGGATTCTTGAATTTCTTAGCAGCGCCAGAATTCATGCGGCCGTGGGAATGGAAACCGTCGCAACTTTGGATGCGGCCAAGCGATCGTTCGCCCGTTCGATTTCCTGACGAATCACTTGGTTGATCTGATGCTGAACCGCCTCCGTGCTCACTCGAATCGCGTTCATGATCGCCCGTTCGCTCGCCGAGCCGTGCGCTTTCATCACATTCCCATTCAATCCGAGCAGGGGCGCGCCTCCGTAGGCGTCGGGATCCATGCGGCGCTTGATGGCCCGGAGTGCGTTCTTCGCCAGGATGGCACCCAGGATGCGCCTGAGGTTTTGCGTCAATTCCTGCTGCAACCAACCGACCAACCCCTGGGCAAAGCTCTCGATGGTCTTGAGCACGATGTTGCCCACGAAGCCATCGCAAACCACCACATCGACGCGATCATGGAACAAATCATGACCTTCCACATTGCCGATGAAATCAATATCGATCTGCTGGCAGAGCTTGAAGGTCTCGATGGTCAGGTCGTTTCCCTTGTTGTCTTCGGTGCCGTTGCTCAGAAGACCCACGCGCGGCTTCTTGTGGCCGAGGATTTCGCGGGAATAGACGCTGCCCATGACGGCATAATGGAGGAGATGCATGGGACGGCTTCCCACGTTCGCTCCCGAATCGAGGAGGACGAATTCGTTCTTCTGGGTCGGAATGACCGTGGCGATCCCCACCCGATCCACCCCCTCGAGTTTGCGCAGCCGGATTGTGGCCGCCGCGACCAATCCACCAGTGTTGCCCGGCGAGATCAGGGCGTCGGCCTGGCCGTCCTTGAGCAAATCGACCGCGCGCAGAATCGAGCAATCCTTCTTCTTCCGGAGGCCCTCCACGGGCTTATCCTCCATGGTCAAGACCTCGGAAGCATGAACCACCCGGACCCGCGGATCGTCCACCGAGCTCTGAGCCAGGGCCTGTTTGATCTGGTCCTGGTGACCCACCAGAAAGAGTTCGCGGATCTTCCCGTTGCTTTGCAGCGCTTGTTTGACGCCCTCGATCACGACCCCGCATCCGTGGTCGCCACCCATGACATCCACAACGATTCGCATAAAGCAAAAGAGCGTGGCGGACCCTTTTTCCACCCACGCTCTTCAGACTTTTAACCGAGAGCTTCGACCGTGATGACCTGGCGGCCTTTGTAGAATCCGCAAGCGGGACAAACCCGGTGCGGCACGTAGGGAGCCGCACATTGGGGGCATTGGCAGAGTTGGGGCAATTTGAGCACGCTGTTATACGCCCGGCGCATACGCTGGCGGCTTCGTGAAGGTTTACGTTTCGGTACGCCCATAAATTCGCTTTCTACAGTTTTAACTTATTCAATACGGCCCAAGCCGACAAATCCTCGCCACTCTGCTTGACCCCAACGACGGGCTGGCTCTTGGCCTGCGGAGCAGTCAGTAACCCGCCGCACTCGGTTCGACACAACGGATGTTGTGGAAACGCCAGCAAAATATCTTCCCGGATCAAGGGAGTCAAGTCCACGGAATCGTTGTCCACTGGCACTCGATCTTCGCCCTCCAGAGGCAGATTGCACGTCCAGTCGGCCAGGTGGACGTCGTTTCGAAACGGCTGCAAACAGCGCGCGCAGTGGCAGTTCAGCTCGAAACGCAACTCTCCGCGCACCAATACACTCTGGCTGAGCCGCTCCACAC
The DNA here is from genome assembly GCA_964355375.1 of uncultured Verrucomicrobiota bacterium. Classification (GTDB taxonomy): domain Bacteria; phylum Verrucomicrobiota; class Verrucomicrobiia; order Limisphaerales; family SIBE01; genus CAYHFE01. The sequence goes on from CAYHFE010000082.1 coordinate 12,358, forward strand.
AAAGGTCATAGGCCACCACCGGGCCAATCGCCACCAACTCGTCCATACCCGCCAGTTCGAGCTCGGCGGTGTCCAGCTCACCCTGCAATTGCAGGTTCTTCTTGAGGATATGCCGCAGATTGAATGTGAGTCGCATAAATCCTGATGTGCCTCAGTCCTGAACAACCTTACCCAATCTGGCGGCCAAAGCGAGCGCGACTTGGCGGATTCTCAGCTTGAGAGAAACTCCCTTCTCGTGCCATCTTGTCTTTCATAGCTGCCGTACGCCCGCCGCCGAGCCGGAAGATGAGCCCATCGAAGGGTCGCTTTTCCATCGCCCTGGTCATGCCCCGGGCGCAAATCGAAGTGCTGGCGGCGGCGCAGTTCGGCAATCCACGCGGCGCAACGCTGGTCGAAATCCTTGTCGTCCCAACCCGGAACAGGGACGAACTAAATGGGCGCGACGCCGTTGAAGCCGTGGAGGTGGCCGATCTCGTATTTGACGTATTCGATGAATTCCCCTTCGCAATACCCGCTCTCGAGATACGCCGGCGACGGGCAGGCGAGCAGCAGGCGGGATTCGCGCAAGCCTTGCAGGATGCGTTGCCGCCAATCTTCCATGCCGTCGATCTCGTGCTAGTCGAAGAACAGCCCGAGTTCGCGTCCGGCGAAGGCGGCGAAGTCCTGCTGGATGCGCTCGACGAGCTGCGTGATGCGGCCCTGCGCGTTATCGCGGCGCGAGTAGGAGATGAACAGGTCGGAGGGCATGGGCTGCCGTTTTGGTTGCGCATCATCATGCCGCCAGGCCGCGCTTTGTCGAGCGCGATGGCGCTGGCCAATTCAACGCATAAGCAGTCTTGCCGTGCCTGCCGCAATACCGCTACCTTGCCGGCATGACACTGGCATTGGATCAAGCGCAGAAGAACTTGCGCGACGCGGCCGAGCACGCGCTCCGCGGCGAGCCGGTCTTGATTACTCTTGGACAGGAACCCTTCGGTTGACGCCCGAAGTTCCGCTTCGGGCCGCTGGTTACTTTGCCGAGTGCTACCTTGATCTCGAAGACGCCGCGTTTGAGGAGCGCATCTGCGGCGACTCGACGGTCGTGGCCGATCCATGAAGCAGTGGGACATCTTGCTGTTTCCTTTCTCGGATGAACTGCCTCACCCCGTTGTCATCCTCTGCGGAATACGTCATCCGGCGGATTCGAGAAGGTTTCATTACCGGCCCATCATGCAAGGTGGTTCTGTGTGGCGCGCTGACACCGCAGCGAAAATTCGTGGATTGGGAAATCAAGGCTACACTTGATAAAGACCACGGCCTGATCGGAATCAACTTGCCGACCAATCCCCGGTTGCTGAACGGCAACTCTGAACTTCCTGCTCCAGCCTGATTTGGCCTTGCTGAATCAGTGCTGCTGGCGCAAATTGCGGGCATGTCTGAAGCCGTCATATCGAGTGCCGCACCCGTGATTACCGCGGAAACGCCGCCGTTGCGCGTGGACGAACAAGGCGTCATTCGCGTCGCCGGAACGCGTGTCACGCTCGACACGGTGATTGGCGCATTTCTCGACGGCGAATCGCCCGAGGGGATTGCGGACCAGTACCCGAGCGTCAGTCTCAGCGCCATTTATGCGACGGTCACGTATTACCTCGCCCATCGCAGCGAAGTTGACGCCTACCTCAGTCATCGAACCGCCATCGCCACGGAGACGCAGCGTGAAATCGAGCAGCGCTGGCCGCCTCACGGATTGCGCGCGCGGTTGCTCGCGCGCCGGGAAGCGAAGAAATCCGAAGCGAACCCATGATTCGCTTCCTGGCCGACGAGAACCTCAATGGCTACATCGTCGCCGGATTGCGACGGCGCCAACCGCAAGTCGAACTCATCACTGCAACGGAAGCGGATTTGAAGGGAGTGGCCGATCCCGACCTGCTCGATTTTGCGGCGCGTGAAAACCGGGCAGTCTTGACCCACGACGTGACGACGATGATTGATTTTGCCAACGCGCGCCTGCACCGCAACCTCGCGATGCCGGGCATTATCGAGATCAAGCGCCAACTTCGTGTCAGCGAGGCAATCGAAGATTTGCTGCTGATTGCCCAGTGCAGTGAACCGGCAGAGTGGCAGGGACAAATCCATTTCCTTCCGCTTCGGTAATGTTGATTCGAAGGCGACTGTCCGGAGTTCCGCCTTCAGGTGGCGGGGAGATCGGAGTTCGGCTTCAGCCAGTCCGGGCCGCGTCAACGCGGAACTCCAAACAAGTTTTCAATTGGCCCACGAAGTTCTCTGTGGGTTGCGATTCAAAGGCGCGGGCTGGCGAGATCATGCTGGCCGGATTTCACCTGCCACATGCGCCGAGCAGGAGCAGGCAATGAACCATGCGTCGGCGAGCCGATGATCACTGCGCCGTGTGTAACCGGCCCATTGCGCGTTCGCGTCCGAGGAAATCGTAAGGTGCAGCACGCTTAACTCGTAGAACGTTCCGCCCAGCATGTCGGCGAAATCCGACTTGTCCCGTGTCAGCAATACTTCGGTCCAAGCCAATGCCGTGAACAGAATGGGGCGGTCTTTGCTCGCGGCGAAGATGGCCGGACGGTCGAGCGACACCACATCATCCACCACGATCACCTGTGGACGCAACCGCAGCCATTCCGTCGTCGCGGTTGGCGGCAGGCTTCGGGAGATTGCGCAACACTTCGTTGAGCGCATACGGGCTGCTGACCAGCACCCAACCTGGCGCGGCGGCGGACGAGAAAACCGCGCGGGAAGAACCGTTGTGCGAACCTGCCGCTGCCAGCAGCACACTCGCGTCGAGGAACAATCTCACCGCTCCCTCTGGAAGCGCCGCATCCCCTCCTCGTCATCCGCAATCCAGGCCTGGATTTGCTCGCGGCTGAACTCGCGCGGGGGTGGAAGCTGTCCCGCACCGCGCAACCGGGCGGCAACGAAAAGAAAAAGCTCCTGCTTCTGCTCCGACGGCAGCGCGTCCACCGCAGTTTCAATCTCAGCAAGCGTGCTCCTGCACTGGAACCTTAACACGGCGTGCATGGAAACCTCAAGAGCGCACTCCAACCGGCGCAATGTTCGGACAGGGATTCCGGCGCGAGCAGGGTTTTCAACTGGCCCATGAAGTTCTCTGTGGGCTGCAATTCGAAAGGCGCGGCGGAGAGGCGGACGAGAAGCAGGCGCGGGCTGGTGAGGTCGTGCGGACCAGATTTCAAATGCCACGCGGGAACGAAACCACGCCACCCGCTACTGCGTGGTCGTTACGGCAACCGGCGTGATGCAGGTGAAGTCTGCAAACAGCGCGAAGTCTGATTTACAGCGTGAATGAACTCCGCAAGCACCTTCGGCGCGAGAGCGAAACGGTCGCCCGCCGCCAGTAGTTCCGCCAACTTCAGCCGGGCCGAGGCGTGGTCGGCATGTTCGACCACCTCCGCCGCCACGAGAAACCCGGTGTCAATCCCGTGTCTCACCGGCGCCCTTCCAGCATCTCGCCGAGCAAATCGTCGTCCGGCGAGAGCGGACGCAGCACGCGCCCCAGGCGGGCGGTCGGAATGTCCAGCACACTGTGTCCGGGCTGGTGGGAGTTTCGCAAACTCTGCTGCGGCCCGCGGTTCTCCGCACGACCGAGACGCGCGACAAGAAAGGTGAACAAGGCTTCCTGTTGCGACAACGGCAGCGACTCCACCGCAGCCTCGATCTCGGCCAATGTACTCATGCGGGGAAACTAACGGCTCCGAACCGCTTCGGCAAGCCCGGCGCAGGTTCGGAGGCCCGGCTTCAACCGGTTCCGGGCCGCGTCAACGCGGAACTCCAAACCACGGTTTTCGAGTGGCTCACGAACTTCCTTCTGGGCTGAGCACGGCGGTCAGGCGGCGTTCGTGGCTATGACGGCGGAGTTGCACGTCTTCTTCGCCGGCGATTTCTTCGAGGTCTTCCAAGCCCAGCCCATCAGCGAGTTTGGCGGTGAGCTTTTTGCGAAGCGGTACGGCAAGGGCGGTGTGGCCGGCGGATTCCAATTGGGCGAGGAGAGCTTCGACGCGGGTGACGGTGTGTGGGGAGACGGTCTCGTGCGCGTTGAGTAGCGCGGTGATGAGGTCGGGCGCGGCGGTTTCCACTGGCTCACCTTGCTGGAGGAGTATTTCAAGATAGGTCGCGGCGGCTTCCCAAAGACCACGCTTCAACACGGTCGCCACCGAGTCTCGAAGTTCGGGAATTGAAGGCTCACTCGCCTTGAGCAGCTTGGCGCACGGCGTTTAGCATCGGCTCGAACTGTCGGGCCAAGGCCGCATAGCCGTGGCTGGCGGCGAGCCGATGCGCCTCTTCCGCCAAACTCAAACCTTCCCGCGCACGCCCTGTTTGCCCAAGCACCAATGCTTGATTTGCCAGTGACATCGCCAGACCCTCGACCAGGCCCAACTGTCGGCAAATCCTCTCAGTTTCCTTGAGTAACACCATTGCTTCGTTCAGATTTCCGTGCGCTCGCATAATCAACGCTTGGTTGCAGAGAGTGCGTGAAAGACTGTCCAAATTGCCCAACTGCCGACAAATGCGTTCCTGTTCCTTATACAACGCCATCGCCCCGTCCAAGTCCCCGCGCGCCTTTGAAATCAATCCTTGGTTGCCTAACGCGTTTGAGAGACCGTCCAAATGGCCCAACTGTTGGCAGATTTGTTCCGCTTCCTTGTGCAGCGCTATAGCACTGTCCAAGTCCCCACGTGCCTGTAAAATCAACGCCTGGTTGCCGAGAGTTGCTTGCAGATTTTCCAAATCGCCAATGGCCCGAAAATGCTCCACCAGTGCAGAGCGCAAGCGGAGCGCTTCACTGGGATGGCCTGTGTCGTCCAGTAGAATGCTCAAATCCCCCACGAAGTCTTTTTCTTCCTCTGTCTCAGGACGCTCAATCTGCGCGCGGTAAGCCTCAACCAAGCGCAAGACCGACCCGGCCTCAATCTGTGCTCAGTAGGTTTTCACCTCGAATTGATTGCTCTCCCATGCATCGGTGAAGAAGACGCGATCGGCCAACAGGGCGTAGAGACGGTGCCAGGCTCGGGCCTCTGCCAACTGCCACGGTAGTTCGTCGGTCCGGCGGGGGCCGTCCGGTTGCCGCTCGAAGTAATCCGCCAACCGCAAGTTCCCCTGTTGCTGGATTCGTTCCGTCTGTAAGTAGGCGTCCTTCGTTGCTGTTCGCAGGAAATCGTGCGCGAAGGTCAGTAGGCCGCCCCGGCTGATGAGCGCGTCGGACATGGCGAGGAACAGCGGCGACCATTTGGCGCGCGGCAGCGGTTCGCCGTCTTTGCCCAACGCCTGGAGCAATTCGGTTTCGGTCAGGCCACGGCGCGCGGCCCACAGCAGCGAAAGCGTGTCGCCCACCAAATCTGAATCGCCTTGGTAGTCCTGTTCCCAACGGGCGATGACTTTTTCGTAAAGTGCGTAGGGCGTTTCCGCTTTCAGGTAGTCGCCGATGCGTTCCTCCAATTCCTCGTGCGTGCGAACCAGACGCAGTTCATCCAGCAGCACGCGCAGGTAGAGTGGGTTGGCGGATTGCGGCGCGGTGGCAATACGTTCCACGCGCGCGGTGTTGAGGCTCTTGGCATGTTGCGCGAGGTATTCGGCAATGAGTTTTCGCCGTTCGCCGGCGGAAAGCAGTTCGACCTTGAGCGTGGGCCAGTTGCGTTTCCGGATTTCATCCAGCGGCCGGCCCGGCAACGTGGAGAGGATAAGCCGCACGTTCTCCGGCAGGACGAGCGGCAGCCACACGAGGTCGGGTGCGCCGTCGCGGTCTTCCAACTGGTTCAGGGCGTCGAGCACGATGATGATTTTGCCGGACTGTGCGCCCCTCACCCCGTCCCTCTCCCCATCGGATGGGGAGAGGGTGTCCGCAGGACGGGAGAGGGGTTGGTTTGGAGTTCCGCCTTCAGGCGATCCGGGCCGCATGAACGCGGAACTCCGAACATCGGACTCCGGACTCCGCACTTTCGCATCGGCCATGTAAAGCCAGTTGGGGAAGGCGCTGCGCAGGGCGTCGGGCTGGTCGGGGATGTCCTGTTGGATGCCGAGCCGTCGCTTGAACTCGCCCATGAGCCGCCGGAGCATCGCCGCCCAGTCAGCGCTGTAAGGCGTTGCGCCGATGTAGTGCTGGAGCACGAGGGCGTCGGGATGCGCCTGCCGGTAGCGCGCGACCCAGTTGGCGAGCAGCGCGGATTT
>CAYHFE010000083.1:0-18502 GCA_964355375.1 uncultured Verrucomicrobiota bacterium
TGACCAGATGCGGGGAAAGCGGCAGAGGGCTGCCGCACTCCAAAACCTGGCGGAGCTTTCCTGCCCCCTTCTCGGATATTGGCCCGCCCAGTTGACGGACGGTTCATGGCGAGCCGCCCAGCCTTGCTGGCTCGCTTGAGGACGAGCCGCTGGCTCGTCCGCGCCGCGTTCAGCGGCGCAAACAGGGACACGCGAGCCGCGTGTCCCTGCCTTTCGACGGTTCAGGGAGAGACTTCTCCTTCCCCCGCGCCGGGTTTCGCAAATCGTGTTTCATTGCCGAGGCGGACTGAGATACTCTATCTTCCCTGAACCGATGAATCGAGCTGTCCATCTTCTGATCGTGTCTCTGGTGGCCGCGGCCATTCTGATTCTGCTCTTGCGCGGCGCCCGGCCGACCCAGACTTTGCAGACCGCTCGCCGTCCGCTGGTGGTTTATTGCGCGGCCGGAATCAAGCCGCCCGTGGAAGCGGTGGCCCGAGCTTATGAGCAGGCTTACGGCGTGACGATTCACCTGCAATATGGCGGTTCCGGCACCTTGCTGGCGAATCTTCGAGTGGCGGGCAAAGGCGACTTGTTCGTCTCGGCCGACGAGAGCTACCTGCGGATGGCGCAGACCAACCATTTGCTCGAGGAAACCATGCCGCTCGCTCGGATGATTCCGGTCATCGCCGTCCGCCAGGGAAATCCCAAAAACGTCCACACGGTGGCCGATTTGCGGCGGGTGGACGTGGCCTTGGCCAACCCGGAAGCCGCCGCCATCAGCAAAGTGACGCGCGACCTTCTGCGCCAGACCGGGGAATGGGACGCTCTGGAGAAGCATGTCCGCGTCTTCAAGCCGACGGTCAATGATGTGGCCAATGATCTCAAGCTCGGCACGGTGGACGCGGGGATCGTTTGGGATGCGACCGTCCGGCAGTATCCCGAGCTGGAGATGATCTCGGTTCCGTCCTTCGGGTCGGGCGAGCAGAAGGTCGCGTTGGGCGTTCTGAAGTGCAGCACTCAGCCCACGGCCGCTCTGCATTTCGCCCGTTACCTGGCCGGGCGCGATCGCGGGCTGAAGGAATTCGCCCGCTTGGGCTATGAAGCGGTCGAGGGCGATGTCTGGGAGGAAGCGCCGTCCGTCGTTTTGTATAGCGGCGGGGTCAACCGGCTCGCGATCGAGGAGACGATCCAACGCTTCGAACAGCGCGAAGGAGCGCGGGTCACCCGGGTGTACAACGGCTGCGGCATTTTGGTTTCGCAAATGAAATCCGGCCAACGCCCCGATGCCTATTTCGCCTGCGACACCTCCTTCATGCGCGAGGTCACCGATCTTTTTGGCGACCCGGTGAATGTGTCCCGGACCGACATGGTTTTGCTGGTGCCGAAGGGCAATCCCAAAGCGCTGCGGAACCTGGCCGCGCTGGCCGCGCCGGGGTTGAAGGTGGGAGTGGCCAACGAAGAGCAGAGCGCGTTGGGCGCGTTGACCGCCCGCTTGCTCCGGGCGCAGGGCCTTCTCGATGGCGTCATGCGCAACGTCCGGGTCCAGACCCCGACCGCTGATCTCTTGGTCAATCAGATGCGAAGCGGCTCGCTCGATGCGGTCGTCGTTTATGAGGTCAACACCTCGCAGGTGCGGGATTTGTTCACGGTCCTCCCGATTCCCGAGGCGGGCGCCAAGGCGACCCAGCCCTATGCCATCGGAAAAAATTCCGGGAAACGCCAACTCATGGAGCGGTTGCGGACCGCGCTTCGGTCCACCGAATCCCGACAGCGCTTTGAAGCGGTCGGCTTTCAATGGTGCGAGGAAATGCCCTGAAGCGAGCTGGGACCGGTCGGTGAGTGGATCTGTTTGTGTCTCAAAAAATGCCCCAGCCTGACGGAGTTGATGCGCCACGACGGTCTTCGCGCGGCCCATCCGACGCGCCGTTCCTCATTTGTTTTGGAGTTCTGGGCGGCCTCTACGTTGTGCTGATCCTGGCCATGCTGGCGGCCGACGCCTCGTTCACATCGCCCCAGCATTTTGTCCGCGCGCTGCAGAGTCGCGAGATTCGTTATGCGGTCAAACTCAGCCTCCTTTCGTGCAGTTTGACCGCATTGCTTTCGGTCTGGGTGGCGGTGCCGATCGGCTATCTGATGGCCCGTTCCCGTTTTCCGGGCAAAGCCTTGCTCGACGCGATTCTGGACATTCCCATCGTGCTGCCGCCGCTGGTCATCGGCCTGAGTTTATTGATCCTCTTCCAAACGCCGCTCGGCGTTGCCGTGCAGAAATGGCTGCCGATCACCTATGAGATTCCCAGCGTGATCCTGGCCCAGTTCAGCGTCGCTTGCGCCTTTGCGGTCCGGACTCTCCGGGCCACCTTCGAGCAGATCAACCCGCGCCAGGAACAGGTCGCGCTCACCCTGGGATGCCGCCGCAGCCAGGCTTTTTGGCTGGTCGTTTTCCCGGAGGCCCGGCGCGGCCTGATCACGGCGGCCACTTTGGCTTGGGCGCGGTCGCTCGGGGAATTTGGGCCGATCCTGATCTTCTCCGGGGCGACTCGCATGCGCACCGAGGTTCTGCCCACCTCCGTCTTCCTGGAATTGAGCGTGGGCAACATCGAAACGGCGGTCGCGGTCTCGCTGCTCATGGTCATGGCCGCGGTCTTGGTGCTGGTGGTCATCCGGGTATTTGGTTTGGAACGAACGCTGCGAACGCCGCTCTGAAATGATCTCGGTGGAAAATCTTCAGGTGCATGCGGGGTCGTTCGCGCTGCGCGGCATCACCTTCGAGATTCCCACCGGCCAGTACGGTTTTCTCATGGGAAAAACCGGCACCGGCAAGACCACCATCCTGGAAGCCATCTGCGGCCTGAAACCGGTCACCGCAGGCCGCATTGGCCTGATGGGAAGGGAGGTCACCCGGCTGAAGCCAGCCGTTCGTGGAGTGGGTTATGTGCCGCAGGACGGAGCGCTGTTTCCTTCCATGACGGTCCGGGATCATCTGGCGTTTGCCCTCGCCATTCGACGCTGGAATCGCTCGGCGATCGAAGAGCGAGTGCGGGCGTTGGCCGCGATGCTGGGGCTGGAGTCCCTGCTCGACCGCCGCCCGGGCGGTCTGAGCGGCGGCGAAGCGCAACGCGTGGCCTTGGGCCGGGCGCTGGCCTGTCATCCTCAAATCTTGTGTCTGGATGAACCGCTCAGCGCGCTCGATGATGAAACGCGCGCGGAAATGTGCGGCGTGCTCAAGGCCGTCCGCGAGCAAACGGGCGTGACCGTTCTCCACGTCACCCACAGCTTCGAAGAAGCGCGGAAACTCGCTGACCGGGTCTTTGTCCTGCAAGACGGCCGCGTCCGCCCAAGTGACGGCCCCAAGATGAAGAGTTGAGTCTTCTCCCAAGGCTCGGATCGGCCCGTTGCCCCGCACCCATCGGAGCGGTCCGGAGTTCGGCAGGCCCCGGGTTTCGGGGTCGGATTGAGGGGAAGCCGGCCTTGACAATCTTCAGCTAAACTCAAAACTCACGCCCCTATGTCATCGATACCGGCCCAGTTCCCAGGAGTGACCGCGATTGCCAAAGCGAATGTCTATTTCGATGGCAAAGTGGTCAGTCATACGATTCTCTTTCCCGACGGCACCAAGAAAACGTTGGGGTTGATTTACCCTGGCCAGTTTCACTTTGGCACCGACCCAGCCGAGCGCATGGAGATCGTCGCCGGACAATGCACGGTCAAGCTGGATGGCGCGGCCGCCACGTCGGACTATTCCGCCGGACAACGATTCGAGGTGCCGGCCAAGTCGGGATTCGACATCGCGGTGTCGCAGGGCATTTGCGAGTACATCTGCTCGTTTTTGGCGTAGCGCCACCGGCGCGAGGCGGTCGCCACGTGAAAACCGGCTCCAGCCGGGACGACCTACGCCCAACGGACCGTGTCCTGGGTCAAAATGAGAATTGCCACCGACGATTCTCTTGGCTTTACGGGTCGATTATTTCTCTTAGACTTCGCCCATGTTTGTCCTCGAGCACAGCAAGCTGTTCGGCCGATTGTCCCCCGCCGAACTCCAGACTCTGGAGAGCTCGGTCCAGATCCAGCCCTTTTCACCCGGGAACGTGATTTTCAAGGAAGGAGACACGGGGAACGGGCTTTACATGATTCGGGAGGGAGTGGTGCGCATCTCGGCCCTGGTCAATGAGAACGAGCGCCGGATTCTTTCCCGGTTGGGTCCGGGCGATTTCTTCGGGGAGATGGCCGTGGTGGACAATGAACCGCGCTCCGCGACGGCTTCGACGGAAGACGAGACCAAGCTGTATTTTATTCCCCGCGAGGATATGGTCCGGATGCTGGAGCATTCGCCGGCTTTGGCGGTGAGCTTGGTGCGTGAATTCAGTCTCCGTTTGCGCGAATTCAATCGGCACTACATTCGCGAAGTATTGCAGGCTGAGCGTTTGGCCTTGGTGGGCCGGTTTGCCCGCTCGATCGTCCATGACTTCAAGAATCCGCTCAACGTCATTGGCATCGCCGCCGATCTGGCTGGGATGGAGACCGCCACGCCGCAATCGCGTCAGTTGGCCCGAAACCGCATTCGCAAACAGGTGGATCGTCTGAGCACGATGGTGAATGAGTTGCTGGAATTCACCCGGGGCACGCAGAGCTCGCTCGTCCTGGCGGAAACCGATTATCGGGCCTACGTGCACCGGATCTTGGAAGATTTGCAGCCCGAATTGGGCGAGTGCTCGGTCATATTGGAATGTGAAAACGAGCCTCCTCCCGTCATGCTGCTCCTGGACCCGAGCCGCTTGGTGCATGTCTTCACCAACTTGCTCAACAACGCGGTCGATGCCATGCCGAACGGCGGCAAGGTCAAGTTGCGGTTCACGGTCGGAGCCAAAGAGCTCGTGACCGAGATCGAAGACACCGGTTCCGGGGTTGCGCCTGACATCGCCCCGCGCCTCTTTGAGGCCTTCGCGACGCACGGCAAAGCGCAGGGCAGCGGACTGGGACTGTCAATCTGCAAACGCATCATCGACGATCACCATGGTCGCATCGAAGCTCGGAATGAACCGGGGCGCGGCGCGGTCTTCGCGTTTGCGCTGCCGCTGGCGCACCCGTGAGTTCAGCCCTGGCCGCTTCCCCTCCCGGGCCGGTTTCGCCGGGAGTGGTCCTGCGTGGATCGGCCGGTGTTGCGGACGGATGACGCCCTTCACTGATTCCTCCGCCTCCGATTCATTCGGGCTTCCGCGCCGCTGCGCCGGCCAACTGATCGAGGACTTCCGATGAACCGCATTCGCCTCCTACCCGAGCAAGTCGCCAACCAAATCGCCGCCGGTGAGGTCATCGAACGACCCGCCAGTGTCGTGAAGGAACTGGTCGAGAATGCCCTCGACGCGCAGGCCGGTCGGATCACCGTGGAGATTCAGGCGGGAGGGCGGAGCCTGATCCGCGTGAGCGATGACGGCGGCGGCATGAGCCGCGATGACGCCTTGCTCTGCCTCGAGCGCCACGCGACGAGCAAGATCAGGTGCGCCACGGATTTGGCGGTGATTTCAACCATGGGGTTTCGCGGCGAAGCATTGCCCAGCATTGCCAGTGTCAGCCGCATGGCTCTGACCACGCGCGAACGGGAAAGCGACACGCCGGAGGGAACCCAAATCATCATCCAAGGAGGGAAGATCCTTGAGGTCAAAGCCGGCGGCAGCGCCCCCGGGACGAGCGTCGAAGTGCGGCAACTCTTCTTCAACTTGCCGGCCCGCCGCAAGTTTCTCCGCAGTGAAGAAACGGAGCGCGCCCATATCCAGCATTACGTGACCCTGGCCGCCCTGGCGTTTCCCGAAGTCGCTTTCACTCTCGTGCAGGATGGCCGCGTCGTTTGGCAACTCTCCGCGGTCAAGATCGATCCGCGGCCCGGCGCGCGCGCGACCGCTCTCCAAGAACGCCTCCGAGCCCTGTCCGGAGGGGAGACGAAGTGGCTGCCCGTGGACTTCTCGACTCGCCTCGACGATGAGGATTCGGCCGAGGGAGGGTCGGCGGACACAGGCTCGGAGTTCCGAGTTTGGGGATTCATCGGTGCGCCGGGCGTGTCTCGAGCCTCCCGCGACGAACAGCATTTGTTCGTCAACCGGCGTCCGGTGGAAAATCGGGGACTGAATTTCGCTCTGCTCGAAGGCTACCATACCGCGCTGATGAAAGGGCGTTATCCGGTCTGTTGTCTTTTCCTGGAAATCGATCCGGCGGCGGTGGACGTCAACATCCATCCGTCCAAAAAAGAGGTCAAATTCCATCAGGAACAGACCGTGCGACGATGGGTCGCGCAGGCCGTTCGCGACACGCTGCTCGCCTTCTCGGCGGGTCAGGTCCGCCCCGAAACGCCGACCCGGCCCGAAGCCAAGTCAACCGAAAGCCGGCCGTTCTTGGCCCCGGGCTCCGTGGTCGGGGCTCGGCCCGAGACCCGTGAGCCGCCGTCGTCGATTCAGCCGAGTCTGCTTCCCTCGGCGTCCGAACCGCGCCCTCCCGCGCCGGCTCGTCCATCGGCAATGCCCGCCGAAGCGTCGCGGCCAGCCTCTCCGACGGTCGCCGCCAGTCCTTCCGTCGCGCCCCCGGCCAATCCAGTTCCCGCGGCTCCCTCGGGCGCGGCCGTCCCGCTTCTGAACGTGCCGCTGCGTTTGGTCGGGGTGATCGGCTATCTCTACGTCGTGCTGGAATCCGACCGAGGATTGGTCCTGCTCGATCAACATGCGGCCCATGAGCGGATTCTTTTCGAACAAATGCTGCGCCGGTTGGAGGGGGGCGATGCGCCTTCGCAACGATTGCTCCTCCCGGACACCGTCGAGCTCTCCTTGAGAGACGCGTCCTTTCTTCGGGAGCACCTGGCCACGCTCACTCGACTGGGGGTGGGGTTGAGCGAATTCGGCGAGCGGACCTTCTTGCTCGATGCCCTGCCGCCCTTTGTCAAAGTCGCCGATGCCCGCCGATTCGTTCTGGAACTTGTCGATGAAATGAAAGCCGTGGGCCAAAGCGTGAATTCGGGGCGGCTGGGAGAACACACCGTCGCAAAAACCGTTTGCCGACATGCGGTGAAAGCGAATGATCCCCTCAATGGCCCGGAACTCGAGAATCTCGTTCGAGACCTCCGCCAGTGTGCGATGCCCTACACCTGTCCGCACGGCCGCCCCACTCTCATCGAGATGAATTTCAGGGAATTGGAGAAGAAGTTCGGGCGCGCCCAATGAATGGTGGAGGGCACAACCGCCGGGTCGGAGACGAAGGTAACGAGACTCACTATTTTGAGCCGAGAGTCAGAGTCTCCTGACGTCGTCTCCTCCAAAGGAAGGGTGGTTCATGGTCCCGATGCATGCGCCAAGCGGAAGGGGGGCTCTCCATAAACCGGCGGTGGGGTGAGACTCCGTCGAACCCTGACTTTTCTGTCCGCCATGATTTCAGAGCTCGAACGAGTCACCGTTCAGCGATTGAATTGGGTTTCCGTTCCGACCGGCGGGGCGCCGATCGGGACACGCGAGGGTGCGTGTGCTCCCCAATGCCGATTGAATACCTGCGACTAAGACCCTGGCGGCACCAACTGAACTTCTTCGACTTGGGCTTGAAGCTCGATGAAATCCAAGACTTTGGAGCTGAGAATCTGTTCGTGGATTTGGGCGATGCCGTTGCGTTCTTCCAGTTGTTTGATCAGTTTATCGGGTTTGATCTGATGCTGCTGAGCCAATTGGAGGATGCGTTGGGAAATCTCGCTTTTCTCCACCTTGATGCCTTCTTTCTCGGCGATCCGGCTCAGGAGAAAACCGACTTTGAGGCGGTCTTTGGCGCTGGTGCTCGCGACGCTGTAAATCTCTTCTTTTTGCTGGTCGATCGTCTCTTTCGAGACGCCCCGCTGCTGATTCTCCCGCACGATGTCGTAAACCACATTGCGGGTTTCATCGAGGACGACGGATTCGGGCAGTTCGAAATTGACTCGATCGAGCAGAGCCCGAACGAGCTGGTTGCGCACGTCCCGGCTTTGCTTGTATTTCAGCTCGTTCTGGAGGTCAACCCGCACGCCTTCCCGAAGTTTGTCCACACCGTCGGCTCCATAGTGTTTCGCGAATTCATCATTCACCTCCGGGAGAACCCGCTCTTTGATCTGCACAATCTCGACTTCGTAAACGCCCTTCCGTCCGGCCAATTGGGGCGCGACGAAATCCGCCGGAAACTCTACCGTCACAGTGCGTCGATTGCCACCTTGAGTGCCGATGAGTTGTTCGGTGAATCCGGGAATGAAGGAACCTTCCTTGATGTGAAGCCAGAAACCGGTCTGTTGGGTCAACCCGCGGGCTGTCGGTGCGAATTCCGTCAGCGGCTTGCCCTCGCTGGTCGCCGAGTAGTTGACGACCACATAGTCTTCGACTTGGGCTGGCCGGACGACGTCTTGATAGGAGGGTCGCTGTTCGCGGAGGACTTTGAGAGCACGCTCGACGTCGGCTTCGGTCACACTCCCTGCTTCGCGTCGCACCCGAATCGCCTTGTACTCCGGGAGCTCGAACTCGGGAGCCGTTTCCACGGTGGCGGCAAACTGCAGAGGCAGCCCGCGGCCAAACTGAATCTCCTCGATGTCCGGGTAGCCGATGACACGCAACTTCTGCTCCGTCATCGCCTTGCGATAATGGTCGGCAATGAGCTGGCGCTTGACTTCTTCATCGATCTTTTTAGCGAATGTCCTCGCGACCATGGCCCGGGGGGCCTTGCCGGAGCGAAATCCGGAAAGGCGCACCTCGCGCTGAAATTCGCTGGTGATTTTCTCGTAGGCGGCATCCACCGCTGGCGCGTCCACTTCCACTCGCACCAATTTCTTGCACGGCGCTAGATTCTCTAAAGTTACATTCACAAAAAGCCTTTCACCCAAGATGGAAAAGCCCCGCGTCGCTGTCCCGACAGGCTGACGCGGAGCCACGGTTTCAGAGCGTAGATAGGGACGGCGGAAGCGTCAAGCCTGGGTCAGGCCGGAGCGGGCTGCTCGTCCGCTTCGGCGAGTCCGGCGCGGCGATTCGCCTCATGCTTGAGGCGGGCGGCCGTCAGGTCGTAATTCGTATTGTCGAGGTGGTTCGGATTCAGCGGGGAGATGGCGCGCAGTTTCTCGATGATCAGCGGCAAATGGTGCAAGAGAAAGTCGATCTCGTCGTCGGTATTGTAGATTCCGAGACTGAAGCGCACACAGCCGCGAGCCCGCATCGGACTCAGCCCCATCGCCGTCAGAACGTGCGACGGATCGAGCGAGCCGGTCGTGCAGGCCGAGCCGCTGGACGCGCAAATCCCGACCTGGTCAAGCAACATGAGGACGGCCTCGGCCTCGACAAAATCAAAGGCGAGGTTGGTCGTATTCGGGAGCCGTGGTTCCTTCGCGCCGTTGCGGGTGGTGCGAGGCACCCGGCTCAGGATCGTGCTTTCCAAACGGTCGCGCATCGCCCGGATCCGCCCGTTCTCCTCATCCAGGTGAGCCCCGGCCAATTCGGCGGCCCGCCCAAAACCCACCATGTAAGCGACGTTTTCGGTGCCGGCGCGTCGTCCCCGTTCCTGGTGCCCTCCGATGATGTAAGGCTGATAGGGGGCGCGTCGCCTGACGTAGAGCATGCCGATGCCTTTGGGCGCATGCAATTTATGCGCGGATAAGGAAAGAAAATCGATCCCCAAGACTTTGACATCCATCTTGAGTTTGCCCGGTGTCTGCACGGCGTCGGTGTGACAGAGCACTTCTTTGCTTCGGCAAATAGCGGCAATCTCCTCGATCGGAAAAATGACCCCGGTTTCATTGTTGGCCCACATCACCGAGACAATCGCCGTGTCCGGTCGAATCGATTTTTCGAGCAAATGGAGATCGAGCGAACCATCGGATTCGACCGGCAAGAACGTGATCTCGCAGCCTCGCTTTTGCAGGAAAGTCCCAAAATTGATGTTCGCGGAATGCTCCACCGCGGTGGTGACGATATGGCGTTTGTTCGGGTGGACGACCAAGGCGCTGTGAATGGCGGAATTGTTGCTCTCGGTCCCGCAACTCGTGAAGACGATTTCCCGAGGATCGGCGTTCACCAGCGCCGCCACTTTGGCCCGCGCCTCATCCAGAGGCTTGGCCACCTGATGACCGAATCCATACGCGCTCGAAGGATTACCCCAGTACTCGGTCAGGAACGGAAGCATCGCCTCCATGACCTCAGGCGCGATTCTAGTGGTGGCATTATTGTCGAAATAGTACACTTTCCGCTGGTTCATAATTCTCTGGCTTTTCTCGCCCGTTGCTTGGCGATGACGCTGCCTGGGTCACTCTAGACCAAAATTCCGCGCTCTCGCCATCATTAACTCCGGGAGCGCAGCAGTTCTCATTTTGACTCAGGACACTGTCAAAATGAGAACTGCTGCCAGGAGCGACCCGCTGCTGCAAAACTTTTCTGAACATCGCGCTGACGGTTTAGCACCTGTTTTGCGCATCGTTTCCTGTCAGGAAAGGCCTGACTCGTGGTCCGGGAGAGGCGATGACCATCGCCCATTCGAGGAGCAACTCAGTCCCTGACGCAACCGGGTTTGAAGCCGGCTTCAACCGGGGTGGCGCCGCTGTGGCCGGAGGCGTTCGCGGGGGTTGGACGCGTCACCGCACTTCGGGAACACTCCGAGCGAGGCGGAGACCGTTCCAGCCCAGGCGGCGGTTGGGGCGGTCACCGTGACGTCCCGCCGGGTCAAACCAAGCGGGCGGTTCGGAATAAACGCCGCCGCGCAAGACTCGCAATCCGGGTCCGTCGGCAGCTTCACGACCATCGGCCGCGCTATAGGGATACTCGGCCAAACGGCTGGAACACCATTCTCGAACATTTCCGGCCAGATCAAAGAAGCCCAGCCGATTCGGCGTGCCCTGTTCCACGACGCGCGGCGCCGCCAAGTTGAAGGCCTCTCCCGATTCGCCTCCCGCCCGGGCCGCGTATTCCCACTCCGCCTCGGTCGGCAATCGAAATCCGCCACCGTCCACGCGGTCATTGAGTTTCCGGACCAGCGCCTGCGCGTCTTCCCACGGGACTTGCTCGACGGGCATCCGGCCGGCCTGGACGAATTTCGTCCCTTGGTGGGCGCTGGGATTGGAGCCGACGAGCGCCATCCATTCGTCTTGGGTAAGTTCGTGACGGGCCAGGTAGAACGGCTCCACCGAAACCTGATGCACCGGTTGGGTATTGGCAAAACGGTCCGATCCCATATCAAACTCACCCCCCGCGACGAGCAGCATGGGAAGGCCGAGACCGACGACGCGAACCTCCCGTGGCAATCCGGTGGCCTCGTCGATGGCGGTCCCGACCATCTCGAAACCGGCCAGTCCCGGCTTCATCCGCCGCTCGCCCATCTTCAATCGGGCCAGAGCGGCCCGATCGCCGGGCTTCTCGAGGAGGGCGGCTCGGAAGCTGGCCTGCGCGGCCTTCCAGCGCTCGGCCTTCACGTGTTCCGCGCCTTCCTGCATGAATTGGGAGTAGCGCCGCCAGCGAACTTCGAGCTGTTCCAGCCGCTCGTCCTGGATCGAGGGCGCCTTTTTGGGGTCGATCAGCGCGTGGACGTGGTGGCAGTCCTGGCACAACGATTTTTGATTCGCCTTCGGACAATCGTCCTCATGACAACTGCGGCACAGTTCGGCAATGGCGGCTTTGCGGGGCAGGCCGTCGGGCTTGACGTTGTTGCGCTCGTCGATGACGTGCCCCTGGCTCGCCCCATGGCAGGCCTTGCAGTCTGTGCCGGCGATGCGGTGAGCGGAGTAGCCCCATTCCGCAACCGAGATGACGTGACAGCGGGCGCACTCCCCGGCATCCCGGCGCACTTCATCCGCGGGCGCGGCCTGAACCCAAGGCGACAGCACCTGCGCCAGGAGCAAGAGTCGGAGGAAGTTCAACTTCGCCATTGTTCCTCCAGCCAGCGGTATTGCGGCGGCAGCCAGTTTGCGCCGAGCAGGGCCGCCACGCGGGAGGCCGCCTCCAGGGCCGCCGCTTCCTCCCGTTTGTTTCCCTCGGTTCGAGTGAGCGCCCGATAATTGTCCTCCAAGCATCGGGCCTCAAACATCCCCGCAATCGCGGTCGAGACAAAGGGCCGCGAATAGACAAAGCGCATGGCGGCCATGCAGAGGGTCTCATCGGGCAGCCGGTTGAGGCTCTTGGTCAGCTCGGCCACCACGGCGGGGAGCACCGGCTTGTTGCTGTGCTGCCACAATTCGATGTTGGGAAACTCGGGAGCGGTCTCCATCTTCACCCTCGGATCGAGTTTGACGATCGATCCCGAGGCCAGCGGCTTCATGGCGATCAGCCCCACTTGCCGGCGCATCGCCTCCGGCAGGAATTGACTGTAGTCGCCGCGGGCGTGGATGAAGTTGTACGGGAAGAAGAGATAATCCAGGCCTTCGAGTTCGGTGAGCGCGGTCATCATGGTCCGCTCGATGTGCGTGGCAATTCCGATCGCACGGATCTTGCCGGCTTCTTTGGCCCGGCGCAAAACATCCCAGGTTTCCAGCGTGCGGGAATCGATCTCCGCCGTGTGAAAACGATAAAGATCGACGTGGCCGAACAGCCGGCAGGCGCGATCGATTTCCTGGGGCGTGCATTCGTGCGCCAGTGAGATCAGGATCTTGTCGCGCTTTTCCTTGACCAGCCGCGCCGCCGGCTCCCACTGGCCTTCACTGTCATAGACGTCCAGCAAGTTGACCCCGAGATCCAGGGCGCGCTCGATGATGCGGTCGCGCCGCGCCTGACCCGCCTCCGTCAGCACCGTCTTCCCGGCGCCGGCGCGGCGGCGGTCCGCGGGATCGGTATGAGATCCGAAGGCCAGCAGAGAAAGATGAAGGTCGGTCCGTCCCAGGCGGCGGTACTTCATCCCACCGCGGCTGTATTCTGCGATGGCGGGCGCTGACCAGGATGCCGCGCCCAGAAGGCCAGCGGCGCACCGGCAGATGAACTCACGGCGTGGGAATGAAGTATCCCTCGAAAGTGGCATTCTCATTTCGTTGTTCCTTTCACCGAGCTGAGCGCAGACCCGACGGAAGCGGGGTTCGCGGAGGGGTCTGTCCGCCAAGTCTGGCCGGATGGATCAGGACATGTGTTGGCGTTTTCACGCTTTCCAGTAGTAGTAAACGATGCCGGGCGGTTTTGGATAGTCGAAACCGACGGCAATCTTCTCGAGTTGTGGCGCATCCGCACCAGCGTTCTTAATGAGCCCGCTTCCGCCAATATGTTCCGTGGGTCGCGCCCCGCGCAGATTCGTTTCAAACCATTTGCCGCCGCCTGCGCATTACCGCCCTTCACGTTGACTTACCAAAACCTCCAAGAGATCCACACCCAAATAACCAGATAGAGCGCGAACCACGATGGCCTGTCGAATGAGAGGGGCCAGTGCTGGGTTGTTCTGGCATTTCAGTTGACTTCTGTTTCGTGTTCCACGATCGCAATATTATGAAAATGAAACATAAAGCCAGCGGATTGCGTCTGCCAATCAATCGATCCAAGGTGTTGCTGTTCATACTCCTATTGATCGCTCTTTCGCGAATCGCTGTGTGGGCGAGCAAGGAGGTCTGATCCGGTCATCTGGACCGCTGTTTCGATTCTTCTGACAGTCGAAACCTGGACGGTGGGGGGCAGGGAGAATGATCAGTTGCATCAAAGAGAGTCCTGGGAGGATTGTTCCGGAAAAGAATGGAGGGGCGGAGATCCACGCGGAGTGCTGTTCTCTCTTCTGGTTGACGAATGTTTTTCCCAATTTTCCTGAGCCGAAGCACGGTTTGCTGAAAAGCACCAGGGCGAGCGAGGGGATCTGATCTGGGTGGAGTTCGATGGTTTGCCCGGCCTATTTTTTTCATCGAGAAACTCCTGTCTTTTTTGAAGCGTGCGACGTCGTAATTGAATCGCAGCATGTACGCAGCCGGAAATCCGTTCGTGAGAGAGTTGGGATTCGAAAGAAGCGCGCTTGCTTCTGAAAGCTTAGGCCTGGCCGTCTCGTCCCAATTTGCGCCTGGTTTGGCCGACGCGGCCTTGGCGTCGACGATCAGCTTCAATACGCGAAGCTGAAATGCGATGTATTCGTCGTATCCGTCACCCATCAGTTTCTCATCAAGGAGATCCTTCAATTTGCGCTTCGAGTAATCTGTCTTAAAAAAGCTATAGGGAGCCGTCTTCTTATCAGGATCGACGATGTCTTCAAAGTGATCGGAATCACCTTCTTCAATCATTTTGTAGCAGATCGGCGCACAAAGCCGGATTGACCAGAGATCGCTCAATCCTTCTCGCAGTCTTTCTGGCCGGATGCGCGCTGTCCGCACCGCCCACGCTGGGGACCGCACCTTCACCTTCGATCACTTACCTTTTGCCAATTGGCCCGTCGGACGTTACAAGGAGCCATCGTGTGGCAACTGTTCAAAGAGTTCCTGTCGTTTCTCAAGCAGGAAAAGAAGTGGTGGCTCCTGCCCTTGGTGCTGCTCCTCCTCGTCTTGGGCGCTCTGATTTTGTTCAGCTCCAGCTCGGTTCTGGCTCCGTTTCTCTATCCGTTCATGTGAGTTCAGGGTCGCCATGCGCCACATCCTGGGAATCTCCGCCTATTACCACGATGCCGCCGCCGCGCTGCTCCGCGACGGAGAGCTCGTCGCGGCCGCCCAGGAAGAACGTTTTTCCCGCAAGAAAAATGACGAGCGCTTTCCCACCCACGCCGCGCAGTTTTGTTTGCGTCAGGCCGGCGTGACCGCCGGCCAGCTCGATGCCGTCGTCTTCTACGACAAGCCGATCACGAAGTTTGCGCGCGTCCTGGAAACCTACCTAGCCGTCGCCCCGGGCGGAAGCCGCACCTTCCACCAGGTCCTTCCCTCCTGGCTCAGCGAGAAGCTGAATCTGCGCAAGACCCTCCGTGATGAGCTTCCCGGTCTGGCCCAGGAATGTCCCCTTCTTTTTACCGAACACCACCAAGCCCACGCCGCCAGTGCGTTTTATCCCAGCCCATTCGAGGAAGCCGCCATTCTCACCGTGGATGGAGTTGGCGAATGGGCGACGACGACCATCGGCCTCGGGCGCGGCCATGAAATTCAGATGCTTCGCGAACTCCGCTTTCCCCATTCGCTCGGTTTGCTCTACTCGGCGTTCACGGCGTATTGCGGATTCCGCATCAACTCGGGCGAGTATAAATTGATGGGGCTGGCCCCTTACGGCGAGCCGAAGTACGCCGCCCTGATTCGGGAGCATCTCCTCGATCTTAAGCCGGACGGCTCGTTTTGGCTGAACCTCGATTATTTTAATTTTCTGCACGGATGGACCATGACGAATGAGAATTTCCACCGGCTTTTCGAGGGTCCACCGCGCCGGCCCGAAGCGCCGATCGAGCAGCGCCACATGGATGTCGCCGCCTCGATTCAAATCGTCACCGAGGAAGCGATGTTGCGCCTGGCCCGGCACGCTCGTGCCCTCACCGGGCAGACTCAACTCTGCCTGGCCGGAGGTGTGGCCCTGAACTGTGTGGCCAACGGACGGATTCTTCGGGAACAGATCTTCGATCACCTCTGGATTCAGCCGGCCGCGGGCGACGCCGGGGGTGCCGTCGGAGCGGCCTTCGCAGCCTGGCACAACCATCGCGCCGCGGTCGCTCCCGTCGAACCCGCGCGCACCCCCGCCCGCCCGCCGCGCGGCGACAAGATGCAGGGTGCATTGCTGGGGCCGGAGTTTTCGTCTGAAGAAATCGAAACCGCCCTGCGCTCGCATCGGGCTGTGTTTGAGCTCTTGGACGACGACGCGCTCCTCAACCGGACGGTGCACTTGCTCCGGGAAGAGAAGGTCATCGGTTGGGTGCAAGGCCGCATGGAGTTCGGCCCCCGGTCCCTGGGCAATCGATCGATCCTGGGCGATCCGCGTTCGCCCAAGATGCAGTCGGTGATGAACCTCAAGGTCAAGTTCCGCGAATCCTTCCGGCCGTTTGCCCCGGCGGTTCGAGTCGAGAAGACGGCGGATTATTTCGAGCTGGAGGTCGAATCGCCCTACATGCTCCTGGTCGCCCCAATTCAATCGACGCTGCGCCGCGTCCCCGCGGGTTCCGAGGATGGACTGGATCGGGTCCGGCAAACGCGCTCGACCATCCCGGCCGTCACGCATGTCGATTACTCGGCCCGTGTCCAGACGGTGAGCCGCGCGCACAACCCGCGTTTCCATGAATTGCTTACCCGGTTCGAAGCGGCCACCGGATGCAGCGTGCTCGTCAACACTTCCTTCAACGTGCGGGGCGAGCCCATTGTCTGCACGCCGGATGACGCCTACCGCTGCTTCGTCAACACCGCCATGGATTACCTGGTCATCGGCAATTTCATGATGGAGCGGACGGCCCAACCTCACCAGCAATTGGCCCGAACCTTCGAGCCGGTCCCCGATTGACCATGAAACCCAAGCTCAAAGAAAATCCGCGCGAATGGCAGAAATTCACGACTGCCAGCGCGGTGGCCCTTGGCCTGGCGGCGATCCTGGCCCAGCGTCGCGGAATCTTCCCCATTCGCCCCAGTTGGATCGCGACCGTCTGCGCGATGCCCGCGCTCCTGTGCTGGGTGCGGCCGGCGTGGTTCCGCGGATTTTACCGGGCTGGAATGACGGTCGGATTCTGGCTCGGTCAAGTTGTCGGACGGGTTCTCCTGACGCTCCTCTTCTGGATCGCGCTCACGCCAATGGCTTGGGGGCTGCGTCTCGCGGGCAAAGATCTGCTCAGCCTGAAAAGAAGACCGGGCGCGGCCAGCTACTGGCATGACGCTCGAAAGGAGATCCGGCTGGACCGGATGTTCTGACGGCCCGAGATCTTCCGGTGGGGCGAAACTCGGTCGAGCCCTGACTTCATTGCCGATCAAGATTCCCAGGCTCGACGGAGTCTCGCCCCACCGGAATCGCACACACCAAGGCGGACACGAGTTTCCAGAGGGCTTCCTGAACGGCTTCGACCGATTGGGTCGCGTCGATGACCCGGACACGCTTCGGCTCGGACGCGGCGATGGCTTCAAACCCCTTTTCCACGCGCAGGAAGAAATCGCGGCCCGATTCCTCAAAGCGATCGCGCTCCGGACGAGCGTCGCCTTGCCGCGCCCGCCGTCGCTCCTCGCTCACCGCCAGCGGCACCCTCAGGAACAAGGTCAGCGCCGGCCGGGTCGAGCCCACGGCAAAGTCCGTCAAGGTGCGGATGAAGCCGAGATCCAGCCCGCGGCCATAGCCCTGGTAAGCCACGGTGGAATCGAAGAAACGATCGCACAAGACGATTTCGCCCGCGGCCAAAGCGGGCCGGATGATCTCGCGCACGAGCTGGGCCCGGCTCGCGTTCATGAGCAACAGCTCCGTCTCCGGCGTCATCGCGTGGTTCTGCACGCTCTGCTTGAGCGTGTGCCGAATCTCTTCACCGATGGGAGTGCCGCCGGGCTCACGCAGCGCGCGGATCGTGCGTCCCGTGCGCCCCAAACGCTCGGCCAGCCACTGGATTTGAGTGGACTTGCCTCCGCCTTCCGTGCCTTCGAAGGTGATGAATATTCCGTTCATATCCGAAGAGGGCATCGCCTCGCGAGCTTCCCCTATCCGGCGCAGTGAGCTGTTTCAAAAAGCGAACCCACGTGGCTACCCCGCGGGCATCCGGAAAGGAGGCCGATGACGATCAAGGCCGGTCCGGGAACGGATTCCCCAGGTCCACCGCCAGGCGAGATCGCGTCCCACCGGTGAGATGATCCACCAGGGACTGCACCTGTTCCTCATCCAAGGGACCGCCCAACACTTTGGCAAAGGACGGCATGAGCGAGCCGACTTTTCCCAAAGTAATCCAGCTCCGCCAATAGGCTGGGTCGGTCGGCTTGCCGAGAGCGTGAAGGTCGGGAACCATGGACGCGCGGTGCGCGGCTTCGTGGCAAATGCCGCACGCGGCCGCGTAGAGTTCCGGACCTCGTTTGCCGACCGCCGGCTGCACATGGCAGGTCGCGCATTCGCCGCGGAAGACGGCCTGACGATCGGCCTGGGCCATCATGCGATTGTTCTCCCGTGGATCCGGCTCGGGAATGGTGACATTGACGGTGAGGAGTTGCACGCCGCCGCTGGCGTCCACCGAAACCACTTTGGAAATTGTTCCCCGCTTGCCCCGCAGATCCACGTTCACTTCCATCTGGCCGTTGGTGCCCGGGGCGAGCACCCAGGGCATGGAGGGCAATTTGGCGACGGTGCAACCGCAGGACGTGCGCACGGCGTTGATGACCACAGTTGTCGAGGAAACGTTGGTCACGCTGAAAACGAAGTGAGCCAGCGCCTCACCCGGCTCCGCCTGATGAGTCTTGGCCAGGGCATCCCAGCTTAACGGAGTCGAGGCGGCCAGCATCACGTTCGCGAAATGGAGCGCGGCCAGAACCACGCCCGCGCGCCCGAGAGATCGAAAAGCGTTCATATCAATAGCGCGACTGTTTAGCCCAGCCTCGGATCGCTGACGAGCAGAAACTTGATTCGAAGGCGCTCGAGCAGGGCTGCTCTAAAGTCGGACCGGGCCTGTGATCAAACGGATAACGTCTCCG
>CAYHFE010000084.1:0-18497 GCA_964355375.1 uncultured Verrucomicrobiota bacterium
GGCGGCATGCTTGCGCAAGAGTCCGAACAACCGTCCGTATTGCTCCGCCTGTCGTGGGAGCTCGACGTCAGCATTGCGAAAATAATCACGAGGGCAGCGGTTTTCATGAGGAGCTATTCTGATCCGGCTCGGTAAAAGCGCAGCGTGGATGAAGGGGGAATGTCCTCTTGGAAGACTGCCGTCCCGGTGTTGGTCAAGGTGAGCTGGCGAAACGGAAACCACGTGGTCAGGTCGGTCGAGGTTTGGATTTGGATCAGACGTCCGGCTTCACCAGAGATGGAGAATTGGAAGTTGGTTCGCCCTGGATTGATCGGCGAGAAAAGGACCGGTTCGGGGCTGGCGCTGAAATTCGCCGTGATGACCCGGCTTTGGTCCAGGGTGAGAAGAAACGCGTTCGTGCTGGCGGTCACATCTCCGGTCCACTTCAGAAATCTGTGGTTCGTCTCGGGCAAGGCGACGACGGTGACGACTTGTCCTTTTTGGAAAACGCTCGCGAAAGGACTGACGGCGGCGCTGCCTTGGCCATTGGCCAGGACGGTCAACGTCACTTCATTCGTCCCCAAAGGCGCAAAGAATGCCGAGACGATCGGCACCGGATTGGTGACGGTCAGGAAGAAGGAATTGGTCGTGCGATTGGGAGTGTCGCCCCAGAGCGCGAAGAAGTGATTGACCTCTGGAATTGCCGAGAGGTGGACGAGAGTGCCGAAAGGGTAGAGGGAGAGATTCGGCTGGGTCCTGATGTTTCCCAAGCCGGTCACAAACAATTGGATGGGAGTGCCGAAGATCGCTTGGACGGATTTGGCCCGTTCCATGGACAGGCTCAACTGAGGAGCGGCACCGGTGGCATCGCCGCTCCAACCGGTCAGAGCCCAGCCCGGGTCGGGACGCGCGGTGACTTGGACCACGGCATCATTGCGATACAATCCGCCGGGGGGATCGAGGAAAACGGCGCCGCCACCCCGCGTGGACGTGCGGAGTTCGTAGGTTCGCCACAGGTTCACCGGGATGGCCGCCGATTCCGCGGGCAGGAAATTGGTGCTGTAGGCCACCGCCCGAACGGTGACCGAGTTGCTCACGGTCAGAGGCGAGGCGTAGGTTCGCGAAGTCAGGCCCGGCGGCGAACCGTCCAACGTATAGAAGAGAGCGCCTTTGACAAAGGTCGTGCGGAGTTCGATGGCGACGGTGTTGCGATTGGTAAACTCGAAAATCGGGGCAGCTCGTCCTTCCACCACCACAAACGGAGTTCCGGTCACCTCGAAGTTGGCCTTGACCGTTTGGTCGGCGTCCAGGGTGAGCGTGAGCGGGTTCGCCGTCCCGCGGGCGTCGCCAGTCCATTCGCGAAAGGCAAAACCCGGCTGAGCGAGGGCGGTCACCGTGACGACCGTATTGGTGAGATACTGGGGTTGATCGGGAGTGCGCGTTGCGATTCCGCCTTCAGACGAGCTGATGGTCAAGACGAAGGCCGGTCTCAGCATGGCGCCTGGGCTCAGGAGAGATCCTTTCCGGTTCGCGGCCACCACGTCATAGCGGCCATAGTCCTCGCGCCGAACCGGGGAGATCTTGAGGGTGGCGTTGGTCGCTCCGGGCAGGTCAGAGCCATTCCGCCGCCACTGATATCGGAAGGGAGGCGTGCCCGCGAGACCGAGTTCAAATCGAGCGGTCCCACCCAGAATCACCACCTGATCTGCGGGGTCGTTGGAAATGATCGGGGGCAGTTCCGAATATTTGATCAGCACCAGGCTCGAGGATTGGGGCGGGCTGGGGTTGGCCGAGTGACCGGCCACGAAAACGTCCCCGGTTTGGTTCACGGCGATGGCGTCGGGTTCATCGTTGAGCCCGCCGGAGCTGGCGTAACGCGCGGACCAAATCGGGCTGCCCTTGGCGTCGTACTTGGCGGTCACCATGTCAAATCCATGGCTCGCGCCACCGTGCGACAGTCCGGTGACGTAAACGCTCCCGTCCGAGTCAACCGCCAGGGCGGTCGGGTAAGTCTGAACGCCGCCCGCCACCGCCTGGTTCGTCTCCCAGGACAAGCGCCCGCTGGGGTCGAATTTCTTGATGAGGAAAGGCAGGCCTGGTCCGGTTCGTGACCCGGTCAACAGGACGTTTCCGAGGGGATCCCCCGCCAGTCCGCCCAGGCGGTAGAATCCGAATCCGCTCTGCGACCACGCCGGGTTGCCGTTCTCGTCGAACTTGAACAGGTTGGACGTTCCCCCGGCGTAGAATCCGCCCGTGCTCGACAAGAGCAGTCGCTCGGCATTGGGTGCCCGGCTCGCCCAGACTTTCAGACCTTGGTAATCGTACTTAACGGTTCCGGACGTGCCGGTCACGTAAACTTGGCCGAGGCGATCCACCGCGATGGCTTTGGCTCGGTCGTCCTGGTTGGCGTAGCCGTGAATCGCGGCCCAAAGTTGAGTGCCGTCCGGCGCGTATTTGACAGTGAGGTAGTCATACTTGCCTCCCGCTTTCGAGTAACCGGTGACATAAACGTTGCCGGACGCATCGGTGGCGAGACCGGTCGCTTGATCTTCAACTCCGCGGTCCATGTCCTTCACCCAAAGAACGCTCCCTTGAGCGTCCAGCTTGCCGGTGCGGAAGTTGTAGGAATCGGGATTGCCCGCCGAACCTTTGGCGATGCCGGTCACATAGAAACTGCCTTTGGGTCCCGCGACCGAGGCGATGGCTTCAAAAGTGCCCAGGCCCCACCCGGTCAAGGTGCGAAGGAACTTCTCCCGTTCCTGGCCGTTCGGATCAAAACTGGCCGTGAAGAAACTTCCCTGCCAACGGCCGGAGACGCGAATATTTCCCTGCTCATCCAGCGTCAACGCCTCGCCCTTGCCCTCCGTCCAGTTGTCCTCTCGATACTCTCGAACCCATCCCACCTGAAGGTTGGTCGAGACTTGAGACGGAGCGGAATACCCCCCCAGGAAGGCCACGGTCAAGGGGATCCATTTCGTGAGCCAAGACCAAACCCGAGAATTTTGATATTCGCTTCTTCGCATAGCGCGATTCGCCGCACGGCGCTGGTTGGCTCCCCGCCCAGTTCACGCCAGGCATTCGAGTGCAGTCCACTTCGTACCGTGATCCCATCCTTTCACGGCGGCCCCCGGACGCTCAAGCCCGAAAAACAAGGCAAGGCCCGACAGAGTCTCGCCTGCCTGTTCGGCGTTCCGCCGAACACTCGTGGAGGTGGGTCAGTTTGATTCCGGTCGGCGAGACGCCGACCGGTGCCGCCGGGACAGCCACGCTCCCCACTCAAACAGCCGCAGGCTCAGGGAGAGCCCCCTTTCGCTTGGCGCATGCCTTGGGTCCATGAACCTCAATGTGCACGAGCGATGGCCGGAATTAAGCGGAGTGCAGGCCGCAAGTCTGTGCGCATGCAGCCGTCGCTCAGCGCGGGCCGAGGAACTCAAGCCCCTCCCGGCGGAAGTCGTTCCATGACGGAGTGTGGCCCGTTTGCCGTTTCATGGTGGCGAGATGATTCCGCGCCCAAGCGAGAAAGGCGCGGTGGGTTTCATAGACCGGCTGTTTGACCGCGCGATCGTCAATCAACCAGAAACCGCGCTGGCGACCGTCGGGATCGACCTCGTTGTTGTAGAGTTCCCAGTAAAGAATCAGCGGACATCCCCACTCGAACCCCGCCCGGATCACTTGTCGGGAAAGCCTCTCCTGTTCGAGCGGCGGATGACGAATGGCCGGAAAACCGTATTCCCCGATGAAGACACGTCGGCCGGTCAGCCCGGGCTTGGGGGGCAACTTGGATTCTATAAAGCTGAGCGCGGCCTTGAGCAGGGCGGGGTCGGATTGCGTGTCGTAGCTGGAGTAGGAAACCAGGTCCACCGTGGTTTGGGGCAGCACTTGATTGACGAGCGCGGGGCGGCCCTGCATCGCGAGCTTGACGTGATTGACTTCGGTGTAATGCCAAACCTGGACACCTTCGGGCGGCGTGTCCCGTTTCGCGTCGTCCACGGCCCGTTGACGCGTATTGAGCCAGTCGGCCATGCCTCGGGCCGCGACCGCGGTCACCTTCGCATCGTTCGTCGGCGCCACACTGCCGCGCAGCCAGCCGTCGCCTTCCCAATGGCCGAGGTAGAACGTTTTTCCGGTGCCGCGGTAGGCTTGCAGCAAGTGCGCGGTCAGCTCATAGATCTCGCGATACTCAGCTTCGCGCGCCGCGGCCGCGAACCCTTGGCGCCACCGGCTTTCGCCGCCGCTGAAGGAATGGGCCCACAACACGAAATGGGCAAATGGCATGTCGAGGACCCGCCGATGCGACGGCTCGTCGCGCGCCAGGTCGGCGAGCGAACGGATCGAGGCCCTGACTGCTGGGACATTGCCGCGGCGTTGAGCGTAGCGCGGTGAGAGTTCAAACTTCAGGACCGTGCAACCGAGCGCACGAATCGCCTCCGCGGTTTCGACCAGGCGCGTCTCCGAAGTGAATTGATAGGCGGGTTGGAAGGTTTGCGTCCCGAGAATGCCGTTGAACATTTCGACGGGGAACGGCTCGATCACGGGAGCAAAGGCGCTCGGGTCCGGGGTCCGGATCAGCCCGCCGGGTTCGGGGAACTTCGAGATCAACTCGGCATCGGCGAGCGGCCCGGCTGCCGCACGAATGAGGTTCGCGACGTAGCGGCCCTCGCATTGTCCGCCGGCCACGGCGTGCCTCGCCCAATAATCGTTCCAGATGATTCTCTTCTGCTCCAAAGCCGCGAGCGCCGGCGGCATCGCCCTGACCGGCTCGAAAACCTGAGCCATCTTCAGGAGCAAATCCGCCACGCGCGTCCCGTCGCACCATCGACCTTCGACCGCGTTGGTCCGCCAATAGTCAGTCGCCGAAACCACCTTCATCCGCACCAGGAGTTCCATCTCCACGGCCAGCGGGTCGCGCGTGAAGTTCTGATCCTCGGCCGCTTCGAGGCAGATCCGTGAAGTCAACACTCCGGCCAGGGCGATCAGAGCCAATAGAGTCTGTTTCATAAGAAGTCGCCATTCATTGCGCGCACGCCTTGGGATTACGAACTCGTTCCCAAGGTGGAGCGAGACTCCGTCGAGCCTTGGAATCTTGTCGGCAGAGAAGTCAGGGCTCGACAGAGTCTCACCCCACCCGGGTTCGTGGAGAGCCTCCTTTCGCTTGGCGCACGCAGCGGGACCATGAACCGAATGGAGTGGGCTGCGTCGCGCCAGCGTCTTGGAGTGCGCCGGCCCGCCGGCGCTTTGGCCAGTGCCCTTAAAGCGGCAGAGAGCTGGCGCACTCCAAAACCTGGCGGAGTTCTCCCGGCCCCCTCTCGGATATCGGCCCGCCCAGTTGACGAACGGTTCGTGGAAAGCGGAGTCGGTGGCCCGCCCAGTTGGCCTTTGGCGCGCATCCGTTCGAGACTTATTGGACGACCAATCGGGCGACTTCTTCGGCACTAAGAATGCGGTTGAACACGGCAATTTCGTCGAGGCGGCCTTCCCAATTGGAGTCGTTGTCGCTGCGACCGCCAAAGAAACAAGGGTCGAGCTTGGTGGGAAGGATTCCGGCAGTATTGGTTTCGATTTCGAGACGTCCATTCAGATAGACGCGCACGGTCGCGCCGTCGCGGACGAGGACGACGTGCTGCCACCGCCAGCGTGGGATTTCGGTCTGGCCGGCGGTGACGAGCTTCGAGTCGCCGCCGTGGAAGAAAACAATCCGGCCGGTGTGACCGCTTTTGCCACCGATGCCGAGGTGATCGCCGTGGATCCCCAGGCCATGGTCGGGGCTGCGGGAAAAGAGCCAGCCGCTGACGTCGCGCCCGTCGTTCGGCATGCCGTTCCACAACCAGAGCGAGACGGAGTAATGATCGGTCAGATTGTCGAGGCGAACCTGCAGGCGTCCCCCGACGAAGTGCGGGGCGCGGTTGAGCTGGCTCGGGCCGCAGAACTCCTCCGAGCGCGGCCCCTCCAGGTAATAGGTGATCTCGCGTTCATAGACCGCGTCGTGGCCGCGGCCGGTGGCGTCGGCGGCGTGCGGACCAGCCAGCTCGTTCAAACGCCAATAGGCTTCGGGTCGGGCCGCGAGAATCGCCCGCGCCGCCCGCCCGTCGGGGAGCTGCCACGGTCGCCGCGCTTGTCCGCAAATTTTCTCCAGCAGGCCGATGGCGGTCTCGGCAATCTTCGGCTCGGCCAGGACTTCCAGGCCGGCCGAGCGGGCGGCCCAGGTGTTGTAGCCGCCGAAGAGGTGCTGCTCGGGCGGCGGGATGTAGCCGTCGCCGCCGTTGGCCAGCTCAATCACCAGCGTCTGCGGGAGCGGGCTGGCGGCTTTTATTTTCAAGCCGGTGATGGCGTAGGTTTCACACGGTGTCGTGGCGATGGCAATGTCACCGATCCGCAAGGCCTGGATCACGATCTCGGTTTTCTGCCGTTCGTGGAGAAGGATCTGCTCGCGCGCATAAACTTCGGTGGTGGTTTTGGCGATTCGATTGCTCATTCCGGCGACGATCCGTTGAGCCCATTCCAGGCGTTGTTTATCGGGCACGCGATAGGCCAGCGTCAGGCGCCGCTCCGTCATCGCGAGATCCGCGTCATCGCGATAACGAATGCCCTGGTAGGCGCTCAGGGCGATGTCGAGCAGACCTTTCGTGTAATCCTCGATCGTCAACGTCGCGTTCCACTCGCTTTCCGGTTTGGTGTAGTCGCGTCGCCAGATGTCGCCGCTGCAGCCGTGGGACATGAGGCCGAGAAACGCGGTCTGACCGGGCGCGGTTGCGGGTGCGATGCGCTGCTTCAGGCCCTCGCAGAACAGGCCGAAGTAATCGGCGCTGATGTCGTCATCGCCGAAATAGTGCATGGAGAAATTGGCCAGGACCGCGAGCGGTCGGCCGGTCCGAGTCTGGATCGAGATCAGCGAGAGATCGGGATCCTTGGGCCCCGCCTCGCCCGTCACGTCATCCCAAACCCGGCCCGCGTGCATGTTGGCCCGGACGGTCATGTTTCCGAACGGGTCCTCGGCCAGGCGATCCGGCCTCCGGATCCATTGGCGAAGCGCGGTAAAATCCGCGGCGTTGCCTCGGGCAAAACCCACGCGGGCCGGTTCCAGAGCCGCCCGGGCGGCCGCGATGACTTCCACGAGTTGATCGCGCAGGAAAGGAACATAAGCCGGATCCGGATCGGTGCCGAGGCAGCCCATCGAAGCCGGCACGCTGTGCGCGTGGGTGGCGGAGATCAAGATCCGCGGCGCGGGAAGGCCCGTGCGTTTTTCGGCCAGGGCCTTGACCTCATCGAGGAGCGGGCGGCCCATCATGCAGCTATCCACGACCACGATGGCCAGCTGCTCGCGGCCATCATCCAGCGCCAGGGCTCGCGCGTGAATCCGCGTCTTGATCTTGCCCACAGATCGGCTGAGCATGCCGCCATTGACCAGCACCGGCAGGTTGGGCGGGGTGATGTCCAGGACAGCGGCCCCCGCCCTGAATTCAGCCTGGGTCGGCAATGTGCAAAGATCGAAGAAAGCGCAGGCGAGCGCGAGGGCTTTCGGCAGAGAAGAGGTCGCGAGGCAGCAAGTGAGTGATTTCATGGGGTTCTCCATTCGTGGTCATGGGTTGAATCAGGCGAACAGGAATCGACCCGCCTGAGCCGTATCGGCGTTGGCAGGGGGAGCGCACGCGCTCTCGCTGACCGCAGTAAGGTGTTCGATCCCACCAAGGCTAAGCCGTCAGTATGCCGTTGAAATGGGTGGAACGGGCTACCAGCCCGTCCTCGGCGGCAACTTGCCGCCGAGTCTGGCACGGCAATTGAACTCACTCGGACGTAAAGCCTGCGGGCTGGTAGCCCACAGGAACGGGCAAGTTGCCCGTTCCACCCTGAACCGAAATGCATAGACATGGCTAAGGAGCCGCCGCCTTGAGTTTCTCGATGAGATAATCCTCGACCTTGGGATGCGTCACGTCGGGCGCGCCGGGATAAACGAGTTCGCTCGGGACACCGACGCGGCGGAGTTTCTCCTGCAACTTGACGCCGAAGTTCGCGGTGTGGGTCGGGTCCTTTTGATCCTGACCGAGCGCGGGCGGCGCCGAGTAAATGAGGTAGATCGGCGGGTCATCGGCGGTGACATGCTCGTAGGGCGAGTACTCCTTGATCCACGGCAGGACCGAGTCGCGGGCGGCGAGGAATCGGGCGAATTGGGTGTCGCGCGTCTTGGTATCGGTCGGATCGGGCATGAAACCAAACGCGTGGCCGCCGTAACGGCTGTTCGGCGTCCATTCCTTAAGCTGCTCCGGATCGAGCGACGTCTGCGCCCCAGTCACGGCGGCGCACCACAGCCTGGTGGACTCGCGCGCGATGGGGTCGGCGCTTTTCGGATCGGCCAAGTCCGGGTGAAAGGCGAGCCACAAGCTGGAGCACGCGCCCGCCGATCCGCCGGTCGCGCCAACGCGCGCCCGGTCGAGGTTCCACTCGCCGGCCCGGCTGCGGACGAACTGGAGAGCGCGCGCGGCGTCGCTCAGCGGCCACTGGACCGGCGGTTTCACGCCCGCGATCTGGGCCTGCGTGCTGTAACGGTAATTGATGGAAACCACCGAAATGCCCGCCGCCAGGTACTTCTCGAGACTGGCGACCGTGGCCTTGTCGCCCGCGACCCAACCGCCGCCGTGAATGTGGAACAAGAGTGGCGTGGGGCCCAGAGATTCGGCCTTGTAGAAATCGAGCACTTGTCGTTCGTGTGGGCCGTAGGCGACGTGGGCGAGTGTGGGCTTGCGCTGTGCCGGTTCCGTTGCCTTGGTTCCGGCGGCGCTGGATTTCGGCGGCGTATCCGCGGCCGAGGTGGAACCGCAGAGAGCACCAAGGAGCGCAATGGAGAAGGCCAACCTGGAAATGGATTTCATCAGGTCCGATGCTGGCAGAAACCCGAGCCGATGAACACGCCGAAGTTGAGCCGCTGACGCACCGCGGTGCGGGCCGTTGCTCCGGGCTGCCGCAGCGTGGCTGCTTGGAGGGACGTCGGGTTTTTCAAGTGTTGCCGGCTCCTGACAATGCTCGCCCCATCGACGTGCCCTTGAATCGTTTCTGGGTTCATTGATGCAAAACCGCGCTGGGATTCATCGTCAAAATGGTCACGAGAACAACGAGTGGATTGAATTCCGTGATGACCATGGATGGGGTTGATTTCTTGGCGAAAGAGCGAGCCTGGTTTCATCCCGCCAAACTCCCGTCCATTCCGCACCGCCTCCCTCCCACGGGATAGCAAACGCCTTTCAGAAGCACTGTCCATCGCTTGGACCAATGCAGCGGTTCCGATTATCAATTGGACGGTTGCGGCGAACTGGCGTTTGATCGTCACCATGAAAACAAATCGAAATGAGATGTCTGTCAACCTTGCCTCCATCACCCGGAATTCGCTGGGATTCTGTTTGCTCCTGACCGTTGGGCTGTTCCTGTCCGGGTGCAAGCAAGAAGTGAAAGTCGCCCCGAGCAGCGATTTCACCGGGAGCTACACCCTGGTGACCGTCAATGGAAACAAGGTGCCCGCCAGCGTCTCCCATGACGGCGCCGGGATCGAAATCCGCTCAGGCATATTCACGATCAATGCCGACGGGACGTGCAGCAGCAAAATGGTCTTCGTTCCCCCTTCAGGCGCCGAAGCGACTCGTGATTCCAGCGCGACCTATACCCGAGAAGGTTCGAAATTGAAAATGCAATGGAAAGGCGCTGGCCTGACGACCGGCACACTGGAAGGCAGCACCTTCACGATGAACAACGAGGGGATGGTCTTCGCCTACAAGAAGTGACCAGGGCAGGGAAGTGTACGATGCGCCGCTCCTCAAACTGATCCCGGGGCTCTTCCGCAAGCTTCGATCCGACGGCGGGGCAGCGATGCGAGTGAGCCACCCCCGCCGCTTCAGATTTCTTGGGAGGACGGTCGCTGTCCGAGTCCGTCCGGCAACTCCAAAAACGGGACGCTGGGCGGCGCCGCCGCGCCGCCAAACCACCATCCCGCTTGACGCTCGCACCCACTCCTGCCACACATAGAACATGATCACCAAATTGCCCCTCGCGCTCGTGCTCGCGGTGTCCACAACCGCGGCTGTTTCCGCCAAGGATTACGTCCTTCATTCGTTCAAGAAAACCCAATTGACCGACAAGTTCTGGAGCGAGGGGGCCAACTACGGTGATTTCAACCACGACGGGAAGATGGATGTGGTGTCGGGCCCCTATTGGTATGAAGGCCCCGACTTTCTAAAACGGCACGAGTACGCCCCGGCGACAAAAACATTCAAACGCAAGAAGACCGATGGCTCGGAGGAAGTCGTCCCTGGATTCGAAGGAGCCCTCGGCCTCAATAACGCCTACTCGGACAACTTCCTCGCTTACACCTACGACTTCAACAACGATGGCTGGACCGACATCTTGATTCTCGGATTTCCCGGGGAAATCTCCGCCTGGTATGAGAATCCCCAAGGCCGCGAGGGCCACTGGCAGAAGCGGATCACCCTCGACGTGACGGACAATGAATCCCCGACCTTCACCGATATCACCGGCGATGGCAAACCGGAGATCGTTTGCTCATCCAAAGGCTCCTACGGCTACTCCGAGCCCGACCGGACCGACGCCACCAAGCCCTGGAAATTTCACGCCATCTCCCCGAACAACAATTACCACAAGTTCACCCACGGCTTGGGGGTGGGCGACGTCAATGGCGATGGCCAGATGGACCTGCTGGAGAAAGACGGGTGG
The DNA here is from genome assembly GCA_964355375.1 of uncultured Verrucomicrobiota bacterium. GTDB lineage: Bacteria > Verrucomicrobiota > Verrucomicrobiia > Limisphaerales > SIBE01 > CAYHFE01. The sequence continues at coordinate 10,693 of CAYHFE010000084.1, forward strand.
TGGGAACACCCCGCCTCGCTGGCCGGCGATCCGGTTTGGAAATACCACAAGCAGAACTTTGGCACCGGTGGCGCCCAAATGTACGCCTATGACGTCAATGGCGACGGTTTGAACGACGTGATCACCTGCATCGCCGCCCATGGATATGGCTTGGTTTGGTACGAACAGGTCAGGCAATCCGGTGAAAGCACATTTAAGGAACACATCATCCTGAACAAGCAGACCGAAAAAGACCAACGCCCGCTGCCTGATCGCTACGGCGTGATCTTCTCCCAGCCGCACGCGATCGATCTGATCGACATGGATGGCGATGGGCTCAAGGACATTGTCACCGGCAAACGGTTCTGGGCGCACGGGGCACACGGGGATGTCGAGCCGAACGCCCCGGCGGTCGTTTATTGGTTCCAGCTCGTTCGCGGAGCCAATCACACGGCCGAGTTCATCCCCCATCTGATCGACAACGACTCCGGGGTCGGAACCCAAGTGGTCGCGGGTGACATCAATGGCGACCAGACCCCGGATATCGTCATCGGGAACAAGAAAGGCACGTTCGTCCTGATCCACCACACCGCCAAGGTGAGCGAAGAGGAATGGCAGAAGGCGCAACCGAAGCGGACGTCCGGAGCCGCCGGGAGATAGCCGGTCGGAGCGAGGTCTGAATTCAGTCACCAAACGACGACTCCACAGCCGTCACACTTCGATTCATATCAGGGCGGCGCAGCAGCGCCGCCCTACCGAGGTTCATGGAAAGGGGACACCTCCCAGATGCAGACGTGAGTTGGGGCCATGAACCCACCCCCGGCCCCTCCAAGGAGGGGAGCTTCGCGGCGGGCGCTTGTTGCCAGTTCCCCTCCTGGGAGGGGTGCAGGGGTGGGTTGGTTCATGGAAAGCCAACGGTGGGGCGAGACTCCGTCGAGCCCTGGAATCTTTGCGGTTGGGAAGGTCAGGGTTCGACAGAGTCTCACCCCACCCAGTTCCACGGAAAGGCTCAAGGTTCCGAAAGCTGTCCCAGCAAGCACGCCCGCCTTGCACCGGTCGTGATCGGCACGTTGCCCCGAATCCCTCGAAAACGATAATAGGCCAACAACGCGAACGCGGCCGGCTCGATGCTTTGCGCCGGCCAACCCGTCTGATCGCACGTCACCACCTCCGCCAACGGGTTCAGAATCCCCAGTTGCTCGCGGATTCGCCGGACCAGTCCGCCGTTGGCCGCGCCGCCCCCAGCCAGAATCACTCTCTCGGGAATTGACGGGAGATGAAGCTGGTAATTCAGAACGAGCGAACGGGCGGTGAACTCCGCCAAAGTCGCCAACGCGTCAAAACGATTCGCCCCGCAGGCCTCCAAGCGCGGCAACGCCGCCTCGAGGAACGCGTCTCCGAACATTTCCCGGCCGGTGCTTTTGGGCGGCTTGCGGGAGAGAAAGGGGTGCCTCATCCATTGGGAGAGCACCTTCTCCATCACCACGCCGCGCCGCGCCCAGGCGCCGTTCTCGTCGAACTCGGCCTTCCCGCGGCTGAAATGGCGAACGGCCAGATCCATGAGCATGTTGGCCGGCCCGGTATCAAACGCCAAGAGGCGCGGCGAGCGTCCCGATCTCCAGTCGATCGAGGTCACGTTGCCGATCCCACCCAGATTGTTGACGCACACATGCGCGCCGCGTTCTCCGAAAACCGCTTGATGGAAGAGCGTGGCGAGCGGAGCCCCTTGACCTCCGGCCGCCAGATCGGCCGCGCGGAAATTGCTGACCACCGGGACGCCCAGCGTCTCGACGAGATACGCCGGCTCCCCCAATTGGAAGGTGGCCGCCTTCTTCCCTGGACCATGGAAAACGGTCTGGCCATGGAGCCCCACCAATTCCGGATTGACCTTGCCGCCACCACGAATCGCCGCTTGGGCGAAGAACCGGCCCAAGTCATGATGCAATCGCGCCACCTCGTGGCACGCGCTTACCCCACGAGCGGCCGCCCGTAATCGTTCCTGCAAATCGCCAGGGAATTTCCGCTGCCAGAAATTCTGGAGACGCACCTCGGCGTCGCGAACGGCGCAGAGGGCAAAATCAGCGCTGTCGATGCTCGTGCCCGACATGATGCCCAGCACCCGAAGCGGACGGTTTTCACCCTTTGAGCCAATACTGCGAGTCGATGATTGCACCCCGGGAGGACAAAGGATCCGGGCGTTCACGACAACAAAAAACTTTCGCTGAATCCACAACTCCGATAAATCGTCAGGCGGATTCATGAAATACACAGCGCTGATCCGAATCGCCTCCTTTTTGGCGCGCCGCCCGCTCCTTCTTCTCGTCCTTGCCGCCGCCCGGCTCCAAGCCCAAACCCCCGAGTGGATCTGGCACGACAACAAGGGCGAGGCTCCGCGCGAGAACGAAGTGCGCTTTTTTCGCAAGGCATTCGAGGTCGAGGGTCCGATCTCGCGAGCGCGGCTGATGGTGGCCGGCGACGACCAAGCGATCGTCTTCCTCAACGGCCGGCAGGTGGGCGTCAGCCGATCTTGGAACCGCGCTCTCATGGTCAACGCGGTCAAAGAGATCAAGGCCGGCGCCAATCTCATCGCCGTCCGCGGGCAGAATACCAGCGGGGACGCGGCCGTGATCGCGCGCCTGGAGATCACGCTGGCCAACGATCAGACCCAAGTCATCGTCACCGACCCGAGCTGGGTTTCTTCCGCGGCATCGCTCAACCACTGGTATGCCCCCGGGTTCGACGCGGGCGCCTGGACCAAGGTGGTCAGCCGGGGCAAACTCGGGGTTCAGCCTTGGGGAGACGTCCTGGCCCCGCCGATGGCTACCCCGGCCGACAAAATCACTCTCCGGCCCGGTTTCAAAGTCGAACTGGTTCGTTCCGCCGAACCAGGCGAAGGATCGTGGGTCAGCCTGACGATCGATGCGAAAGGCCGCCTGATCTTCTCCCCGCAAGAAGGCCTCGGGAATATGCTCCGCGCCACGCTCTCGCCTTCTGGCCAGATCGAGAAGATCGAGCGGATCGACACGCCCGTCGGGGCGGCCATGGGTTTGCTCTACGCGTTCGACAGTTTGTATGTCAGCGGCAACGGGCCCAAGGGACTGGGCCTGTATCGGCTCCGCGACACCAAAGGCGCGGACCGGTTCGACGAAGTTCGGCTGCTGAAAAAGATCGAGGGCGCGGCCGGTGAGCACGGTTCCCACGGACTGGTCGCCGGACCGGACGGCAAGCTCTATTCCATTCACGGCAATTTCGTGAAAGTGCCGGCCGACATTTCGCCGAACTCTCCCCACAAGAATTACGCGGAAGATCAGTTGCTCCCCCGCGGTGAAGATGGCAATGGGTTCGGCGTCGGGATCAAGCCCCCCGGTGGATTTCTGCTGCGCACCGATCCCGATGGCACCAACTGGCAACTGGTGGCGGCGGGCCTGCGCAACGCCTACGACTTTGACATCAACCCCGAAGGCGAAATCTTCACTTACGACAGCGACATGGAATGGGACTGGGGCATGCCGTGGTACCGGCCCACCCGCATCTACCATCTGGTTTCCGGAGGCGATTACGGCTTCCGCGAAGGAACGGGCAAGTATCCGGCCCACTATCCGGACTCCCTTCCGCCCACGCTGGATCTCGGCATCGGATCGCCGACCGGCATGAAATTCGGCGCCAAGAGCCAATTCCCGCCGAAGTATCAAAAGGCCCTCTTTGCCATGGATTGGTCTTACGGCCGCATCTTCGCGGTCCATCTCTCCCCCCGCGGCGCCACCTACACCGCCACCTCCGAAGTCTTCCTTCAGGGAAAACCCCTCAACGTCACCGACCTCGAGTTTGGCCGGGATGGAGCGATGTATTTCCTCACGGGCGGACGGGGTACGCAGTCGGGGCTCTATCGTGTCAGCTCCGTCGGCGGCGAAGACAAAAGCATTTTGCCGGACGGACCTCATCTCCAGGAAGCGGCCGCCGCCCGTGACGTGCGCCATAAATTGGAGGCGTTCCACGGGCGCAAGGATCCGGCGGCGGTGGACTTCGTCTGGCCGCATCTCGAGAGCCCGGATCGGTGGATTCGCTATGCCGCGCGCATTGCCCTGGAAAGCCAAGACCTCGCCCTTTGGAAGGAGCGCGCGCTGCAGGAGGAACGGATCAACGCCTCCCTCACCGCCTTGCTGGCCCTGGCTCGGCGGGTTGGCGCGGGTTCGCCGGTGGAATTGTTGGAGTCGCTCGGGCGTCTTCCGGCCGATCAATTCACCGAGTCGCAATTTCTGGAAGCGCTGCGCGTGCTGAGCCTCGCCTTCATCCGTATGGGCAAACCCGATTCCGAAACCGCCGTGGTCGTGATCGACAAACTCAACCCGCTTTATCCGGCCAAGAGCTGGCCGGTGAACCGGGACCTTGCCCAAGTTCTCATTTACCTCAATGCCCCCGGGGTCGTCCCAAAGACGCTGACGCTTCTCGAGGCCGCGCCCACTCAAGAAGAGCAGATCCATTATGTCTTTCACCTCCGAAAGCTGAAGGCGGGCTGGACCCTGGATCAGCGGCGGCAGTATTTCGCGTGGTTCAACAAGAACCGGGCCGTCCTCCAGCATCCGCCGGAAATGGCGCGCTGGTTTGAGGAAGCCGGCCGGGCCTACAGCGACGGCGCCAGCTTCCCCAAATTCATCGCGAACATCCGGAAAGACGCCATGGCCGGATTGACCGAGTCGGAGCGCAACGATCTCTGGTCCACTTTCGCCGGTGAGGTCGTCACTCCCAAACCGCCGGCCCTTCCCCGCAACTTCGTCAAAGATTGGCGAGTCGAGGACCTCTTGCCATGGCTCGAGCAAGCCTCCCCGGCCCGATCGTTCGCTCGCGGTGAGCGCGCCTTCAACGACGCGCAATGCATCGCTTGCCATCGCTTCGGCAACGAGGGCGGTTCGGTCGGGCCCGAGTTAACCGCGATCTCCAGCCGGTTCACGCGGCGCGACATCCTTGATTCCATTCTCGAGCCCTCCAAGGTGGTTTCGGAGCAGTTTCAAAACACCACCATCGTCAGGAGAAATGGGGAGGACGCCTCCGGCCGCCTGGTCGAGGAAGATGATCAAAAACTGGTGCTCGTCACCGACCCGCTGAAACAAACGCGGGTGGAGATCGCGAAATCGGAAATCCAAAAACGGATCCCCTCGAAAATCTCCGCCATGCCGGAGGGATTGGTCAATCTTCTGACTCAAGAGGAGATTCTCGACTTGCTGGCCTACCTGGAAGCGGGCGGCCGGAAGGAAGCCTTCAAGGGCGGGAAGTGAAATTTCCGGGCGAGAATTGAGAATGGCTGGAGTCGTTTCGCAGCGATTGCATCGACCGTTGAGGTGTGATAACCATTCCGCGCATGCGCACCCTGAAATCCATTTCCGCCGGATTTGTGTTATCGATGGCCCCGCTCCTCCTGGGTATCTCTCCGCTCTTCGCTCAGGAAAACTCGGATACGCTCGCGGCGCTCGCGCAAGTGCTGCGGGAAACCGAGGACCCGCAATTTCAATGGGACATTTTGAAAGGGGTGAGCGACGCGCTCAAAGGACGCCGCCAGGTGCCCATGCCTGCAGGCTGGGAGCAGATTGAAACCAGGCTCGGGCAAAGCCCCAACGCGGATGTGCGAACCCTGGCCCAGTCGCTCTCGCTCACCTTTGGCAGCACTCGCGCCCTGGCCGCGCTCCGGAAGTTGCTCCTCGACCCCGCGGCCGATCTCGCCGCCCGCCGGTTGGCCCTCGATTCGTTGTTCACCGTCCGGGACCCCGGATTGGCGACGGTCCTGCAGGGCCTCCTCGGGGACGACGGGCTGCGGAGCGTCGCCCTGCGGGCGCTGGCCGCGTTCGACGATGCTCAAACGCCAGCCGCCATCCTGGCCGTTTACCCGTCCTTGACCTCGGGCGAGAAGCGCGATGCCCTCACCACCCTCGCGTCGCGGGTCGCCTTCGCCAAGCCGCTCATCGCGGCCGTCGGCGGTGGGACGGTGGCTCGGAAGGATCTCTCGGCCGACATCATCCGCCAGCTTCAGAGCCTGAAGAACGCCGAGCTCGAACGTGATTTGCCGGCCGTTTGGGGCGTCGCCCGCGAGAGCAGCGCCGACCAGCAAAAAGAGATCGCGAGATATCGGGCGATCTACCGCGCGGGTGGATCCCAGCCGGGCGACGCCGGGCGCGGGCGGGTGGTCTTCGCGCGGACCTGCCAGCAGTGCCACACCTTGTTTGACGTTGGCGGCAAGGTCGGCCCCGACCTCACCGGTTCGAACCGGAGCGACCTCGATTATATCCTGCAGAACATGGTCGATCCCAACGCCGTGATCCCGAATGATTATCGGGCTTCGACGCTCGAAACGAAAGACGATCGCAATGTCACGGGCATCGTCACCCAGCAGGACGACAAAGCCGTCACCCTCATCACGGCCAACGAGACGCTCATCGTGCCGCGCGACGAAATCCGGTTCCTCCGCCAGAGCGAGATCTCGATGATGCCCGAGGGTTTGCTGGCCAGTTTCGCCGATCAGGAGGTGCGGGATTTGGTCTATTATTTGAGCCGCCCCGCCCAGGTGCCGCTTCTGGCCACGCCCGAAACCGTGTTTTCGTTTTTCAGCGGCCAAGACCTGGCCAATTGGGAAGGCGATCCGGACCTTTGGAAGGTCGAGAAAGGAGAGATCGTGGGGCGGTCGGTCGCGGGTCTCAAACGAAACGAATTTCTCAAAAGCCAGATGGTGCTCGGCGATTTCCGGCTGATTTGCCAGGTGCGATTGAACCCGAATCGGGAGAACAGCGGCATTCAATTTCGGAGCGAGGTCCTGCCGGATGGCGAAGTCAAAGGGTATCAAGCCGACCTGGGCGCCGGCTGGTGGGGCAAGCTTTACGAAGAAGGTGGTCGGGCCATTTTGTGGAACCAATCCGGCGAGGAATTTGTCCAAGCCGAGCAATGGAACACTTATGAAATCGTGGCCGTCGGCCACCAGATTCTCACCGCGATCAACGGACAGCCCTGCGTGAATCTCATCGACCCACTCGGCGCGTTGCAGGGCGTGATCGCATTTCAACTCCACGCCGGCGGCGCGGTGGAAGCTCGGTTTAAGGATCTTCGGCTGGAACTGAACCCGAAGCCGGAACTGCTCACCTCGCCGAAGAAATGAGGTCCGAGGTTATCTCGCGACCGGCTCCTGGCCTTCCAGATACGCGATCAGATCGCTCAACCCCTGATAGACGTTGATCGGGTACTTGTTCGGATCCTGCGAGGCAATCATCTGCATCCCGGCCACAGCGCTGGTGATGGCCTCTTTCTGCTCCGGGCTCAGGCTGCCGGCTTTGATCACCTTCTTGAGAATGGGCGAAGCCTTGGCGAAGTCGCCGGCGTCGATGGCCGCGACCACTTGATCCACGTCACCCTTGCCGGGAGCCCCCTGAAAGCTCTGGGCGAGCTTCTTGGTGTCCACCTTGGAGGTCGGGCCACAGCCCAGGAGTCCGCCGGAGACGACGAACGAAAGGAAAAGAATCCACGCGACGCATTTCATAACCGAAGTCAGGGTTTTGTGTGATTAAGATCAACCGAACCAGGCGCGACTTTCGGCGATCGGACGGGGAAAGGAAAGTCAAAACTGCCCATGAACCCACCCACCCCTGCACCCCTCCCAGGAGGGGAACTGGCCACCAGCCCGCGCCTCGAAGCTCCCCTCTTGGGAGGGGCCGGGGGTGGGTTCATGGTCCCAATGCGCGGCATGAAGCCGTGGAGGCTCCCTATGAACCTCGCCTGGGAGCGCCGACATCCCTGCCGGCGAGTTTTCGTCTCGACGTCGATTTCGCCGGCAAGGATGCCGGCGCTCC
>CAYHFE010000085.1:0-7250 GCA_964355375.1 uncultured Verrucomicrobiota bacterium
GGGGAGCGCGGGCGTCTCGCCTGCCGTGTTCGGCGTCCCGCCGAACACTCGTGGAAGTCGATCTGTTTGATTCCGGTCGGCGAGACGCCGACCGGTCCAGCCGGGACGGCCGCGCTCCCCATTCAAACAAGCCCGTCGCCGGCTTGTTCAGCCAAGAGTCTGCGCAAGTACTCGGCGGGCTGGTAATTCTCCAAGACCACCTCCGTCTGACCAGCCCGCTGCATGCGGACTTGGCGGACGACGATCTCCGGCGTTTTGGTGGGCGAGAACAGAATGTCGTCGTGCGTGGCGTTCTGGGCGTGGGCAAAGCGGTCGGGGGTCAAATGACCACCCAAATGATCGCTCCGACCGGTCGCCACATGCATGGTCCCGAGGATCTTCTCGTCCTGAATATCGCGGCCGGAGACGGGCAATTCCTGAGTGCCAAAGCCGAGCTCTCCGAGTTCACCCGTGACCGGATCATCGGCCAGTTTCCGGTTGTGCGCCTCCACCGTCGCAGCCTGACCGCGCAAGAGCGCGGCCTGACGCACCCGGCCCCCGCTCACCGTCAGCACGGCGATGGTCCCATCCTCGTAGCGCATCGGGAAAGCGCCCTCCGCGCCGGTCGGCACGAAATAGACTTCGCCCGCCGGCAGATTGGCGACGTCCGGTTTCTCGCCGCGACACAGCCCATGACTCTTCTGGGCCTCTTGTTTCCCGCAATCCATCCGGAGCGTTGGCCGAGCGCCGAGCGCTTCAAAATCGATTTCAAAGGCATCGGCCCGAGTCAGCCCCAAACGTAATTTCTCGGCTTGGCGGCTGACTTCATTATAGTCCACGGAAAGACCGGTCCGAAGAATCACGTCGTTGAGTCCGTGCAAAGTGGCGCCCCGAAACCCGAACCGCTTGGCCAAAGCCGTCAGCGGCGCCGTCGCCGAGAAGGTCGAGATGCAAAGGATGATATTGAACCGCGGATAGATTTCCTCGTCGAAGCGCACGGAGCGACCCGTGAGATCCGTCGCGCGGTCGGGCAAATCGAGGTTGCTGCCCCCAGTGACCCGGTAGGCAAAGAGATCGCCCCCCTGCAACTTCAACTCAGCCAGGCCGCCGTTCTTCAATCCTTGGAAGAAGACGTCGTGGGCCTGCCGCTGAATCGTGAAAGCCGGGTTCTGGAGGAAGGCGAAGTCCTTCACGCCGCCGGGCTCCGGCAAATCGATCAGGATGGCGACGCGCTCGCCCGGCTTCGGGGCGAAGACCGTGCTCAATAACCGGGACAAGCTAAACGGGGGAAAGGTTTTCATGGTCGGGGATGGTTCACTCCAACTCCACCGTTCCGCAGAGATGCACCTCGAGACCCAACTCCTGCAGCATCGCGGCCTTGACGCGGAGGGCTCGATGGGCCTGTTTCTCGTTGGGCGCGTACACGACCTGGATATGATTCGCTTTGTGTCGAGCCATCATCTGATCGCGCGTAATGCCCTGGAGCACGGCGTGCATGATCGGCCATTGCGGCGTGGTTTCGCGCCAGCGTCGGGCGGTCTCCTTCTCCGACAAGGCCACGACCTGGGCCACGCCGAGGTCGCAATGGAGTTTTCCGCCCATCACGAAAACGCGGCTCCAGACGATATGTCCTGGTTTGGAGATGCCTTTGACCGTGCCGCCGCCCAGCCGGAAGTACATGGGAGGCTGCCGTTCGCTCGAAGCGCCTTTGAATCCTCCGATAAAATGAGCCGGCGGAGCGGCCCCGGAGATGAGAAACACCCAGACGTAGGCATCCACGCCCTGGCCGCGGTACTGTTGCCCCCATCGCAAATCGTGCAGGGTGTTCTCGGGCGCGAACCCCAGCCGGCGCCAGAGGCGGTAGGTCACCAGTCCATCCAAGCCCGCGCATTCATCCACCTCGTTGAAATGAGGCACGGCCTCGCCCGCGGACAGGACCCGGCCGGACTTCGGACAGGTCACCGGGGGACGATCGACATTATTCAACAGACCTTCCACCAGATCGCTCGCCGGAGCGAGATCCTTCAATCCCTGCTGGTATTGAATGCCGATGGTCGCGCAGCCAAACTCGGCCGCGATGCGGACGGCGGCGATGTACATTTTGCATTGGAGCAAAATCTGGCTCTCCGTCAGCTCGGTCGCTTCATCCTGGCCGAGGATGAACTTCATCCCGCGTTTCCGCAGCCACTCAAAAACGGCCCGTGCTTCCGTGTCGTCCACCTGCAGCAGGCCCGCGTAGAGAGCCGATTGGCTGAGGCGCTCTTTGAAGATCCCGGTGGGATTGAGCAGTTCATCGGGAATGATGGCATTATGCATCCCCATGCAACCTTCGTCGAACACCCCCATGATGGCCTTTTGCGTGCGCAGCGCGCGGGCGGCTTCTTTCCCGAGTTGTTCGTCGGCCAGGGGAAGTCTCAGCAGCGACAAATCCCGGACATGGCTCTGGTCATGGGCGAGACAACCTTCGGCCAGCCACCGGCGCAAACCGCTCTTGAAGAAATGATCCGTGAATTTCTCGCTCCAAATCGTGCTGTAGGGGATACCCATCTTGGTCAATGACCCGTTCAAGTTGAGCATGCCGACCAGGCCTGGCCACGTGCCGCTCCAATTGGCCACCGTCAGAATCGGACCGCGATGAGTCGAGAGGCCGGCCAAGATATGCTGACTGTACTGCCAGACACATTCCGCCACGATCAAAGGCGCGTGCGGATCCAAAGAACGAAACACCTCCAGCCCCATCTTCTGCGAATCAATGAAGCCATGCTCTTTGACCGCGTCGTAGGGATGAGCGCGGACGACCGTCCAGCCTTCTGCTTTGAGCGCGCGACTCAGAGTCGCCTCCATCTTGGATTGTTCGGGCCAGCACTTTTGATTGGCCGAAAGGCGCAAATCGCCATTGGCCATGAGATACACCTGTCGAGGTTTCAATGAAGTCGAAGTTTTCATGTCAAGTCCCTCGAACCTATTCCTTCGGACGGGCGGTTCAAAGATTAAAAATCTCTGAAACGATGCTTGTGGCCCTGCGATTCATGGGGCACGGATCGAGCGAGATTTGCCCGGTTGAGTGAGAGGCGCCTTCTGCCCAAGAGGTCCTGTTTGTGCTCGTCTAGCTCGAATCCACCTCGTAGCCGAGCTCGCGAAAGCGCTGCATTTTGTAGGTCAGAGCCCGACGGCTGATGCCGAGGACCTTGGCGGTCTCGGTCCGGTTGAAATGATTCTCGCGCAAGGCCTGGAGAATGGCGGCGCGCTCGATCTCCTCGAGGCGGGTGGCCTGGACGTCTCGGGGCGCAGGCGTTTCGCCGACGTCCTGGCGGATGCGCTGCGGCAGGTGCTCCGGAAGGATCATCTCCCCGTGAGACATCAGGGTGGCTCGCTCCATGGCATTGCGCAATTCGCGCACATTGCCGGGCCATTTGTAGCGCTCCAAATACTCGGTCACCGCGGAGGAGAACCGGGCTCGGCCCTGGGTGAACTGAGCCACGAACACGCTCGCCAACGGCAGGATATCCGCCCGCCGCTCGCGCAGCGGAGGAATGAAGATTTCCATGACGTTGAGCCGATAAAACAAATCTTCGCGAAAGCCGCCCTTCTCGACCTCTTTCTCCAAGTCACGGTTGGTCGCGGCGAAGATGCGGACGTTGACGGCTCGTTCCTTGTTGGAACCGACCCGCTGAAAGGTGCCATCCTGGGTGACGCGAAGCAGCTTGGCCTGCAACGCCGGCGACATCTCGGCAATCTCATCCAAGAGGATGGTTCCGCCATCGGCTTCCTCGAATCTTCCGACCCGCTGGAGGTGGGCGCCCGTGAAGGAGCCTTTCTCATGGCCGAACAGCTCGCTCTCGAGCAAGTTCTCGGGCAGGGCCGCGCAGTTGACTTTGGCCAGCGGCCGGCCGACCCGCCCACTCCAGGCATGGAGGACATCCGCGACCACCTCCTTGCCGACGCCGCTTTCCCCGGTGATGAGGATGCGGCTGTCCGACGGGGCGACGAGCGCGGCATCCCGAAAGACGGCCTGGATGAGCGGGCTATTGGCCACGACATGCTCGGGGAGGCGCCGGCTCTCGCTGAACTGGAGCGCGCCGGATTCATCCATCCCGGTGGCCTTCCGCACGGACGCCAGGAGCTCGTCCAAGTCGATCGGTTTCGCGAGGTAATTCAAGGCGCCGTCGCGCATCGCCCCGACGGCTTCGCGAATATCGGCGTAGGCCGTGACGAGCAAAACGGGGAGGATGGCGTGTTCCTGGCGGGCCCGCCGCAGAGTTTCGAGGCCGGAGATTCCCGGCATCCGGACGTCCGAGATCATCATGCTGATCTCCTCCGACTTCAAGATGCTCAAGGCCTCTTCGCCCGACGACGCGGTCACCGTGTCCAAGCCCTGGCCCGACAGGAATGAGTGGAGCAAACTGCGCTGTCCGGGGTCGTCATCGACTATCAGAATCCGAGGATTTTTGGAGGAGGGATGGCTGGCCTTCGACGGCATGATAGACGGATCGACGTCAAGTTCTCAGTGACAGTTTCAAACAGCTCAGGCGGAAAATCGCGCCTCGAGGCTCGTTCGAGATATACTCGATATCCCAGCCATGCGCCAACACGATTTGCTGGACCACCGCCAGGCCCAGCCCGGTCCCGGTTTGATGGGTGGTGAAGTAGGGCTTGAAAATCTCGGCGCGCTGATCCGAAGGCACGCCCGGGCCATTGTCCCGAATCTCCAGAAACGCCTCGAACGAGTTCTCTTTCCGGGCGACCACCTGGATTTCTCCGCCTCGTTCCACCGCCTGGATGGCGTTCATGAGCAGATTGAAGAGGACCTGCCGGAGCAAGGGCTCATCCGCCTCCACGGTGACATTTTCCTCCACGACATCGAGCTGGATGGCCTTGTCCTCGATATCGCTCCGGAGCGCCCGCACGACGTCGCCCATGACCTGCCCGACCACGACAGGCGCCCGCCGGACCTCGCGTGGTTTGGAGTAATTGATGAATTCATTCAACTGGGCGGTGACGCGATCCACTTCGTCGGCGATCTCGCGTGATTTGCCCTGAATTTCCGCGGAGGCATCGGCGCGTTTCGAGATCATCTGGGCCAGGCCGCGAATGATGTTCAAGGGATTGCGCGTCTCGTGGGCCAGGCCGGCGGCGGCGACGTTCATTTCCTTCAGATGAGAATTCAATTCGCTGGCCCGGAGGAGGCGCATTTGCAGCTCGGACGATTTCGCCACGTTGCGCCAAGCCAAGCCCAAGCCGACCACCGACATGCCGCCGAAACACCCGATGATCCAGCGCAACCAGAGATCCTGAACACTGGCCCGGCGAAAGGATTCCGTGGACATGGCGATGACCAATCCGTGGAGGCCGCGTTTCTCGGCCATCGATTTCCGTTCCTCCTCGCTCATCATCCACAGCCAAAAGGGCGGGGGCGGACGGCGGCGGGAGCGGCCTGCGCCGGGACCCGGCGGGCCGCCGCGTTCGTCATGATCTCGGGCCGCCGAGACGGTCGCGTTGCTCGATCCCTCACCATTCACATTCAAATTCGTGACGCTCGCGGCACTGGCCATCTCCCGATTCACGGGCTGGTTCGTGGAGCTCGGGTCGCCGGACCGGGGCCGTTCGCGGGGAGAACCCGGCCCATCGCGCCGCGCGGGCACGACGATCGGCGGACGATTGGTTTCGCCCTGCGGCCGTTGGCTCATTCCCAGATCGACCCGCCGCACCACCGTCACGCGATCAGCGTCCCAATGTTCGCCCGTCTGCATTTTTCCGAGCGTCTCGAAATCGATCGGTTCGCCGGCCGCCAAAACCGGTTCGCCGGCGGCATTCAAGAGCGCCACCGAGCTGACTTCACCATCGGTCACCAGGCCTTTCAACACCGTCTCCAACCGCTCCTGTTCGACCAACCGCTCGGACCGCGTATCCAAGCCCAGCGATTGGATGACTTTGGCGAGAGTCTTGGCGGTGGAGAGGGGGCGGTTGAGCGCGGCTCGGCGCAAGGCCGTCGTGACCCGATCATGTTCGAGGACCTGCCAGCCGACAATCGCGCCCCACACGGCCAGCAGGGTTCCATAGACAATTAGCGTTCGGCTCATCATTGCTTCCCGCGGCCTCGATCATTCCACCGGGCGAGCCGAGTCGCGAACGGCCACGCCAAGCCCCGACCATCAAGCCTATTGCGACCGGGGGGAGCGCAGGGGCTGCTTATTCTTCGTCGTATCCGGCGGCGGATCGTTCAGGTTCGGGATCGGGCCCGGCACCGGGACCGCTTTGACGGGCAAGGTGTCGATGAATTTATCGAGCTCTCGTTCGGCAAACGCCTTTTTCGACTCGAGCGAGGAATTCTTTTCCCGGTCGGTCATTTGAGCCAACTGCACGGCGCCGTTGATAATATGTGGCGTCAGGAAAATCAGCAGCTCGGTTTTCACATTTTGCGTGATCTTCCGTTTGAAGGCGGCCCCGAGCAGCGGGATGTCACCCAGGACGGGGATCTTGCTGTCCGACTGCTGTTTTTGGTTTTCCATCAACCCGCCGATCACGACCGACTGTCCATCCGGAACCACGACGACGGTATCGGCGGAGCGCGAATTGATGACCGGTGAGCTGACGCCATTGCCCGTCGCCACCCATTGGGAACGATCCGCCAGCACCGAGGTGGAGGGAGCGACAATCATCTCCACCATCCCATCCCGATTGATGAAGGGCGTCACCTGCAGCGTGATCCCCACACTCGTGTAGGAAACGCCGCTCGATTGAGTGCCGAGCGTGCTGATCGTCGTACTGGTGATGATCGGGACCTGCTGCCCAATATTGATCGTCGCCTGCTGGTTGTTGCGCGCCAGAATTGAGGGACGAGAGAGAATCTCGGATTTGCCGGCCTGCTGAATGGCTCGAATGGTGGCCTGAAAGTCGTTGCCCAGAATGGTGTAAAGCCCGGCTCCGGGCGCCAGCGCCGTCGGCGCCGACGAAACCAACCCGTTCCCGAAGACTTGGCTGACGACACCCGTGAACATGTTTCCGGCCCCGAAATTCTTGACCAGCGAACCCTCGACGCCCAAATCCGAGCTCTTCGTGTAGGTCACCTCCATGAAGATGACCTTGATGAGCACCTGGGGTTTCGGGAGATCGAGGTTGGAGATGACCATGCTGATGTGTTTGGCCGTCTCATCGTCGGTGATCACGACCAAGCGGCGCGTCTCCGGATCGCTCGAGATCATGGCGCTGCCCATGGTGCCGTTGGCCGGGTACTGGGCCGAAGTGCTCCGATTTCCTCCGCCCCCGCCGCC
>CAYHFE010000085.1:7350-18361 GCA_964355375.1 uncultured Verrucomicrobiota bacterium
TGCCGTTGGCCGGGTACTGGGCCGAAGTGCTCCGATTTCCTCCGCCCCCGCCGCCGCCCCCAAATCCGCCCCCGCCGAATTGGGCGGTCGCCTGAAGCACCGAGCCCAGCCAGAAGGCCAGGAGAATCCAGGAAATCCTGGGGAATTTCGTTTGTATCAATTTCATGTTGTCTTTCACGTTCACGTTCAAAATACGCTCAATCCTGGTCCGGACTCGTGCTATTGTCCGCCAAAGCCGCCCCCCGTGCCGCCCGTGCCGCCGGTCCGGCCCCCTCCGAATCCGCCGCCTGTGCCCTGCGTTCGGGAGGTGTTCTGCTGCCGGTTATTCAAAGCGTTGTTATTCCGGTTTTGGGTGCGACGCGAGCTGATCTGGCTGTTGCCCTGGAACATGTCGGCCAGAACTCCCTCGACATCTTCCACGTTCGCGTTGTCCAGCGAGAAGACAAAGACCTTCTGCTTCCTCGCGGGGTCCACGTCCAACTCCTCAATCATCTGGGCGATTTGCGGCATCAATTCCGCCGCCGCGCTGACGATGATCGAGGCCGTGCGCGCGTCCGGCACCGAGAGGACCCGGCCCATCTTCTTCGTCCGCTCGCTGGTCGGTGTCTGGGCGCCGCCGCCCCGGCCGCCGCCGCCAAAGCCGCCGCCAGGACCGCCGCCGCCGCGGCCCGCAAATTGAAAGCCCCCGCCCCCAAAGCCCTGGCCGCCCTGGCCACGGGTGGTGTCCGGAAAGAGCGTCGCCAGTTGCTGCGACATGTAAGTCGGATCCGCGTTCTTCAGGTGGAACACCCGCAACACGGTCACGTCATCGACGACTTTGTCCACTTCATCCACGAGTTTCTCAATGGCCGGGATGTATTCGTCGGGAGCGCTGACGATGAGCGAATTGGTTCGTTCATCGGCCACCGCCACGACGCGCGAGGCGGCCTGGCGCGCTTCGCTGGCGCCGCCACCGCCACCGCCACCGCCGCCACGACCGCCACCACCGCCGCCCGGGCCTCCGCCGCCCATTAGCGCTGCCATTCCGCCGCCGCCGCCCCGCGCATTGAAGAATTGCTGGAGAGGATTGCCGCCGCCACCAGCCCCACCGCGACCGCCGCGGTTTTGCTGGCTGCCGGAGGTGTCAAACAGATCCTTGATCACGGTCGCCAAATCCTTGGCGTCCGCATAGCGCAGCGGCCAAACTCGAATCGACGAAATGCTAGAGATCGAGGTATCGAGGGCCTTGACGATTTCCATCATGCGTTTGATGCTCGCCTGAGTGTCGGTAATGACGAGCGCATTGCCGCTCTGGTTGGCCGTCATGATCGCGTAATCGCGCATGAGGGGCTGCAAATCCCGGGTGATTTGCGTGGCATCGGCGTAGCGGATGGGGATGATCTGAGTGACCATTTGGTCGGTCTTGGGGATCTTCTCCGGGTCACTGCCCTGGGTGACGGGGAGGTCGCGCTTGCGGGCTTCCTCGAGGCTCACGATGGTCAACGTCCGGCCGTTGCGCAGCGCCGAGAGGTTGTTTTTCTTCAAGATCGTATTCAACAAATCGTAGGCCTCATCCTTGGTCAGCGGCTGGCTGCTCCAGACATCCACTTTGCCCTTCACGTCGGTTTCCGGAATGATGATGAACCCGGCGGCTTTGCTCAGGTAATCGAGGACCGTTTCCAGGGGAACGCCGCGGAAGTTGAGGCGAATGCCGTTTTGGCCATTGCCATTGGCGACGCCGTTCGTCGATTCGGCCGGCCGGGCGGGTGCCGCGGCGGCGGCGGCCGGATTGGTCAGGACCGCGGCTGGAGGCGTTGCCGGAGCCTGCACGGCGGAGGGCGCGGCGGCGGAGGGCGCGGCCGGAGTCGCCACCGGGTCCGCCGGCTGTTGGGCAATGGCGGTAAGGACCCCGGCGGTGATGCTGAAGAGGGCGGTAGGGATGCGTAGGGTTTTCATTTATTGAGCTCCTTTTCACGTTTTTTCATGAGTCTCTGGAGAATCTCTTCCGTGGATGCGCCACTGTCGGACTCCGCGGACGGTTTGACATCCGCCACGACCTGGGACGGCTCGGGCGCCACCGCACCACGATCACGCCGGGTCGAATCCGCGCCGCGGTCGCGCCGGCCGAAAGTGCCCCGGTCCGGAGGCGCCCCCCGGCCAATGGAACCTCGGTCGCGCCGGGCCGAGTCTGAGCCGCGGTCGTGGCTTTCGGAAGAAGAATCTGCAGCGGAAGCGGAAGAAGGCACGGCTCCGAGGAGCAATTGCCATTTCCCTTCATCTTGCCTGCGCATCTGCATCCCAATCGGGAGATCGACGGGGGCATCGCCCCCTTCGAGCTTGACCGAGTTGACCGCGACCTCGGTGATCTTGTATCCGGCAATCGCTTCGCCGGGTTGATAGACTTTTCGGTAATCGGACCCCGTGCCATCAAAGAACGCATAAATGCCATCCTCGTGGAGCAGGGTTCCGACGAGCGAGAAGGACTCGATCTTGGGCTCTTTTCGCTCGACCCGAACGCGGGCCACGTTGCCGGGCCGTCGATTATGATCAAAAATATTGCGTTGAACGACGAGCTTAAACGTGTCCAACGAGAGCGCCTGGACCGTGTTCGTCGCTTGGGCCGCTCTCGCCCCGGAACACAGAATCTGCGCCGCCGCGAGACCGGCGAGGAAGATTCGGGCCAGGCCGGATCCGACCGGGACCGATGGGGCGGGGAGTGGGCCGGCCCGTTTCAGAACAATGGGGTGAAGCCCATCCGCCGCTTCGGTTCGTGAATGGTCCATAAGAGTTTTCATCGTTCCTCCGTCCCGAGGAGCAACCCGCTCAGCCGAACCCCGGCCGAGAGCTGTTGTCCTTCGCTGTCCCGCGCCGTGATTTCCAGATCTTCCACCTTCAGAGCCAGCGGGTCCTTTTCCAACTCATAGAGAAATTTTTGCAGGCTCTCGATATTGCCCAGGCCATCGACCCGGCACTCGATCGTCGTGTAATCGTCGCCCTGCTTTTTCTGAGGTTTGGCCGAGGTCAAGCCGAAGCCGCTATCCTGCGACCAGCGGAACACCGCCTTCATCACCTCGTCCTGGGCCATCGAGGCACTCGAGGTCAGAGCATTGCTTTTCATGGTGGCCCAGCGCCCCTTGATCGTTCGCTCCCGCTCCAGCAGGAGCACTCCCTTGTGGACCGCCCTCGTCAATTCCTCGATCCGTTTGCTGCGCGCCTGCCAGGACTGAACCAGGGGAGTGAAGATCAGGCGATTCCCGATGAAGAGGGCCACCACGCCAATCGCCAGGAAGGTCAACAGTTTCTCGCGATTCTTAATTCTCACGGCTTCCTCCTTCCATCCAACCGAAGTTAAAGGAGAATTGCAGCGGCGATTTCCCGCGGGTTTGGTCGATCTTGAGATCGCGCACTTCCTTGGCCGCCCGCAACCGATCGGTCATTTTCACGAGCGCTTGGTTATCCTGCGCGGACCCGGTGCAGATGACCACGGACAGCTCGCGGAGCTCCAGCGTCTTGGCCGTCACCACGCCGTCCTCGGGAAAAGCCTCCGTGACCTTTTGAATGATGCGCAACGCCCGGTGGGTATCGTCGAACCAGGGTCGAAACTTCCGAATCTTGGCCTGGAGATTTTCCAGTTCGGTGACTCGGGGTTCGATCGATTTCCAGCGCGACTGAAGGGACGAAAGTTTCCAATGTTGGACCAGGACGGCGGATGAAACCAGCACGACGATGGCTCCGGCGACCGCGCCGGATGAGACCAGCTTGCGCGAAGAAAATCGGGCCATGACCTGGGGCCACACCCGCACTTTCGGCGCCAGAAACTCGAACACGGAAGGGCTCCCCAGCATGTGCCGGGCGGCCAGGCAAACCGCCGGCAAAATGGCCTTGTCCGGAGGCACGGGCAGCGGAAAGCCCTGGATCGGCGGGACCGATCCGGCCTCGACTTCCATCTCCAGGCCTTTGACGCGGGTCTGGATTTCCCGGAGCAAGGGTTGCGCCAGTTCCGCCCGACCGAAGACCCGGAGTTTGCGGACGTTTTCGCTCAATTTTCTCGGCAACTGCCCGAGCGTAATCTTGATCTCCCGGGCGACGAGATCCGCATCGATGTGCTTCTGCGTGCCGGTGGTTTCGACGACGCCCTCCAAGGCCCGCAAGGCCACCACGCCCGAGCTGCCCGAGACCTGGAGCTCGACGTTGTTTTCTCCGACGAGAAGAGCGACCGAGGGCGGCTCGCCTTCCCGGGTCACCGCCTGCAACGCCGAGATGGCCAGCGAGAAGCTCACCGGCTTCAGTTGGGCGGCCTTGAGCACTTGCTCCAACGACGTCAGATGATTCTTCGGGATCGCGACGATCGTGGCGTGCTGTTCGCCGCCCGGCGCCGGGTAGCGCGAGTAGGCGATGGCCAGATCGTGGAGGGCATACGGGAAGCCCTTTTCGGCTTCGATCTCGAGGTAACTGCTGATATCGGCCTCGGGAATCTTCGGAATGGGGGTTTGCAGGGTCAGCGCCCAATTCAGCGGCACGCAGACCACACAGCGACGCTCGCGGATGCCCGCTTCCTCCAGATGATTCCGGATCTCGCGTCCGACCAAGTCCGGATCATTGGTCAAGGGATCCAGCGAGAGGGCCGCCTGGAACGTGCGCTGGACCTGAAAGCTGCTGCCGCTGCGGCGCACCACCACGCCCTCGAGTCGGTTTCGCTCGAGTCGGAGGCCGATCAGGGTCGTCGGCGGTCGTTTTCTCAGGAAAGGAATCATGTTTTGCTTGTCGTCAATGCGGACACCATGCCGCGGTCTTGCTTGGCCAAATCGTCATTCTCGAGCCTCAGAGTTTTCGAGTGATCAGCTCGCTTTGCTGGGCCAGTCGCTCCCGCACCACCGGCCCCAAAACCCAGCCCAGGCGGCTGAGGTCGCGTCGATTGCGGATCTTCACGCCGCCCTCACTCGTGTCCAAGATGAACTGGACGCGCCGATACCCCCGGCCGAAGTGGCCCACCGCCGCCACATCGGCGGTGAACTGGTAGCTGTGCGAGGTGAGGTAGGGACCAGCCTGAAGGACACTCGCTTGATCGAGGACTTCGGTCAGCCAGCCCATGCCGCGCAGGTTCTCCCCCTGGGACTGCCGGTAGCTGATGACCTGGGGCGCGTTGGTTGAACCGATGCCGGGCACACAGGCCAGCACGGCGGCGGAGGCCGTGTTCACATTGATCAACCCTCGAATCGAGGTCGCGTTCGTCATCGTCAGATCCCCTTCCACTTGGGTGAATTCCTCGGCGGTCATCCGGCTCTGCACATAAAAATGAAGCAGACTGCCAAACTGGGTTGGAGTGGTCTGGCCGCCCGCGCCGCCGATCTGCTGCACAATCTGATTGGCCCGCTCCTGCTGAAACTTGTCCTGGAGCAACTGGGTCAGGGAGGTCCGGTTCGTATCATTGATATTGATCCGCGCCTCGCCATTGGTGCGGGTATTGAGCTCTCGACTATAAACCGTCAGATACTCGAGGAGCCCGGGATCAAGCCGGCCATCCCGATTGTCGAGCGGCGGAGTCAGGTCAGCGTCATTCTCATTCAGATCGAGGATGCCGTTTCGATTGTAATCTTCCCCGATCAGGATTTCCGCGGTCGCTCCGTAAACCAGGCGCAATTCCTCGACGGATTCGAAGTCCGCATTCTTGCAGTTGTAGGGCGGGTTCAACCGCGAATAGGTCTCGGCCTCGGCGCCGCTGATGGTTCCGATCGCGGTGACGTCGCTATTGGTGTCCCGCCAATCGATGATCGCCGCCGCGAGTTGGGGAGTCATGCGGGGCAAGGCCTGAAGCATATCGACCGTGGCCGTATTCAAATTCAGCTTGGAAGCCTCATCCACGAGTCCAAATACCGGAGTGTCCGCTTGAAGCTGCTGCTCGCCCCGCCCAATCAGCCAAAAAATCCCGTCCCCCAACACCACTTCCTCCGACCGGTAGGACCGGAGGTCCGGCATGGTGCCGGCCTCGATCTCGCCGAGCTCAACCGCATTCGTCAGAAAATAACTGAGATATCGTGAAGCGCCTTCAATGATGTGTTCCGCCTCCACGCCGGCCGCGTTGTTGTCCGCCGCGCGAAACTCAAAAAACATCGAGTGACCAAAATAAAGCGCAATACTCACCAGGCCGAACGAGACCCAGAGCACGATCACCAGAACCGACGCCCGCTCCCGGACCGATCGCCGCCGTTCGGGTCCGATTGCAGAAATGTCCCCAAGCCGCTTCATCGCCCGCCTCCCGAGGTTCGTCCGCCACCGGTCGTCGCGCCCCCGCCCGTGGTTCCACCTCCGCCGGTGGTTCGTCCGCCTCCGGTCGTTGCCCCACCGCCGGTGGTTCGGCCCCCGCCACTCGAAGCGCCGGTGGAAGCCGCCGGGGTCGTCGCCCGGGAAGTCCCGCCCCCGCTGGCGCCGCCGGTGGTGCTGCCGCCGGTCGTTCCCGTGTTTTGGGTTGGCCCGCCGTTCGCGCTTGCGGTCGCGGTCGCGGTCGCCGTCTGATTCGTGGACGCCTCCACCACCACCGGAACGACAAGTTCAATCGGTGGTTTGGTCAGACGCTCATTCCGGAGATCCGCCACGAACTCAATCTGCATCCGGATCGCTTGCAGGGGATTGGTCACGGTGGTTGAGTCCCACCATTCCATCCACGATGTGCCATCGAAGAACTGGAACTCGATGTTCTCCACGCCTTCGAGGAGCGGTTGCTCGGAGGGCAGTTCATCGGTCAGGGGCAGGAGATTCCGCGTCACCACCCGCACCAGCTCTTTCCCCATCTGGTTGGTCGTGGAAAGTGGATTGCGGAGATAATAGGAAACCCTTTGAATCTCAGGCCAGGGTCGCTGGTTGATGGGCAGGCTGGTGGGATCGGAAAGGCCGGAATCATCCGCCACCCCGCTGGTCGTGTAGATCTGCAAGGACGGGTAGCCGCTCGCCATGCCCAGGACCAATCCTCCCGGGCTGCTCTGCAAGGTGGCCCCCATCGTCCCGCTGACGGCTCCGCCGACGATGGGACCCGCCAGGGTGCCGCCCGATTGCGTCTCGCTCGATTGCACTTGGCCCGGCGGGAGGATCGACCGCAGATCTTCCTTGATGATTCGCACCGCGTGGCTCATCGGGATGGCATCTTCCACCACGCGCGTCGTGGTTCTCTGCAGATGGAGGGCCCCGTAAAAGACCGTGTTGATCGCAATCAAGACCGTGGCGAAGATGGCCGTCGCCACCAAGACCTCGATGAGCGTGAAGCCGCGGCGGGGCCAGGGGCCGCCCGGGCGGTTCTCAATCTGTCTGGATGGAGCGCGAACGTGCATTAGTTCGTCGGTGGAAGCAGCGTGCTGAGCCGAACGTTGTATTCCTGGTTTTGGACCGGATAGGTCACTTCGACGGTCAGCATGCGCATGTTGTCTTCGGTCCAGGTTTCACTGAGCAACCGCCATTGATATCCCGCCCAACGGTCGCCGAAATCCCCGCTCTGGCTCGAGTTCTGCCAATTACCGGTCGCGATCAAGTCATTCAACATGCCGTCCGCCAGGCGCACGGCCACGCCTTTGCGCTGGGCGACCACGCCCGCGCGATTGGCGATGCGCATTCCGTCAATCGCGACCGGAATCACGATGGCCATGACGACGAGCGCGGCCAGCACCTCAGCGAGGGTAAAGCCCGCCCAGCGTCGTCGGCTCCGTGCTGTTAAGCCGGTCCAACGCGCTGGTTTCATCCACAATTTCATATCGTGACAGGTCCCGCGATTGCACAATCCAGATCGATTCCGACTTGCCCTGCCCCGGATCGGAGCGCGGTTGCTGCTGGATCACGAGCGACCGCAGACTGCCCTCATCGATGGCGCCATCGGGCAGAAAGCGGATCGTGACGATTCGACCATTCGTCTGTGATCCTTCCGTCAGTTGAAAACGCAAATCATCGGCCAACCGAAACTCCGGCTGCTTCACATCCACGGCTTCATGGCCCACCCGGGCTCGCACCCGACTCGAGTCGATGGCCAGATCTTGCGCCGAACTCCCCGCGACCGCCGCTCCGGATGCGCTCGAGTATCCATCCTGCTCCCGCAATCCATAGGTTCCCTCCGTCCGGTCCAGCCATAAGATCATCGGCGTTCCGTCGGACACGGCCCGGCTCTGTCCAAAACGGGCTAGGCTGACAAAGCGACGGGCTTCGGACGAGAGCTTGCGTCCTCGGAAAAAATTCGAAAGCGAGGGAGCGGCAATGGCCATCACGATGGCGAGCAGCGCCATCACGACAATGAATTCGATCAAGGTGAACGCCATGAGGCGCCGCGGCGCTTGACGCAGGTAGCGGGTCACGACCGCTCCCTTCCCCAGGAACTTCCGCTGGGGTGAGACTCCGTCGAACCCTGACTTTATCGCCGGCCAAGATTCCAGGGCTCGACAGAGTCTCGCCCCACCGGTGGACGGGTTCAGGGCTTCAAGACAGAATGTGCGTCCCGCGTGCATCAATTGTTTCGGTTCTTGTTTTTGTTCGCCTGATCCCAGTTGGTCAGATCATCTTCGGTGCCGGTTCGTCCGTCCGGTCCGCCGGAGCACAGGTCGTAACCCTGGTCATTGTGTTTGCCGGGACACTCGTAAACATACGCATTGCCCCAGGGATCCAGCGGAATGTCGCTCTTCAAATAGGGTCCGCGCCAATTCTGGGTGTCGCGGGGCTGCTGCACCAAATCCACCAGGCCATCTTTGCCTTTCGGGTAGTAGCCGTTGTCCACTTCGAAGGCGTCAAGCACGACCCCGAAATTGGCGATCTGCGTCTGCGCGGCGGTGACGCGGGCCTGCTCGGTTCGCCCGGCGAATTTCGGGACCACGATCGCGGCCAGGGTTGCCAGGATGACGAGCACCAAGAGGAGTTCGACGAGGGTGAAGCCCGACCGGGCATGGCGCGCGCTTTGATTGCTCATTCGTTGGCTGACGTTCATATTCGAGGTTGGGTTGAGGTCACTTGATGTAGTCTTGAATGGTGAAGATCGGGATGACCATGCCGATGAAAATGGTCCCGATAAATCCGGCGATCAAAAAGAGCATGACGGGTTCGGCGAAGGCCACCGCCGTCTTCAACTGGCGATCCAGGTCGCCCTCCGTGGTGTTGGCCAGCCGAATCAGTTCTTGGTCCAACTTGCCGCTCTCTTCCGCCACCGAAATCATTTCCAGCACCGAGCCGGAAAACAGCTCCCGGCAGCCCCCCAGGCTCGGCCCGAGCTGATCTCCCTCCTTCACGCGGTCAATGGAGTTGGACACCGCATCGACGAGGATTTGGTTGCCGATCGATTTCCGGGCGACGTTCAATCCATTGATCAGCGGCACGCCGGCGGCGAGCAACGTCCCGAGCATGCGGCAGAATCGGGCCATGGCGAACTTGGCGGTGAGCGGACCGACCACGGGCGCGCGCAAAATCATTCCTTCCCAGGTCCGTTTGCCTTGTTCGGAGACGAGCCAGTTTCGGACCAAATAAGCCGCGAGGCCCAGCCCCGCCGCGACAAAGAACCCGTAGGATCGCACGAGCTGGCTGGCCGCAACGATGATCTGAGTGAGCAGCGGCAAGTGCGCCCCGAACCCGGAGAAGAGCACCTGAAACTTCGGAATGAAGAAGACCATGAGGAAGATCAACACCCCCACCGCCAAGACCAGGAGGATGGCCGGGTAAAGCATCGCCGTCATGACCTTCGAGCGCAGCTCCTTTTCTCGAGCCTGGAAATCCGCAATCTGCGCCAGCACCAAATCGAGAAATCCGCCGGTCTCGCCCGCCTGGACCATGGCCACATAAACCCGCGGAAACGTCTCCGGCGACTTCGCCATCGCATCCGCCAGCGACATGCCGTCGATGACGAGATCGTGGATTTCTTTCCACTTGTCCCGGGCCACGGGAACGGTAGCTTCCTTGTAAAGAATGACGAGAGCCCGGCTCAGGGGGATGCCCGCGGCGAGCAAGCTCGAGAGCAGCCGGGTGAAATCCTCCAACATCCGGCTGGAGATCTTGTTCGCCTGCAGTTTGAGCGAAAGACCGGGCGCCGGAGCGGAGCTCTCTTTGGAGTCCGGTTGCGCTTGCGGTTTGGGCGCGGACGGTTTGGCCGCGGCCGGCTTGCCGTTTCCGTTGACCCCTTCCGCCAGACTGATCGGTTTGAGCCCCCGCCCCTCGATTTGGCGAAAGGCTTCGTGCCGGCCGCCCGCTTCGATCCGGCCCTCGGCGATCGTGCCGTCCGTCTGAAGCGCTCGGTATTGATACATGGCCATGATCGTTGCCGCGGAAAAGGGTTAATCGGTGTCCGGCGCCGGCTTTTTCTCCTCGATCTCGGGAGGATTATTGAGCGCCTGATCCTTGGTCACGCGCATCACTTCTTCCGGCGCCGTCACGCCGTCCCGGACCAACCGCCAGCCGTCTTCGGCCAATGTCCTCAAACCGCTCCGCTGCGCGACGACGCGGATTTCGCCGCTCGAACAGTTTTTCAGGATCATTTGCCGAATATTGTAGTTCAAATCCATCATCTCAAAAATGCCGCGCCGCCCGTGATAACCGGTCTGCCGGCATTCCCGACAACCCACCGGGCGGAAGATCGGAACGCCCTGCAGCTTTTCCACCTGTTCCCGCAGCGCCTGAGTTTGCGCGGATTTGTCCTCCGTTTTGCAGTGCGGACACAGGACGCGGACGAGCCGTTGCGCCAGCACCGCCTCCAAGGAAGAGGCCACCAAATACGGTTCCACCCCCATGTCCACGAGCCGGGGGAGGGCGCCAGGCGCGTCATTCGTATGCAGGGTGGAAAAGACCAAATGGCCGGTGAGCGAAGCCTGCACCGCGATCTGGGCGGTTTCGCGATCGCGGATTTCCCCGATGAGCAGAACATCCGGGTCATGCCGGAGGATGGCGCGCAACCCGCGGGCGAACGTCATGCCCGTCTTCTCGGAAACCTGAATCTGGTTGATCCCCTTAAGCTGATACTCGATCGGGTCTTCAATCGTGATGATCTTTCGGACCGAGTCGTTGATCTCGTTCAGCGCCGTGT
>CAYHFE010000086.1:0-18048 GCA_964355375.1 uncultured Verrucomicrobiota bacterium
TTTTGGCGCAAGCCTCGGCCAGCGTTTCCACGAACCGCTGCCGGTCCTGGTCATCCTGGAAAATGGATTCGCTCCGGTCGCCCCGATTCATCAGATGGTAAAGCGCGCCGGGATACTCGACTCTCAGCTTCCGAGCCATGCAGGCCAGCGTGACGGAATCCGCGGCTGTAGTCAATAACAAGAACTGACCCCTTTTCGGAATCCGCGGCTGTAGTCAATAACAAGAACTGACCCCTTTTCGGCGCGGGCACGGGCCGGTCGAATCGTTCGAGGGAACCTCAGACTTCGCAAATCCGCAGCATCTTCTCCAGGGTGCCCAAGGGATCGGCTGTCGGACTGTATTCGTGCGACACGACACCCTGGAATCCGAGATCGGCGATGGCCCGGCAAATGGCGCGGTAGTTCAACTCCTGCGTGTCGTCGAACTCGTGGCGCCCCGGGTTGCCGGCGGTGTGAAAGTGGCCGATGTACTGAATGTTGTCCCGGATCGTGCGCACGACGTCACCCTCCATGATTTGCATGTGATAAATGTCATAGAGCAGCTTGACTCGGGGCGAGTTCACCCGCTTGCAGACCCCGACGCCCCACGCCGTATGATCCGCCATGTAGCCCGGATGATCGACTTTGCTGTTGAGCAGTTCGATGCAAAGCGTGACCTTCAATTCCTCGGCCAGGGCTTTGATGCCATCCAGGAAGATCACCGAGTTGTCTGCACCGTCGGCGTCGGAGATTCCGGCCCGATCGCCGGCCATGACGATGACATTGGGCGCTCCGGCCGCGGCGGCGGCCTTGATGGCTTCCCGCATCCTCTGATCGATCTCGGCGTGGTTCTTCTTGTCGTTGATCCCTTTCTTGATGCCGCCGCCGCCGGGCACCATCGTCGGAATCAGCCCGTGCAGCTTGAGGGTTGGGAAGGCGTCCGGCCCTACGAGGTCGAGGCCCACGGCACCGAGCCGAGCCGCCTCCCGACACTGGCCGTCGAGGTCCAGCTTCACGCCTCTGAAGACGCCACGGCAGAGGCCCTGTTTGAGCCGGCCCTGGCGGGCGGACGCAGCGTGGGTGATGGATGGAGCCATGGCCACAGCGCCAACGCAGGCGAGGGTGGACAAGAACGTGCGGCGATGGAAGGAGGGAGCACTTTTATTTTTCATGGGCGAAGGATACCAGTTCCGTCCTCAACAATTCAACAATCTTGAATCGCTCCGTCGATTCACGAATTCGAACCAGGTCAGAAACTCGCGCGTCGTTTTCGCTCGTCTCCCGAATCTCCATGCATCGGATCTGCTCCGCTTGCGGATGACGCCGCCGCGTAATTCAGCGATCCACTTCGCGGCGATATCCCACCTCATTTGCGCCGGGCCTTGCGCTTGGCCCGATCGTCGGCGAGAGAGACAAACTTCCCGGCCTCGATCTCAGCCTGAACTCTGGGCTGCGCCGCGTCGTCAGCTCGGATGTCCGCCATAATTCCTTGTCTTCGTCGTGGAGCTTGAGTGAGCTCTGGGTTCGTGGTCTGATGGCGCTGTGATTTGATCCATTGCCATCCGGGAAATTATGGAAAACATAAAGGATAACATGAACCCACTCCCCCACTTGGTTGCTGCCCTCGCCCTGGCGCTCGTCAGTCAGAGCGTGTCCGCCGCCAGCTTCCTTGTCGCCACCAACGGCCATGACGCCAACCCGGGCACCGAGGCAAAACCGTTCGCCACGATCGAACGGGCGCGCGACGAAATCCGCCAACTCAAATCCGCCGGGCCTCTGCCCGCCGGCGGAGTCGTGGTCGAAGTGCGCGGCGGCACTTATGAATTATCCCGCGCGCTCGAACTCACTGACCAAGACAGCGGCACCGAGAACGCCCCCATCATTTATCGGGCGCGCGGGGACGAGGCGGTGCGGCTCGTCGGGGGCCGCGTACTGACAGGGTGGAAACGGGTCGCCGATCCGGACGTCCTGGCCCGCCTCGAGGAGTCCGCCCGCGGCAGCGTGTGGCAAGCGGACTTGCGGGCTTTGGGTATCACGGACCTTGGGGACGTGGTGGCGAGCGGCCGGCGCTTGGAGTTCTTCTTCCTGGACCAGCCCATGACGGTGGCGCGTTGGCCGAATGAAGGCTTCATCAAAATCACCGAGGTGCTCGGCCCGACCCTGGTGGACGTGCGCGGGACCAAGGGCTGCCAAGAGGGAAAGTTCCGCTACGACAGCGACCGCCCGAAACGCTGGACCAACGACAAGGATGTCTGGCTTCATGGCTACTGGTTCTGGGACTGGGCCGAACAGCGCCACCCAGTCGAGTTCATCGATGTCGAGCAGCGTGTCATCACCGTGAAGCCGCCTTACCACGGATACGGCTACCGCAAGGGCCAATGGTTCTATGCGTTCAATCTCCTCTCGGAACTCGATCGCCCCGGCGAATGGCATCTCGACCGCAGCACCGGTCTTCTCTACTTCTGGCCTCCGGCGCCGCTGACCCAAGGCAGCACGGTGGTTTCTCTCGTGCCCACGCTGGTGGCGATGAAGCGCGCATCCCACGTCACCCTCCAGGGCTTGACGCTGGAAGCCTGTCGCGGCACCGCCATCCAGGTCTCCGGCGGCACGCGCGTCCGGATCGCCGGCTGCACCATCCGCAATACCGGCCAAGGCGCCGTCAGCCTCTCGGGGACGGACAGCGGCGTGATCGGCTGCGACATTTACGAGACTGGAAGTGGCGGCATCTCCCTCGACGGAGGCGACCGCAAGGCCCTCACCCCGGCGACGCTCTACGCCGAGAACAACCACATCCATCACTTCAGCCGCTGGGATCGCGTGTATCAACCGGGCATCAGCCTGAACGGCGTCGGCCACCGCGCGTCCCACAATCTCATCGACAACGCTCCGCACATGGCGATCGGCTTCAGTGGCAATGACCACCTCATTGAATTCAACGAAATCCACGACGTGTGCTACGAGTCCAACGATGCCGGAGCCATCTACGCCGGCCGCAACTGGACCATGCGCGGCACGATCATCCGGAACAACTTCTTCCATCACATCCAGGGTTTTGAAGGGCGCGGCTGCGTGGGCGTCTATCTCGACGACCAGTTCAGCGGCACCGAGGTCGTCGGCAACGTCTTTTATCGAGTGACCCGCGCGGCCATGATTGGCGGGGGCCGCGATTGCACGATTGCCAACAACATCTTTGTGGATTGCGTGCCGGCGACCCACGTGGACGCGCGCGGGCTGGGCTGGGCCGCCGGCGGTGCCAGCGGGATGCAGAAAAGCCTCCGCGCCCTGCCCTACACCGAGCCACCCTGGAGCACGCGCTATCCGAAGCTGGTCAACATCCTGGACGACGACCCGATGGCGCCGAAAGGGAACTTGATCGCCCGCAACATTTGCGTCGGTGGACGGTGGGGCGATTTCGAAGGCAAGGCGAAACCGCTGGTGAAAATTGAGGACAACTTGCTCGAGCAAGACCCACGGTTCGTCGATGCCGCACGGCAGAACTTCCAGCTCCAGGACGGCTCGCCCGCCTTCAAGCTGGGCTTCCAGCGCATTCCCCTGGAGAAGATCGGGCTTTATCGGGATGGACTCCGCGCTTCCTGGCCTGTCGAACACCGGGTGCGCCCGGTCCCGGCAGCGTCTCCCGGATCCAAAGCGAAGAATTGATTCGCGTTCTTGGCGCAAGATTCCGAGGGAAAACCGCATGGTGCGTGGGATTCGGCCGGCGCAGCCTCTCCCGCCCACCCCGGTCCTATTCCCCCGGAGGAATGGCGGTGCCCGATGGGCGGGCGGCCGTCCGTGCGCGGCTCGGAATGGCCATCTCGATGGATTCGTCCGCGGGATCGGCGGTGACCTCGATCTCGTACTCGCTCGGGCCCTCGAGTTTCACCTGCTTGGTTATCCGCACGCCGTTTTCACTCCACTCATGTGTCAGGACCACGGGGGTCTGGGCGCGGAGCCGGTCTTCCACGCAGTGGGCGAAGATGCGCAGGTTGTTCACCGCCGGTTCGCCGGTGTAGCGCACCAGGATGGCGCGGGCCGGTTCGTCGAGCCTGACTTCGCGGTCCACATTGTAGTGCCAATGGCCTTGGTCGGACGGAACGTCGGCCTGATAGATTTCGCGAAAAGCGCCAGGTTCACTGACGGCATAGGCGATGGCGTTGCGAGTATTGCGGGTGGCACCCACGTTCGCGGCCAAGCTGCCGCCGGCGGAGAACCACGCGATTTTCGTGCCGGGAGGCGCCAGCACTTTGGCCGCAAAAACGCCACGGAGACGGCTCGTCCGCCGTGATGGATCGTAGTCATCGGGCCATTGGACCAAGTGCTTCAACAATCCCTCGCGATCAGCCGCGCTCGGACAAACCGCCACCACCCGGGTCGGCAGACCGTAATGGTCGCCGGTGACGAGGCGCATCACGTTTTTGCCTTGGCGGAGCGAAGGCAGCGAGGACGGATGCACCTGCACCCAGGTCACGATCTCCAGCGAGCGCACCGCCGCGTGCCCGGGTTGGCCGCGGAGTTCAAGTCTAAGCAGATAACCGTAGCGCCCGGCGACCTGCGGCGTGAGATCCAGGATCCCGTTCAACGCGGACAGCCGCTGCCAGGTCAGCCCGTTGTCGAGCGAGATCGACAAGGTGGTGTCGGTGGCATCCCACTTCACGACGGAGGCTTCCCGGTCATCCGCCGTTGTGTCGAGATCGCCCACCCAGGGAGCGATGACATAGGGCGTACGCACTTCGAAAATCGCATACCCCTCACCCGGCGCTTTCAACGTCAGGCCCGTCTCTCCAGGCTCGACATGGCGCGCGTCATACACGCCGTCGTCGAAGTCCGAAAACCGGGCGGTGAGGTTCGGCCGATAAACGAAGCGGCCATTGCCGTGGGTATGAATCGTAAACGACTCGTGCTTGCTCTTGGGGCCGCGCGGCTCGCGCTCGATCACCGATCTGGGAAACGGCTTTGTCGCGTAGGAGGGATCGTGATTCCACCGACCTCCCTGTGGTTTCCACCAGCGCGTGAAGGTTTCCCCCTGCCGCAAGACAAAATCCATTGTGTGCCCGCCGCTGGCCATTCCGTAGCGATGCTCGACCGGCGTTTGGGCGTAAGTGCGACGGACGCTCTCCAGGTTGTCGAGGGGAAAGAACAGCGGACTGTTGGGCTGGCGCCAAAGGGACGCTTCCGAGCGCGCCTCGGCCATCGAAGCCAACGAGCCGTCCTCACGCCGGAAGACCGCCCGCACATCGAGGTCAAAGTAGTGCCAGCGGCCCTCGTAAAACGCTTCCGCCGCCACGTGATTCCAGCCTCGGATGATGAGCGTGCGCGTCGGCCCGATACCCATGCCCTCCAGAAGGCCTGCGGCCGCCGGTCCCAACGTGCCGCAGTGGCCGATGGGATAAACATTGAGCATCTTCACCGGCTCGGTCACGACGCTGTATTCAGCCAAATCCTCGCCTCCCTCGCGGGCCGGCACGCCGAGCGGATACAGCCCCGTTCGCCGATCGGCCAGATACCGGTAAACCTCGAACACTTTCGCGTCGCCGGACAAGTCACGCCAGCGAGGGAACTGGGCAAACGTCGTCAGGCTGTAGGCATCCGCGTTGTGGGGAGAAACCACTCGGGGCGAGTAGAGCGCGGCCTGAGCCGGATCCATGATCCAGCAGCCCAGAGCTAGCCAATAGAGCGATTTCATAGTCTGACTCCAAGAAGGACGCCCGGCACCGAGCCTCGGGGAGAGAACAGGTTCTAAGGTCTGACGCCGGAGGAAATCAAAAATCACTTCGTCTGTTTCGTTTCCTACTCCAAGGTGGGTCGGGCAATTTCTCCGCGCAGTTGCGCCTGGCCGCCGGCCTTTTCATAAACACCGTAGAACATGGACATGCAATCGAGCCACAGGGTCAGCCGGTGTTGTTCTTCATCGTTCAGCTTGACCTCGTAGTGGCCTTTTTCCAGAAGAGCGAGCAACCCAGAAGCGCGGGCTCCGAAATGGCCGGGGGTGGACCGATAGCGATCGTCGAATTCGTGGAACCCGAACTTCTGCACGAGGCTGTTGTAGGAGGCATACCAGTGCCGGGTCAACGGCTCGCGGGCGAGGTTTGGCGCGGTCGCCGATTTTTCAGCGTGGCATTGCACGCAATGTTTGTCCAAGACCGGCTGCACCAAGCGCGGGTAGCTGAAGGGATTGGAACCGTCCACATCCGGGCTGAGGCGGGACGGCGGCCGGCGCAGGGCCAGGGGCGACGAAGTCAAGGCCGCCGGAGCGCGCGATTTCGGCTCATGGCAGCCCAGGCAGACCAATTGCTGCCCTTTCTGCAGATAGGTCGAGGAACGCATCGATTGCACCGCCAGACCGCGCGCATCCAACGCTTGGAAGAAAATCTCCTTGTTGGCGGGCACCACAAAATGGGCGCTGCCGTCCTCTTCCACCGGCGCGGTCCCCAGGACGTGACGAACCGGCACCACCGAGTCGCTGGCCGACCGCGCCCGCAGACCCGTCTCATGCGGCGGAGCGCCCGAGGGCACGGTCATGGGCAAGACCTGCAACACTCGCAGGTGGGTGATTTTGGTGCCGTCAGGCCACGGCTTCAGGCTGTCGTAAACGTCGATCACCGCGACCGTTCCTTCGGGTTCACAAGCCTGGACGGGAAGGTGGGCGCGAAGAGCGGGGTTGGTATCCGGACCGCGCTGGATCAATTCGGGCGCGACCGGAGGCGTCGGTCTGGAGCGAAGAGGAATCGGACTTTGACTGGCGATCTCTGGGTCGCGGTAAAGCAATTCCTTGTTTCCAAAAACGTCCACCAGGTAGAGCCCGTAGTTGCCCCGGG
This sequence comes from uncultured Verrucomicrobiota bacterium, assembly GCA_964355375.1. GTDB lineage: Bacteria > Verrucomicrobiota > Verrucomicrobiia > Limisphaerales > SIBE01 > CAYHFE01. The sequence continues at coordinate 6,795 of CAYHFE010000086.1, forward strand.
CCCGGCCTTTGCCCAAAGCGGTCTCCACGTCGTAGGCGCAAAGATAATAGTTCTCGCCCAAGGGCCAGGGCGTGCCGTAGGCCTCCTTTCCATTCTGAGTTTCAGGAAACCCCACCTCGGGCGTCAATCGCTTCACGGGGCCCATCTTGTCGTCGTCCGCGACTTGCGGATCCACCAGCACCAGCGAACCATAAGCTTGGCCATGGTGCGGCGCCGCGGTGGCGACAAACTTGGGTGATCCGGGAACGGCCTGACAATCCAGTTCCATGTCCGGCCGCAATTCGCGCGGCGCGAAATTGCCATGCACGGCGCGGCTGTCTCGCCCGTCCACGGTAGTGATCCACGGAAACTGCGCGGTCACTCCATGTCGATCCACGTAGTCCCAGCGCGTGTAAATGATGCGGCCGTCCTGCGTCACACTGGGCTGCCACTCGTTGGTCTCGTGAAAACTCAAGCAAGTGATGTCGCTTCCATCCACCGCCATGTCGAAGAGCGTGTAGGTGGGACAGGTTCGGCCGCAGCGCAGATACCCGCCCCGTCGTTCGCTGATAAAGGCGATCCGACCATTCGGCAGCCAGCAAGGATCAAAGTCATTCCACGTGCCGTCCGTGAGCTGCTGCAAATTCGAACCATCGACCTTCACCTTGAAGATGTGGTAAGCGCGACCCTCGGCCCAGTGGCCGCGCGTTGGATCGGTATGATGCTGGTGGAGCTTCTCGCCCTGGCCTTCGACATACCCAAAAAGGACTGTCTTCCCGTCGTAAGAGAGTTCCGGCGAGACAAAGGTGCCGCCATCGTGGTCCGGACCTTCAAGATTGCCTTCACCGTCGAACTTCAACTTCGGCGGACGGGTCGAACCGCCGTGCAACTTCTGTCCCGTCAGACGACCACTCTGAACGACGGAGTCGTGGAGAACATCGTGGACCCGTGGACTGGGCCCGAACGCGCCAACCAGTCGGTAGAGCCCACCACCGGGTGTGGCCGCCATGCCGTAGTATTGGTCGCACATGTGATTGAACAAGGCGCGGTGACGTTTGATGAAGACGATCTGATCGAAATCCAACCGTGGATTCCCGAAGGCGATCTCGCGGCGCACCCGGCAGGCGTTGGCGAAAAGAAGATAGCGGGCTTCACCGTCGCATAAATCAATTTTCGAATTGAGCGCGCGAAGTGCGGCCAACTCGCTGGCTAGCTCCACGAATTTTGGCGCAGACAAAGCGGTCTCCAAGTCGGCCAGCAAAGCGGAAGCACGCCGCAACACCACGTCCGCCGGATCGCGGTCCGCCTCCATGATCAAAGCTTCCCGGTGGAAGGTTTCCTTTTCCACCTTGCCGAAGTGCGCGCGATTTCCTAGATCGTGTTGCAGGGCCTCAAATTGGCTTTCCCACTCGCGATCCATGTCAGAGTTTGCTGGGACCGACAGAAATGCCTTCATTCCAGGCGTGGCCAGCAAAAAGTCGCGGCGATAGTGTCTGATCTCCTCGGCCACGGCACCCAACTGCTCGAGAGCTGGGTCCTGGCCTTCGGCAGCGCCCTGGAGCAACGCCAACCAGCGGGGCTCTTGCTCCGCCAAAGCGTTGAGCAATTCCTGTCTTCCGGCCAACCAGAGCGGTGTAATCTCCGGGAGATTCTCGATCGATGCTCGGAGCTTGCTCAGATCTATCGCCGGGCCAGCGCCGAGCAAGGCGTTGATCCGGCTCAATCGCGAGCTCACCCCTTTCCAGGTGGCGTCGTCGATCTCGCTCGGTCCGGCCAGGAGGTGCTCGCACTCGCTTTGGACCAAACGGCGCAAATCCAGAATCCAGATGCGCTGAAGTGATGGAAGGAAATCCCGGTACTGGCACAAGCCGGAATAGAGAGCCAACCATCGCAGATCACCCGCGGGCGGCTCGCGGCGGCGGATTTCGTCAATCTGTCCGCCCAAGTCGTTGGCCGCGCCGCCCAGCGAAGCCAAAGCCCGCGTGATCAGTGGCGCGATGGTTGATTGGCCTTCCTTTTCCGCGAGCCACGCGAGTTCTTTCCCCGCGCCCGCATCTCGGGTCAGCCACTTGGCCGGGGCGGGGAAATCCGCAGAGAACCTTTTCCAGATGCCAGCCCATTCCTTGGTCGCGGCCGGATTGGGTGGCTCGTCTTGCCAATGCAACACGTTTTGACGCGTGGCCATGAGCGTCTCGCTCCAGGTGTTGCGCTGGGCGTACCAGCTCGCCGATCCGTTCGCTTCCGCGCCGACACTGGCGAGGTTCAGGCCAATGAACGCAAGGGTAGTCAAAGATGATCGAAAGGCTGACATTCCGACCAGCCTGAGAACTCCTCGGAGATTCCGCTTTGACTCAGATCAACCCGCGGCGAGAAGCACTCGGACGCACCGCTCCGCCTCTGGAGCCTGGATCGCTCCGCCTTGACGCTCGTCAATTCCCGTTTCGGTCCGTTTGCCATTATGTCTGCCGTCGCGTATGGCTAATCTGCGAAAATACTTTCCACGAACCTGCGGTGGGGTGAGACGCTGTCGAACCGTGACTTCTTTGCCGACGAAGATTCCAGGGCTCGACGGAGTCTCGCCCCACCGTGGCTGGTTCATGGTCTCAAAGCGTCTGCGATGCAAATGGCGGCTTTCCATGAAGACAAAACAGATCAATCGGAAACGACTTCCAGAACTCCATCCTCTGTTCTGTAGCCTGTTGGCTGTGGTCGGGACTATCTTGTCCGGTTCTGCGCGGGCCCAGACGGCGGTGCCGACTTTTGAATGCATCGGTCTGTACTGGAAGCCGGGTGACGCGGGCCTTCGCCCAGGAGACGCCGGCAAAGCCGAAGCGCAGGTCCGTTTCCGCCAGCAGGGCGAGAGCGCGTGGCGGACGGGCTACCCGCTGTGGTATGATGAACGCGATGCTGAATTTCGCGGAAGCCTGGTCCAGCTTCGCCCCGACACAAGCTATGAAATCGAGCTGTCGGCGTCATCCCAAAAGAAGGCTTCGCTCACGGCGGCCACCCGAAACGAGCAGTTTCCCATCGGCAAGACAACCCATCTGCCGAGCGGTGAACTGGACAAACCCTTGCGAATCGTCGAATCCGGGACGGCCGAGGCCTGGCACCTCGTGACTGCGACCCCAGGTTCCAAAACGGTGATCGACGTGTTCAACCTGCATGATAATTGCGTCGAAGTGGCGGCGGAGTACGTCATCATCCGCGGACTTGCGTTAAAAAACGCCGGGCAGCATGCGGTGCTCATTCGCAAAGGCGTGCAGAACGTGGTCATCGAAGACTGCCACATCACTCAGTGGGGTCGCGTGGGTGGCGCGCGGGTCTGGGGTGTCTTTCATGGCTCCGATAGTGCGATCTACGGCGAGACCGGCAGTGGCGGACTCGTCCTGCAACGGAATTTGATCGAGCATCCGCGCAGCGGCTCCAACGATTGGGAGTCGGGCCATCCCGACGGTCCCCAGGGGATCAGCCTGATCAATTCCTCCGGCGGAAACATCATTCGCTACAATACGATTCGCTCCACCGAGGACCACGGCTACAATGATGGCATCGGCGGCGGGAGCAACTTCAGCTTCGAGGGCAGCCCCAACCGGGACTCGGACATCTACGGCAACATCATCGCCAATTGCTGGGATGACGCCATCGAGAGCGAAGGTGCGAACCGAAACGTGCGCATTTGGGGCAACTACCTCGACAAGACTTTTGTGTTCGTGGCCACAGCCGTCACGTCGAAAGGCCCGCTCTACATTTTCCGGAATGTGTTCGCGAGCAGCCGGGTCTCCCACCAAGACTCCAGCGGCGGCATGATCATCAAGACCGGCGGCCCGAAGAGGCTTCTTCCCCTCAACGGGGAGCAGGTCAAAGGCGATTGGGGACGACGCTACATCTTTCACAACACCGCTCTCCAGCCCGGCGGAGCGCTGACCGTCTTCAGTGAACACGGGCTGGGCAATGCGGTGTCGCGAAACAATATTTTTCGCGTGCGCGGCCGCGTCTATCCCACGCCCGCCGCCGACGGTCCGCCCAACGATTTTCGAAACGACCTGACCAGCGGGTATCTCGGCGGCGGTTCCGTGCGGTCGATGTTCGTGCCCTCTGAACGGCTGGAGTGGTTCCTCGCGCCCAGCGTCCCGACGATCCAGTGGGGCAAAGTCGAATACTCGCGCAGCGGAAAGACGTTCTCGATCACCGATCCGGTGGTCGCGGCGCCGAATCCTGCGATCGACAAAGGCGCGCGTCTGCCGGGCTTCAACGACGATTTCCAGGGGGCCGCGCCGGATATTGGGGCCTTCGAGAACGGCAATCCCCCGCTCCGATTCGGTCGCGAGGCGGCGCCTGCCTTCATCCGCGCGCCGTGGGAGATGTATTGATGGACAACCCTGCCGGGACTCGCGTCGGCCGGCGGGTGAGATGGACGTCATTTCCGGTGCAGAAACAATGAAGAACATGCTGAAGATCGTCCGGCTTGCGGGAGCGGCTGCGCTGCTGCTGGGCACCACGGCCTTTTCGGGCGAGGCCCCGTGGCAGGACGTCGAGGGCACGAGCATTCCGACTCCGCCCGCCGAACATCCGCGGCTTTATCTCCGCGCCGAACACGTGGCGCAGTTGCCGCAGCGGTTGAAGGATTCTGTGCTGCAACCGGCCATCGATCGGCTACGCGCCCAAGCCGATAAATCCATGCAGTCCAAAGTCGAGTGGAATGCCCTCCAGTGTCTCGTGACCCAGGACGCCACGCTGGGCCGCAGGACTATCGAGGCTGCGCTCGCGCTGCTCCAGAAATGCGAGCTGCCCGAAATCCAGGATGGGTGTCGAGTCACCGGACGGATGATGGTGACCGGCGCGGTCGTTTATGACTGGTGTTACGGTTTGATCACTTCGCAGGAGAAGCAGGCCTTCATCACCGAGCTGGTGCGCCTGGCCAAGACCCAGGAGTGCGGCTACCCGCCCACGCGCCAGGGCTCGGTCACGGGACACTCCTCTGAAGCGATGATCATGCGCGACATCCTCTCAGCCGGGATCGCCATCTATGATGAGTTTCCCGAGATGTACCGCCTGGCGGCCGGGCGGTTTTTCCGCGAACTCCTGCCGGTGCGAAACTGGTTTTATCCCGGGCACGCTTATCATCAGGGCGATTCCTATGGCCCGCACCGCTTCAGTTGGGACACTTATCCGCTGTGGATTTTCGATCGGTTGGGCGCGGGCAACGTCTATAGCCCCGAACAACAATTTGTGCCCTACTCGTGGATTTACACCACCCGGCCGGACGGACAGCGGTTGCGGGCCGGCGACACCTTCGCCCATAGCACGCCTCGAGGCCAGCCGTGGAGCCAATACCTCGGCTTGCTCCTGACCGCCAGCTACTATGGAGACGGCGTTTTGCTCGACCAGCACCAGCGCCAGGGCGGCAGCGGCGGCAATGAGACGATCTTCGAGGTCCTTTGGCGGGATACGGCGCTCCAGTCGAAATCCATTCGCACGCTGCCGTTGTCCCGATACTCGGGCTCGCCTTTTGGGTGGATGGTGGCGCGCACCGGCTGGGATGAGGATGCTGTCATCGCGGAAATGAAAATCAATGAATACAATTTCGTGAACCATCAGCATCTGGACGCCGGGGCGTTTCAAATCTATTACCGAGGATCGCTGGCGGTCGATTCCGGCCTCTATGCCGGAGCTTCCGGAGCCTACGGGAGCCCGCATTGCCTCAATTACTATTGGCGCACCATCGCGCACAACAGCCTGCTCGTTTACGATCCGAGCGAGCATTTCGGAAAACCCGGCTATGGCAATGAGGGCGGCCAGCGTCTGCCCAACGGCCGCTCCGAGGCGCGCCATCTCGACGTGCTCCTCGCGCCGGAAAACGGCTATCGAACGGGAAAAGTCCTGGCGCATGGCTTCGGTCCGGATCCGCAAACGCCGGACTTTACCCTCCTGCAAGGCGACATCACGGAGGCCTACAGTACCAAGGTCAAGCAGGTGACGCGGTCATTCGTCTTTTTGAACCTGCGCAATCCGCAAGTGCCGGCGGCCCTCATCGTTTTCGATCGCGTGGTGAGCGCCCATCCATCCTTCCGCAAGTTTTGGTTGCTGCACTCGCTCGAAGAACCGCGTGTGGAGGCGGCTTCAGCGACGGTGGCTTGCACCGAGCACGGAGATCGCGGCCGACTCATCCTGGACACGTTGCTGCCCTCGGGGACGAACGCAGACCTGGTCAAGCTGGGCGGGCCGGGCCAGGAGTATTGGGTGTTCGGTCAGAATTTCGCCAACGAGGTCGATCCTACGCGCCCGGTCCGAAACTCCATCGAGTCCGCCGGGTGGCGCCTGGAGTTGTCGCCAAGAACCGCCGCAGCCGAGGATCTGTTCCTCAACGTCCTGCAAGTGACCGACCCTCGGACGCCATCGCGCTGGCCCGTGCGGCGCTTGGACGCGGGCGAGCGGGTCGGTTGCATCATCCAAGGTCCCGAGGCGGTGTGGCTCGTGCTGATGCGGAAGGACAACCGGCGCTCATCCGAGCCAGTGACCTTCACCGTTCCCAGCGACCGATCCGGCCGCGCGCTGGTCAGTGATCTTTCGCCCGGCCATTGGCGTGCCCGGCGAGAAAACTCCACCGAGACTCGCGACGTTGTAGTCAGCGAAGATCTAGGTGCGGCCTGGTTGGAAGGCGGGCCAGGTACTTGGACGCTTTCGCGTTGATTCAGGAAGGTTCGTCTGTTCATCCCTTGCCTGATCGCTGCCAAGTCACTCCCCCGAATCATCGAGCGCGAGTTTTCCGGCGTCCACTACGGTCATCACCGCCGCCGCCGTGACCGGCCTCGCAAGGGAAGCCATCCGCAGAGTGTGTTGGTGGTGAAGGGAAGCCGGTTTTCAATGTCTCTCAGGCCATGACATTTGTCTCGGCTTGAGCCGGTTTTCACGTGGCGACCGGCTCAAGCCGGGACTCCATGCATGACAAAAGATTTCGCCGTTATTCCCCGCCACGGTTTGGATCCTCTCTGAAAATCAGAAAAAAAAGACCGGACAAGTTAATGTCCGGTCTTCGTGAGACTATTTAGGATAATCGGTTATTTCTTAACCCGATAGAAGCCACCGCCGGTTCCGATCGTGACCGTGGCTGGGTTGGCTGTTCCCACCGTGGTCCATGGAGCGGCGGGATCAACGGAATTCTTGAACTCCAGCGTGCCGCCCGCGGGCGACCATTGGATCGTAAGGTTGTTTCCCGATCGGCTGATGGTCGTACCGATTGGTGCATTGACGCCGGGCAGAGTGCTGATCGCCAACCCGGTTCCTCCTTTATACAAGGCGGTCACTTCGTCCGCCGTGAGAACGCGGTTCCAGAGGCCGAGGTCATCGATTTGACCATTCCACTGGCGGTTGAGCGATTCCGGATTCTCTCCGATAAACAGGTTGGCCGTGCCCGCGGCCAACACCGCTTTGTTGGTATTGAGCGCGCGAATTACTCCATCGATATAGAGCGCGGTGCCAAACTTGACCCCCTTCGCGTCGGTGACCGCCACGAAGTGATGCCAGCCATTGGTAATGGCCGGAACGTCATCGACGCCCTCGCCCACCCCACCCGCGTAGGCGATGTTGCCCTGGGCGCTTCGGCGGGCGATGCGGTAGTTCAGGTTTTCACCCTTGGAGATGAGCGCTTGCCAGGATTTGTCGAAGGCACCGACCTTGAACCATCCAGCGATGGACAGGCTGTTACTGGCGAACTGGAGGGTTGACGCGCTGCCCGTGATTTCCACGAAGTTTGTTCCGTTGAGCTGGAGCGCTTTCCCAAAGCCGGCCTGGCCATCCACGAACGCCACGGGCACCTTCCCTCGCGCCGTGCCGTGGAATGATTTGATCGAATCGTAAAGATTTCCATCAAAATTCCAGTAGGCCACGAGGCCGTCGGTCAGATTAACCGATGTGCTCGGGGCGGTGGGCACATCGTAGAACGCGATGTTGTCCACGGCGAAGTACCAGCTATCCGTGCCCAATTGGGCGAAGCGCAGGCGGACGTCGGACTTTTTGCTGGCCTGGGGCAGACGGAACATTTCGATCCGTTTGCCTTCAACCGCCCCGTCGTTGACCCGAGGAGTGATGAACGGCCCGAGCGCCGGAGTAATCGCCGCGCCGATCCCGTCACCGTATTTATCACCTTTGAGCACGTCACCGACTTTCCAATTCGAGGTGTCAGTGTTGGGATCGTTGAACGTTCGAAGCGCGTCCACCGTTCCATCCCCGCTCACCTTGATATCGGGGCTTTCGAGGAAATAAACGATCGGCATCCAGGTCTTGCCCGCATCGACCGAATACTCGACCGCGCCCAAGCTGTCCTGGTTCTGCTCGTAGATGCTGCTGAACGTGAGGACCACGTCATTGATCTGGGAGCAATCAAAGGCTTTGCTGACGATGAACTGAGTCTGACCCTCGTAACCGCGGTCCAAGGAGTCCGTGTTGCCGCGGCTATCCGATTCCGCGTAAAGCACGTTGCCGGACATGAGCCACTCGGGGAAGGTGCCGCCCACCGGGTCGCCATTCTTGATTTCTTTGCCGTTGTAGAGCAGCCCCGGGGCGATGTTGAACGGCCTCGGCCCGTCAATCGCGTTAATGTGCTCGGTCTTCACCAAGACCCAGTTCTCGTAGCTCTCGGAGTTCGGATCCTCGATGTTGCGCCCATCCGTGAGGCGGGATGTGAAATTCGACGCCACCCAACCCGTCGGAATGGAGTCTTCCGGATAGGTGTCGAACGTCTCGAGAATCTTCGGCACGGGCAGGACGATGTTCTTCAGATTGTAGAACGTCCAGGCCTGGTTCCGCGTGTAGGTCCCGGTCGTGTCCTTGAAGGTCAAGTCCGCCGTGTGCTTATCCTGCTGGAACTGCACTCCCGCCGGCGTGTAGGTCACGGTCACGCTGCCCCCGGAACGCACCGTCGTCGGCGTGACGCTGGCGCCGTCCATTTTAAGGACGATCGATTTCTCGTCCACCTTCTTGGTGTCGCCGTCCGACAGAACCACGGAGAGTGAAGTGCTCACCGCAGCCATCTGTCGCGGGGCCGGGTTCGGGCTGATGGACTTGATCGACGGGTCAACCCCCCCGATCTTACCACGATAGGCTTTGACGCCTCCGTTGGCTGTGTCGTTGACCAACACCCTGGTGCCGTCCGCTTTGATGGTGAACCATTCCACGGCGGCGTCGCCGCCCCCTTCAAAATAAATCATGCGGAAGGGATAAACTCCGGCCTTCTCCGCGAGGACCGTGAAGGTCGTATCGCCGACGCCGCGGCCCCCATCGAACTCTCCGAGAACCGGCGCAAAAGCATCGATCGGATTGGTCGAGGCCGCCCCGTAAACGCGGAATCCGTCGTCGCTATTCACTCCCATCGTGGTTTCTCCGGCCGGCAAGTCGAGAAAGGCAATAATCTCCAACGAGAAGCTATCGGCGGTCGCCACTCCAGGCACATTCTGGGCACCGTCGTTGGGGAAATTCCCTTCGCCACCGTTGTCCCAGTAATTGATGGTTCCGACCTCGTCCAAGTAGAGATTCCCGAACTGGTTGTCTTTCATCGTCGAGACGTCCGCCGTGTTTGCGCCTTGCTTTCCGTTCAACTGGTCTTCCGTCCAGGCCAGGCTGCCCGGCTGCCCGGTGCTCTGCCAAGTCCGCACCAAGAATCCCGGCTTGCTCGTATCCGGTTGAACCGCCACCGAGGCCGGCAGGTACGCCGCTGTCTTGAAGGTGCCCGTATCCGTCACGGTATTCCCCGCCGTATCCTTCACCACGATGGTGTAAGTGTGGTCGGAACCAGGAGAAAATGGCGCGGCGGCTGCATAAGTGAAATCCGTCGCGTCGGCCGTCTTTTTGTTCGTCATCGTGACGACCTTGCCATCGATGGTCAGGGTCGCGGTCGAGGCGCTCACAATCGATGACCCCTTATCGGTAGCTCGGAAGGTGAAGGCCGCGATGCCGGGGTTGATGGCCGAGAAGAAGAGTCGATCCGATCCCGGAGTGTTGGTGCTCAGTGTCACCAAAGCGGTTTCGGAAGGCGTCTTGCCAAAAACGATGGCGTGCGCCCCCAATCCGCCCCATCCCTTTTGGCCGGTTTGGCCCGCGGCCTCGTCGCCGTCGTTGATCGCCATGCCCAAGCCAAACGTGGTTCCGGCCTTCAACGGCGCGGTCATGCCCAGCGCCGCGGCGGGCAACTTGATTTCGTAGATCGTCTTCTTCGTCGTCGCATTCCGCGTGACGATGGCCGACGTCGCCGCAGCCGGATCAGCGGCTCCGGGACCGGCCTCGTGATTGACGATCACGTCTCCCAGCGCTCCTTCGACACCGCCCAGCGCATAATTGTAGAGCGCGACTTGCACCGTCCGGTCGGAACTGGCGATCATGAGCTGGACCGAATCGCCATTCCAGGCGCTATTGGCCGCATTCTCGTGATAATCGTCGGTGACGACGAAACCGAAATAGACGTTATCCGCGTCCCAGGCGACTTGCACCGCCGAGGTCTGGTCGTCCGGTCCGCTCCAGGTTCCACCTGAATAAGGTTCGAAAAGGACGAAGTTCCCTTTGGCGCCAGAGCCTTTGGGAATGGCAAATTTGGGATCTGCGAGCACAGGGACTCCCGCCCAATCGACCAAGTTTCCGTCAACGACGACGGCCTTGGTGAGGCGGGTGGCATTGTAGAATTCTTTTCCTGGCTCAATGTCGTTCGCGGTGGAAGTGAGTTGGCAAAGGCACAGTGCCATTGCCATACTAAGCAGAGGAGGGGTCGGTTTAGGCATAGTCTTCGAGCTGTTTTTTTATCGGTTTCGGCGGGTACAATATCTCGATATATTCTTATGACCAGCATTATTTTCGCGCCATTTGGAGCGACTCGACGGGACCCTTTCCCGAGCTCAGTTGGTTTCTCCATGAACCTGGCAGGAGACGGGGTAACGAAACTCACTATTTTGGGCCAGAATCCAGAATCACCTGACGTCGTTTCCTCCAGAGAGAGGGGTTGATGGAGAGCCTCCTTTTGCCCGGCACCCTGCATCGGGACCCTGAACCCATTCAACGGTGGGGCGAGGCTCCGTCGAGCCCTGGAATCATGGTCGGCAAGAAAGTCAGGGTTCGACAGAGTCTCACCCCACCGCAGGGTCATGGAGAGACTCCTTTTGCTTGGCGCAGGCATTGAAACCCCGAACCGAATGGAGTGGGCGGCGTCGCGCCAGCGTCTTGGAGTGCGCCGGCCCTCCCTCATCCTTACCCGCAAAAACCTCTACTAGACATGGGGCAACTTGCTGAGGTC
>CAYHFE010000087.1:0-18032 GCA_964355375.1 uncultured Verrucomicrobiota bacterium
TCCGAATGTTCGGCCGCCCGTCGAGGGAAGGCTCATTCCCAAACGGACTCGAAGGGCCTTTCTCTTGTCGCAACGCTTCTGCACGGCTATGCTCTGGCTCGTGATGAAACAGCAAATTCCTATGTGCAGCCTTCAGGATTTGACATGCGTGCAGGTGCAAGTCGGGCCTCGACAAGGGATGGTTGAGCGGGGTAGTGATAGCAGACTCTGGTTGGGGGAGACCCCGACAGGGGCAAGCTCTGCAGTAAGCGGGCGGGACAGTGGGTGGCGCAAACCGCCAGCGGGGACTGGCCAGCCGCTCTAGCCAACGTGCAGGCCACAACATCAAGAGAAGACTGCCGCCCCGGAATCGCTTCCGGCTCTGAAGCCAATCAGCCCGGTATCTCGGAACCGCCGAACCAGGATGGGAAGGGTGAAGGCTCGCATGGCCGAGGGATGAGCCATCAAACGAACTTGGTCAGCCGACGGGGTAGAGGTTGCGGCCTGGATGAACAGTATGACCAAGCAAAGAAGTGAAAGTGAGAGGAACGGCCCGAGCGGACCAAGACCGGCTCGAGTAAGCCGACAAGGCCCAAGCCGGACGGAGTTCGTCAGACTGGCCCATCAGGCCGTAGGAGCGATTGCAGGCGCGGACACGATGAACCGTGCGGAGCCAAGGGCCGGTGGGCGCAGCCGTGGTTGGAGACGCCTGGACACAGAGCCAGAAACGGGAAGGACGAAAGGTCCTGCGTCAAACGAAGCTGGGGACAGTTTCGGAAGGGCATCGGATGACCCGGCTGGCTTCCAGCCGTACTGGGGAAGACCCGCTGCCCGGAGGGGGCGGGGGAAACGGGGGCAGGATCTGATGGCCATTTGCCACGATGCTCGAAAGGACAGAAACCGCGGAAGCCATTGGTCTAAGCCAGTCGCGCCTCCACTTTACTCGAACGATTTTTCTGAGAAATGAGATTGCAGGACATTCGAAGATTTGTCGGTCCGGCCGCCTGCTGGCTTGGCTCGGTGATACTGCTCAGCACGCTGTCCGTGGCGGCGGCGAACAAGACCAATTCCCCGCTCCTGACAGTCCAGCGCATCTTCGGCTCCGGCGAGTTCAACGGCGAGAGTTTCTCGGCTCGATGGATGGAGGAGAGATCGGGCTACACGACGTTCGAAAGCTCGAAGGAAACTTCGGGAGGGCGGGACTTGGTTCGCCACGATCCGAAGTCCGGCGTTAAGGAAATTCTGGTGCCGGCGGCCGACTTCATTCCGCCGGGCGAATCGTCGCCGTTGGGAATCGATGCCCACACCTGGTCGAAGGACCAGTCGCGCCTGCTCCTCTTCACCAACTCGAAACGGGTCAGGCGCACGAAAAGCCGGGGCGATTACTGGGTGCTCGATCGCTCGAGCCACGAGCTGTTCAAACTCGGCGGCGATGCCCAGCCCTCGACCCTCATGTTTGCGAAGTTTTCTCCGGACGGATGGCGCGTGGCCTACGTGCGCGAGCGGAATATTTATGTCGAGGACTTGCAGAGCCACCGCATCACCGCGCTGACCACCAACGATTCACCCGAGATCATTAATGGCACGTTCGACTGGGTGTATGAGGAGGAGTTCGTTCTGCGCGACGGCTTTCGCTGGAGCCCCGACGGACGGTTTATCGCCTATTGGCAGCTCAACACCGAGGGCGTGCGCGAAGTGCCGCTCGTGAACAACACGGACGGCCTATACCCGAAGACCCAGCTCATCAAGTATCCCAAGACCGGGGAAATGAATTCGGCCTGCCGGGTCGGCGCCGTGGAAATCGAAACCCGCCAGACGCGCTGGATGGAAGTGCTCGGCGACCCTCGCAATCATTACCTCTTCGATCTGAAATGGCCCGAAGGCTCGAAGGAGATTTTCCTGCAACAACTGAACCGCTTGCAGAACACCAATCGCGTCATGCTCGCCGATCCCGTCACGGGCCAAGTGAAAACCATCCTCACCGACAGCGACGCCGCGTGGGTGGAGGCTCATCAGAATCTCAAGTGGATCAATGGCGGGAAGCGTTTCGTGTTCTGGAGTGAACGCGATGGTTGGCAACACCTCTATCTCGCCCAGCGCGACGGCCGCAAATTGAAGCTGGCGACGTCCGGCGATTATGATGTGACCAACCTCGTCCATGTGGATGAGAAGGAGAAGTGGCTTTACTTCATGGCATCACCGGACCAGCCAACGCAGCGCTATCTCTACCGGACCCGCTTCAACGGGCGTCGGCGCGAGCGCGTCACCCCCGCCGGGCAAGCGGGCACACACTCCTATCAAGTCTCGCCGGATGGTCGTTGGGCTTTTCACACGTGGTCCGCCTTCGATCAGCCGCCGGTCACGGAATTGATCTCGCTCCCCGGCCACCGGCAAGTTCGCGTGCTGACGGACAACAAGAAACTGAAGGAACAGCTCGCCGGGTTGAAGCAGCCGGCCACCGAGTTCTTTCGCGTGCCGGTCGCTGAAGGCGTGGAGCTGGACGCGTGGTGCATCAAACCTCCGGACTTCGATGTCGCGAAAAAATATCCGCTGCTGATCTACGTCTATGGCGAGCCGGCCGGGTCAACGGTAAAGGACGCCTGGGGTGGCAAATGGCAGCTCTGGCATCTCATGCTCGCGCAGCAGGGCTACCTCGTGATGAGTTTCGACAACCGCGGCACGGACACGCCACGCGGCCGCGCTTGGCGCAAGTCCATCTACCGGCAGATCGGCATTCTGGCCTCGCAGGATCAGGCGGCGGCCTTGAAAAGCGTGCTGGCGACACGGCCCTACGTGGACGCGGAGCGGATCGGCATCTGGGGCTGGAGCGGCGGTGGCTCGATGACGCTGAACGCCCTGCTCCGGCATCCCGACCTTTATCACACTGGCATTTCCATCGCCTCCGTCCCGAACATGCGCTTCTACGACACGGTTTATCAAGAGCGCTACATGGGCCTGCCGGCGGACAACGCCGACGGCTACCGGAATGGTTCACCCCTGACCTTCGCCAGCCAATTGAAGGGAAACCTGCTCTTGATTCACGGCACCGGCGACGATAACTGTCACTACCAAGGCGTGGAAGCGCTGGTCAACGAATTCATTCGGCACAACAAGCAGTTCCGGATGATGTCGTATCCCAACCGCTCCCACGCCATCAGCGAAGGCACGAACACAGCCCTGCACCTGCGCGAGTTGATGACGTCCTTCCTCCGCGAGAAACTCCCCGCCGGCGCGCGGTAAAACCCGATGAACGGCGGACCCACCAACACTTCTTCCATGTCGCTCGTCACCACCACCTGGTTGGAAATGCGCTCGCCGGTGGAGATGCGCCCGAAGCGATGCAGCGATGAACGATTCTGGATCGGCGAGATGCTCTGGAACAGTCGGGGCCACGACGTGAATCACACGATGGGCGAGTTTTCGGATACGCCCCCGACGGGGAGGATAAAATAAGACCCGAGTCGCCTGCCCAGTCGCGGATGGCAGCTCTCAGTCGGGCAACGGAAATCCCTTGGCCCACTCCGGATTCGGTGTTGGCCCAAGTTCAAGGACCAGGCGTCCGCCTTGCAGCATATCCTTTTGGCGAATCCACCAACGATCCAGAGGCCGGCCATTGAGCACGGCTGATTGGACGTACGGGTTTGCACCACAGTCGTTCTCCGCCCGGGACCATGTTCTGAACGACCCGTCGCTGACGCAGCATCCACTCGATGTTAGCCTTGATCCGTGGGACAGACGCCTTGAACCATTCCGTGTCGCTGGTCAACCGATAATGCTCGATCAGCGCCCAACCGATGGACCCCGGTCCGAAGGCGTGGACCCCGTCCATGTGGCCGCCGACGCCTGCTGGGCCTTTTGCCAAGGTAAGAGACCCCTCACCCTCCGAGAAATTTCCCACCGGTCGATCCGGCAATGACCCGATATGTTGCTGGTCGGGATCCCACCCCCACGCTGACTCTGCTTTCTCTCCCGGTTTTACCCGAGGTTGCATCGGCAGGGATACCCATTGATCAAATCCGTCCTCGGCGGCTTGGTGCCAACCCATCAGGTCCAGGGCCGTAAGGATCATGTAGGTTTCCGCGGCAAGGATTCCGTAGGGATGGTCGTTGAACCGCAGACGTCCATTAAAAGCCATACTCCGGCGCGAGGATGGGGCCATGTTCCAGATCGCCGGCCAGGAACGAGAAGTTGCCCGACCGGGTCCACACGGTGACGATGGTCCGTGCCACGTCATCCTGCTGACTGGTGAAGGGTTGCACTTTCCGCCACTTCGACGTGCCCATGTACAGCAGGTCGAACTTCACGCCACGACGCGCGGCGCCCTTGCCGACGGAACGCCATGAACTCATTTGCGTGGCCGCCGTACTACTATCGCCTCCGAGCGGGCGCAACCCGGCGAGCAAGCCGTCATAGGCTTCGATTCGTCCGCTGTAATCCTTGTCTGCGGTAGTCGTGTCAAAGCCCCACTCGACCTCGACCTGCATCTTCTTCCAGACTTCTGGCACCAAGACCCGCATCTTTGGCACATCGGATTCGGACCCAGTGACCGCTGCCGCCGTGGCCGCCGTGCCGTGAATTTGGGCGAGGGCAACGAGAATAACTGCGGTTAGGATTCGGATCAGGAAGAATTGGTTGTGGGTCGGGCTTGTCTTTATCATGGATGCTCTCCTCACTGCTATGGGGTCGCTAGAAATCGGTCGGGCTTGGGTCGGCTGCGATTCCGCAGGTCCACGCGGATCAGTTCGCGATCATTCCGCAGCAGAACATGACCATTGGCAAAGGACGGTGCCGACCATACCACCGCCCTCCCGCCAGCCATGCCCGTCGGCTCGAGCAACTGCTCGCGGCTGATCTCCTCGTAACCCGACGGCAACAGGCGAGCGAGAATAAGTTGGCCCAATTCGTTCCAGATGAAGAAACGGTCGGCGTGCTTCACGAGGAACGCGCTGGCCCAACGCACGCGCTTCGAATCGCGGGTGGTGGGTGCCAACGTTTCCCAGACCCGTTCGCCGGTCGCCGCCTTGAGACAGCGCAACTCGCCGTAACCGCAAACCCCGTAGAGATAGTCACCCTCAAGGAAGGGGGTCCCCAGCAGGCCGTGCAGGCTTTCGGGATTGTTTTCGTTGCGCCCTTTGATTTTCCAAACGGTGGAAGCGCCGGGGCGGCGCTCGTCCATTCGAAGCATGAGGGAGCCATCGAAGAACGAGGTGATGAACAAGCGATGGTCGGCGAAGCGCGGTGTGGCGATGGCATGACCGAGTTTGGTGGGGAAGGGCTCGGACCAATAGACAGCCCCGTTCTTAGGGTTCAACGAGCTGATCGCCGCCACATCCCAAACGATCAACTGCCGCGCGCCGCCCGCCCAGATCAGAACGGGTGAGGAATAGCCGGGCTCCTTCGCGTCCAGCGCACGCCACAGTTCCCGCCCCGTGCGCTTGTCGAAGGCGACCACGGAGTGGCCCGTCCCTCCGACCTGACAGATCAGGTGGTCACCCTCGATGAGTGGCGACGAAGCCACGCCCCACGTCTGGGTGGGCACGCCGTAGTCGGTTGGAAAATGATGCTGCCAGAGGAGTTTTCCAGAATCGGCGGCAAGACAGCGCAGATGTCCATCGGCACCCAGCGTGTAAACGCGGCCATCGTCCACCAGCGGCATCGCGCGGGGACCGGACGGGTAGGCCAGGTCGTAGGGACAATCGTATTCCTGCATCCAGAGCAATTGTCCGTCTCGTTCGCGAAAACAGAGGATGCGCTCGCGTCCGGGCACTTTGGCGCGATCGAAAGCGCCGGGCGGCGCAGAAAGATCCCGCTCGCCAGCCACGCGATCGGTGAGGAACACACGCCCGTCTGCCACTGCGGGCGAACTGTAGCCGCCGTTGATCGCCGCCCGCCACGAAACCGACAGACGGTTGCTGGGGAACCGGCTGACAATGCCGCGCTCGCGCCAGACGCCATCGCGCTTCGGACCCAACCATTGCGCCCAATCGTCGGCCCGTCCGTTTCCCGTTGCCAGCAGGGCGGCCAAGCCAAGCACGGCGAGCGCGCGGCGGTGGAAAAGTGGATTCATGGCAGGTGCATGGGTTCGAATTCAAGCTGAAGGGTCTTCATCGGCTAGCGCTAAACTTGGACGAAAGCGCGCTGGCCTTAATTGGCACTGGGCCAAGGGCCGGCGAGCCTTTCCGTCCGGCGTTCTTTTGAGCGGCAGCGCATTTCTCGCCTTTCCGGTTCACCGCGCTGGTCCAGCGGATCGGCGCAATCGGTCAACACCACGGCCGTGTCAGCAACCAACCCGCCAAACGGCGCCGCCAGGATTTCAAGCGGCCCGATGCGAAGGCCCGCGACTCGCCAAGCGAGTACGTGATCGAGTCGGCCGGCATCGCCTCGCATACGCCCTGCTGGCCGTCGTTGAGCAGTTGGCGGAACCCGAGGCACGGATAGGCTTCGATTGGGCCGGCGCCGAATCCGCCGAGGCAATTCATGGTGATGTTCTCGGTTCCGTACTGCTTCATCAAAGACTGCATCGCCAGGTACATGCCACCCGCCTTGTTGATCCAGGGCGGGGTGGCATCCAAGACCTTTTCCGCCTCTTGGATCCATCGGCTCCCCCATTCGGCAGCCTGGCCCTTGTCCACGGCCTGGTAGTGGATCTTGAATTTCTCTTGCGCACGGCGCTGACGCCGGTGAGGAACGAACCGCAGCCGCCGAGAAACTCATTGGCCACGATCAGCGGTTTGCCGATTTGCGGGATCAAATTCCCCAGCCCCATCTCCCAATTCAGCGTGACGACATAGACCAGGTAGCCGTCCACCGAATCCTTCAGCGCCAGCGCTTTGGGAAAATCGGCGGGGGTGGCCACGACCACCGTTCTGAACTCGAACTGCGGGCATCCCACTCGCAAAGCCTGGGTGACTTCCCCGATGCGACTGGCGCAATCAAAGTTCGGGTACGGCCACATTTCTGGAGTGGTCTTGCTGTTGGCAAAGAAGACCAAGGCGATGCAGATCTTCTCTTCCGAAACCGCCTCGCTCGAAGCGAGCAATGGACTGAACGCACCCAGCGCGGCGGTTGCCCCGCACCCTTTGAGAAATCCCCGCCGGCTAAGGCCAGGCGAACATCCGCAGCATGCGTGTGAGACGGACCCGTGAGTCAGGTTGATATTTGACTTCATAATCTCGTCACCTTACATCCTTTCCAATCTCGCCTCGTCCAGCGACGGCCCCAGTCCGGTTTCTTCCGCCATCGCGAACGTTCCCGCTTCCGCCACCAGCGGGCGGGTCTGACAATGCTGAAATGAGACCCGCGACTGCATCAGGTACTCCAGCATCGGACAGAGCGGCTCGCTCTGCGACGCCACGCATGCCGAAGCCGCCAGGACGTGATGCCCGTGCGGGATCACTTGCACGCCCGGATACTTCTTGACCCAGGCGCAGATGTCCAGCCACTCCGTAATTCCGCCGCACCACTCGGGGTCCGACTGCACGAAGCTGACAATTTTACGTTCCAGAAATGGTTGGACGTTCCAACGCGTGTACCAGTGCTCGCCCGCGGCCAGCGCAATCCCCGTCTCGCCCTTCAGCCGCACATAACCCTCGAGATCGTCGGGCCGCAGCGGCTCCTCCAGCCAGTGCGGCTGGCAGGGCAGGATGCCCTTGGCCAGCGCGATCGCGTAATTCACGTCCGCCGACTTCCACACATACTGGATGCCATCGAACATCAGCATCGCGTCCGGCCCGAGTTCCTCGCGCAAGGCCTGTGCTAGCTCAATATTCTGCTTCAGGCCCTCTGCTCCGTCGGCTGGGCCGCTCATGAAAAACCATTTCTGCCGCTTGAAGCCTCGGTCGAAGAACTCACGCGCCACTGGGCGCGCTTCGGCCGGCTTGACCGAATAACCCAGCATGCTGGCATAAGCGTTCAGCCGCTGGCGCTTGCCCCCGAGCAGACGCCAGACCGGCTGCCCGGCGGCTTTGCCACGCAGGTCCCACAAGGCCAGGTCCATCGCGCTCAGGGCCGTGATCACCCAGCCGGTCTCGGTCTGGCGGGTCCGGCGCTGGATGCCCCACACCGCCCCACCCGTCAGCGGGTCTTTCCCTTCGGCATAGTTGGCGAGCGTTTGGCCCGGGTGACACGCGGACCAGAGCGTGGCGAAGTTGGTCTTTGCGGGATCCGCGACCTCACGCCCGACCAGCAGTTCGCGCGGATTCGCCGGAAAGGCCGCGACCTGCTCCTTGAGCAGCGGACCGGCGTAGCCTTTCAATCCGGAGTCGCTGACGATCTCGAGGTACGAATCGGTCCTCCCATTTTTGCGATCGCGCACGCGGATGATCTGCGCGTCGCGCACCACGAGTGACGCTGCCCCCGCCGCCGAGGCGATTGATTTCCAGCCCATCACGGCGCTGGCCGCCACCGACGTGGCCGCCGTCTCCAAGAATGTTCTGCGTGTGTTCATCTAGAAGGAAGGAGGGGTTTCGTACGCCGTTAAGTTATTGAGGATCGTCACAGATGCCACGGTGGGCGCATGGCGCGCAGTCCAAGCCGTTGGTTGGCCTCGGCATCGCCGATGAAACGCTCGTCTCGGAAATCGAAAGTGACCTTGCGCTGGAGGCGCGCGGCGATATCACCGATGTAACAGAGGGTATCGCCCCAGACCGCGTCGTCCACGTGAGCAATGGCGGGCTGCCGGCTCTTGATGCTGTCCAGGAAATCGCCCGCGTGATGGGCGCTGACCTTGAGTTGGACCGGCAGGGTGTCCGTCTCGAGTTCGTGGAGGCTTTCCGGAGCGGTCACGATCTGGCCGCGGTTCACCATGCACCAGCCATCGGCGCCCTCGAACACGGTGCCGTGAGAGGCAAGCGGGCCGTACTTTTCCCGCCACTCCTTTTCATGGGCCCAGGATTCTCCTGTTGGCTTGCCAGCATTGCCGCCGTTGGGAACGCCGACGAAGGTCACGGTGATGCCGCTGGCAAATTTGGAGTTGAGATCCCAGACCGTGGCAGTGTTGCAGGCGCCGGTGGTGGGATAGCTGCCCGTTCCCTCGACCTCCACCTTGCTTGGGGGTGATGATTCTTTCATGGTTGGCTATTTGTTTGTGAGGTCTTGGGTTTGAATTGCTCCCCTTCCAGGGGGCTGTCAAGGCTTTAGGCGATCGCGTCCGAGAGGCGATGCCCCTCTTGGCGAATCATCGTTTCTATCATCTGGCTCAACTGACGAACTTCATCGGTTTCATTTCGACGCTCCTCATCGATCTACTGTTCATGGGTTGATGAGGGGGACACAGGAGTTTGAGGTCTGGACCGCAGAGAGCCGCCCATGCTTTAATCTTGCTCGCGACATGACCGTAACTCGCCATCCAGTAGGATCCCTCCCGCCATTCGCCGGAGGCGATTCCCCAGAACGCGGAGACAATGATCATGGAGCAATAGAAGACCGCCGAACCCACCGAGCTGCCCAGCGGCCCCATCATCGCGGCGCCACGCCCGTAAAGCATGATCGAGAACATCCAGATCGTTCCCATGACAGCGGCCAGCAGCCAATAGCTGGCATTGCCCTTTTCACGTAAGCGTGTCCAGGTCGCATTCCGTGTGAGCTGGACTGCGCAGTAAATCACGTTCACGAAGAGACTGGCGAGCGGGCCACCCACTGTCAACTGAGTGAGAGGCTGCCAGTTCATATCCACCACCCGCGCCGCCAGACCAAGTGCCCGAACGAGCGCGCGGCATTCAGCATGTCCGAGATGCACTGCTCATCAGTCTTTCCGATTGAACCACCTACGCTTCCGCACACTTTCTTTTTCCCGCCAACCTGGAGTTCTGCGTCCGAGCTCCATGGCGTAAAGGACATCGTCACCGACTCCCCTCAATTCAGTCAGACCACGAAATCGGCGGTCTGTCAAACCAGTCCAGACCTTTTGCACCGACGACTCAAACCAACACGCCGACCGCATGAACACGATGCGGAAGTGAGTTTTGAGCGATTCAGCGAGAGCGTCGCCAAAGTGCCCCAAAACGCCCTTCAGTTGTTGCACCGTGTTGCACGGAAAATACACGATTGGGAGTCTCCGACCGCTCCACAGACGGGATGTCCAGGGCCGGCGTGCGATGAAGATGATCCACTTCATCGAGCGGCACCAGCGCGAGGTCATCGAGAAGATTCTCCGGCACTGCGGGCTGTGCGAAGAGAGCCCGGAGCGCGGGCTACCGGGGTTCGCCCAAACCAGAGTCTTGCACTGAGTGCCATGGCCGGTGGAGTCTGACATGCACTCGCTCTTGTTTCGCCTGGGACTGTTCAGCGTGGTGGCAGGCTGGGCGGCGGCGCTGACGCCCCAAACTCTACCTGGTTCATGGTCCCAATGTGCGTCCAGGTTTGGAGGTCAAGGTTCTGTCTGTCAGCTCGTTTGCGTTCTCGGTCCAGTACGCCTTGGATCTGGGAGTGGGCACCGTATTGCTGGAGCGAAACGAGGACGAAATGAGCGGCATCACGCCGGGCCTGGCGATGATCCGCGGCGCCGCAATGCAGCATGAGGCTACTTGCCGAGGTTACCCGCCTGGGCGCGGAATGCTTCGGCTCCCCCGTCGTCGATCAAGGCCCGCGCGAAGGCGACGCTCGGCGGCGCTGCGGCGCCAAGAAGGTAGCTGGCATGGTAGCCGTCGTCGGGCGCGGAGATGACAATCCGGTACACATAGCCGCTGGCGAGTCTGTCGAAGAACCTGGCCGGCAACCCGTCTTTCTCGAGGCGCTCCCGCGCCGAACTCCTCCCCGCTGGGCCACGTATCTGGCGCCGCCCGCCCAGAGGAACGGGCCGCGGCCTCTCAAAAGGCTGGTGGGCCTTTCTGTGCAACCACGCTGAAGCCATCGCGGCCATGGACTTCCTTGTGGTTCCCACGCTGACCTGCCGGTTGCTTTACGTCTTGGTCGTGCTGAGGGCCGAACGGCGCACCGGGGTCCATTTTTGCATCACGGAGGCACCCGCGGCCGAATGGACGGCCCAGCAGGTCATCAACGCCTTTCCTTACGACACCGCCCCCAAGTGTCTATTGCGGGACCGGGATTCGATTGACGGGGCGGCCTTCTGCCGACGAGTTGCGGGCCTGGGCATCAGGCAGAGGCTCATCGCGCCGCGCTCGCCTTGGCAATCGCCCTACGTGGAGCGCCTGATCGGTTCCATTCAGGATCAGTGGGCGAGGTCCAGAAGAAACCACCGACCGCCGTATCGCCCCTCCTTCGCTGTAACTACTCAGGTCGAAATTGAGATTGGTGAGGGGTGAGGGGTGAATGAGCAGCCGGAAGATATTTGCATTTGGTACGGGACTCCGCGAAACCCGCCTGGTAGTCTTGTGGCGTGGTGGAAGTCGAAACGATTCAAGGCCGCAAGATCAGCCAGGTTGAGATCACAGAGATTCAGGGGTTGATTGAGGGGAATCCGCTGTGGAGTCGCTGGCGTTTGTCTCGAGTTGTGGCTCGGAATTGGCAATGGTATGCCACTTCGGGCGAGCTCAAAGACATGGCCGCTCGGACGTTGTTGCTCAGACTGCACGAGCGAGGACTCATTGCTCTGCCGGACCGTCGTCGCGCCCCCGTGACTCGAGGTCTGGAGGCGGGTCCGGACCTGATGGACTCCGGGCCCCCGGAACCGGTCGTGGCGAGCTTGTCCGCGCTCCGCCCTCTGCAAATCCAGGTCGTTGGCCCCAAGCAGCCTGACTATCCTCTGTTCCAGCGGTATCTCTCGCAATATCATTACCTCGGCCACCGTGGCCCCGTGGGCGAGAACATCGGCTCCTTGATTCGGAGTGGCGCAGGCGTGGATCTGGCCTGCCTGCTCTTTGGCGCGGCGGCCTGGCAGTGCGCTCCCCGAGACCGGTGGATCGGCTGGTCTTCCGAGCAACGAGTTCAAGGCTTGCAGTTCATTGCCAACAACAGTCTCTTTCTCATCCTGCCTTGGCTGCGGGTCCCGCAGTTAGCCACCCCTATTCTTTCTCAGATGGCACAGCGGATCGAGGCCGACTGGCAAACACGCTATCACCATCCCATTTACTTGCTGGAGACCTTCGTGCAACAGGATCGATTCCGGGGGACCTGTTACCAGGCGGCCAACTGGGTGCGCGTGGGCCAAACCACGGGGCGAACGCGCCAGAGTGGGCGCCACCGGGACAATGAGGCTCATGCTCCGGTGAAAGACATCTACCTCTACCCATTAACTTCCGATGGACGCCGCCCCCTCTGTCGATAAGAGCTGGGAGGAGTTGTGGAGCTGGCATCAAGCCGATCCCAGCGGGTTGGTCACACACGCCTTCCAACTCCAGGCTGAGGTGCGCCGGTTGCGGGACGCCGCCGCTCAAAATAGCCGCAACAGTTCGCGGCCCCCCTCCACAGACCGGCCGGAGCGGCCCCACCCCAAGAGCTTGCGCAAAAAGTCTGGCCGCAAACCGGGCGGCCAGCCTGGCCATCCCGGTCGCACGCTTCAATGGAGCGACACGCCCCAGCACATTCAGATTCACCCGCTGCTGGAGTGTGAGTGTGGCGAGGATCTCTCCCCAGAACCCGCCCTGGATTTTCAACGCCGCCAAGTCTTCGATTTGCCTTCGCTGGAATTGGAATGCACCGAGCATCGAGCCGAAATCAAGGAATGCCCCTGCTGCCATCGAACCGGCGCGGCGGCCTTTCCCGCCGACACCAAAGCCCCCGTCCAGTATGGCAAGAACTTCCGCGCTCTGCTCGCTTACCTCTACGACGCCCAGGAAGGAGCCAGCCTGCGGATCGGTGAAATGTGTGCCGAGATGTTCGGCTATGCCGTCAGTGAAGCCACCCTGCAAACAGCTCGCCAAGAGCAACACCAGGCGCTGGAGCCCTTTGAAAACCGGCTCGCCCAAATCCTCCCCCAAGAGCCCATCCTCCACGCCGACGAAACCAGTGTGCCGATTAATAAGGTCACGCATTGGTTGCACGTCCTCTACACGCCCCTCCTCACGTTCTTCGCCATCCACCGGAGCCGAGGCAAAGAGGCCATGCAGGCCATCGGGATTGTCCCGCGATTCACGGGCTGGCTCATGCATGACTTCCTCTCCAGCTATTTGAGTTTCGAGAACTGCCTGCACACCTTCTGCAAAAGCCACCTCCTGCGCGAATTGGTCTTCCCTTTCGAACAACACCAGCAGCCATGGGCCAAGGACCTTGACGATTTGTTCCTGGAGATGCTCCAGTGCGTCAAGGACCGTAAAGCCCGGGACGCGCCTTTGACGGAAAAGGAGTTTCGCTGGTGGGAGCAACGATACCGCAATACCCTCAAGGCGGGCCGCCAAGCCAACCCCTTGACGCCCGCACAAAACGCCCGCAAGCGCCCCAAACAGTCCAAAGAACAGAACTTGTTGGATCGACTGGAAGGATACGACGATTGCATACTCGCTTTCCTCTGGGAGCTCAATCTACCGTTTACAAACAACGAAGCCGAACGCGCTTTCCGCATGATGAAAGTGCGGTTGAAGATCTCCGGCTGCTTTCGCACCCTGGAGGGCGCTCGTCGTCACGCCCGCATCCGCAGCTATATCTCAACCCTTCGCAAACACCGCCTCCCGGTTCTCGATTATCTCCGCCTCGCCCTGGACGGTCGCCCTTTCTTGCCTCAGCCTTCAAAAAGCACCTGAGTAGTTACGTGACCAGCGCATGGAATCCACTGGAGCGTGTAGCTGCGAAGGGATGGTCCCGCTGCCGGCAAGAGCATCCCGCCCGGTTCACGTGCACGACCGTCCGAGTTACGAGTCACGGCCCAATTACTCTTCATCTTTCGACGTTGGTTGACGACCCATAGCTGTTGGTCAGTTTTTGACGCAGGACGTTTCGACCAGGAATTTGCAGGGGGATATTTTCTCCTGGGGTTAATGTTGAGTTCGATTCGCTCGCTCGCGTCCGGCCTCAAGTCTTTTTCCAGTCAACTGCCGTTGCCTGCCTCGAATACCAGGCCCGGGCGGTAATTCGCCCCTGCGGATGCCGGCCCAGAATGCGCACGGTCTTGGTCTCGCCGGGCAGCAGATCGAAATAGTTGTCCTCGAAGAACCAGCCGAAGGAGTCGCCCTTGGCATCGCCTTCCAGATGCACCGCGCGGGCGAATCTATCCGTGGTGATCACCAGCGCTCCGTTCTGCACCCGCACGTCCAGCTTCGCCTCGGCGAAGGTCAGCCGGCGCTCGATGTCGGCAAAGGCGTTGGCGCGCGCCAGCACCTTCCCCGATTCGTCCGACATCGTGGCGAACAGGATGTGCTCCTTGCGGAAGGCACGGATGCCGGCTTGGTCCAGGCGCACGATGACCTTGGACTTGCCCGGCGCCACGGTCACGTCACGCACGATCTCCTTCCGAAACTCGCATCGCTCGAGATGGTAGAGCTGAATCTTGACCGCGCCGGTGACTATTTCCGTGCTGTCGTTGACCGCCCACAAGTGAATGAACGTGCCGATGTCAAAGGACAACAGCACGGGGGCGTAGGCCCGGCGCAGCGCGTAATAGGCGTGATAAGGCTCGAGAAAGAAGTCCACCTTCGCGCTGTAAATCTGCGGCCAGGAGTCGTTGAATTTCCAAACAATGTAACCGCCGCAACAACGGCGATCGGATGGCTCCTCCGCCGGACGGCCGCGCCGCTGGCGCTCAACGGTATCTTGGTAATACAGTCCCTCCGCCATGCCGATCCGGTAAACCAGCCCGGCGAGATCGGTGGCGTCGTAGAATTGCTCGACTGGCCCGGTTTTCTTCCAGCTTTCGCCGGTCGTGTACGGCAGCCAGGTTTTGGGAAACGGGTATTTGTTTCCGTGCAAATAAAGCGTGGAATAACCCTCCGGCCAGAGATGCTCGGGCTTGATGAACCGCTTCAAGCTGTGAACCACGGGCGTGGCAATCCGGGTATCTTCGCTGGCGAAATTCAGATAATCGTAGCCGGGCACGAACCACAGGTTGGTGTAGCCAGGGGTGTTGCCCTCACGCGGATCGTTGGCGTTCACGCCGCCATAGGGCGAACTGGGCTGGTAGTAGCGCTCGGGATCGAGCTGTTTGCAGGTTGCCCCGACCTCTTCCGCCGCCGCCAAACCGGGCCAGGGACCGTGGTCCGTGAAATCCTTGTTGTAATCCTCGTGCGCCCACATCGCGGCTTCGTTGCACCCGCACCAGCAGAGGATGGCAGGATGATGCTTGAGCCGTTTGAGCTGACGGGTCGCCTTCTCGCGGGAACGAGCCCGGCTCGCCTCCTCTGGCTTCAAGGGCAATTGGGCGAAGTCCTGCCACAGCAGGAATCCCCGGGCATCCGCCATTTCGTAGAAGTTGTCGTGCGGCGCCATGACCTCACCCAGAGGCGGAAGGCGTTGAAGTTGGCATTCTCCGCCAGGGCAAAAAGCTTCTCCATGCGGGCCTGATCCCACACACGGCTCATCAGGTTGGGTGTCACCCAGGCGCCACCGCGAAGAAATACCGGAACACCGTTGACCACAAAGTGCAAGGGCTCCGGCATAGTGATGCGCCGGAAGCCAATGGTCCGTTGGAGCGTTTGCTGCGGGCGATCCCCGGCCAGCAGCGTCACCTGCGCCCGATAGAGCGGCTGACTGCCATAGCCGCGCGGCCACCACAACCGCGGGTGATCCACTTTCACGACGCAGCGGCAGTTAAAGCTCCCCGCAGTTGTCTCCGCCGGAGTCATTGATTCCGCAACGGGTTTGCCTTCGGGATCGAACAGCCGCACGCGCACGCCGACCGACGGCAACCGTGCTTTGCCCACCGCATCAACGGTCACAGTCCCCGTGCTCAACGCCTCGTCCAGCGAGACACCGGTCGCCGCCTCGTCCAGCGTGTTTCCGTCGGAGGTTTCCCGCCATACCTGGTCGAAGATGCCGACCGACCTGATGCCGGGATTGGGACCCAGATAACTGCCGCCAGGGCGCTGGTGGCCTGTCTCGGGGGCATCTTCCCCAGACTTGCCCGGGTTGGCACGAAGGCGGAGCACCAGCGTGTTTTCCGGACGCAGCGCCTGGCTGACTTCAACTGTGAGCGGCGCGTGTTCATCCGAATGCGATGCAACGCGGTCGCCGTTGAGATAAACCTCCGCCCGGCCATCAAGTCCCAGAAACCGCAGCCGGCTCACGCGCCCCGGACGCGCGGAAAATTTCAGGGCATACACCCAATCCCGTTCGCCCGTCCAAAAGCACTTCTCCGTGCCGCCCGGCAGCCAGGGTTCTTCGATCTTGCCCTGGGCCAGGAGAACATCATGCACCATGGCCGGCATGGCCGCGACGGGCCGCCAGCCATCGCCTGAGGTTGCCCGTCCCGCCTGGCTCAGAAACTCGGCGGTCCATGTCAGGCTCGGACTTGACTCGCCAGGGTTCGCTGCCGCCCGCGCGATCGGCGACGAGAACTTGATGGAAGTCGGGCCGCGGGTCAGCGTGCAGGCGCGAGACCAGCATGTCCTTGATCGGGCGCGAGGAGTCATTGAGCGTGATGCAGTTTCCCGGAACGCCCACGTGCTCGATCAATCCGCGCACCATGGCATACACCAGGTGCGGCGTGGGATACCCGCAGTTCTGCCAGGGGCCAGGCTTCTCATCGGCGTTCAGGTTGACCTTGATGGTGATCTTCTCTCCCTTCTGATAGCTGCGGTCGCCGCGCCCGCGAGTTTGGTTGAAGTGATGGTCGAGCTCGATGATCTGTTTCTGCACATCCACCACCACCCGGCGATAGTCGCGCAGCGAGGCGATCGGGCTCCGGTCGCGCACTTCGAGGATGATATGAATCTGTTGGCCGTCCGCGCCAGTCGGAATGTGGACTTTCGCCTTCGCGGCAGCCGCGTGCTCGATGAAGACGTGGCCCGGGTACGTGCCCGCTTCCTCGTATTGCCACCAGGAGAAGACGAGTTCGTATGTCTGGTAGTTGCTGCGAATCCAGTAAATCTCCTGGAACTCGTGACCGATCCACGCACCCGAGTTGTCCTGCGCGCCATCTGCTGCTCTTCGTCTGGCTCGTTGCCCATGTCGGCGAGGATGATCAACCGTGGGCGGGCCGACTCGGTATTGACGACCGCGGCGTCTGCACCCAGGGCGGCGATGCCGAACCCGGCGAGCAAGCTCCCCAGGGCAAAGCGACAACTCATGTTCACTCGAGTCTTAGCGGTGTCACCGGCGGATGACTGCCAGCCAGTCCTCGCTGGCCTCGGCGGGTGGCAGGCCGAGAGCCGCCTTGCCGCCGCCGCGCACGGACTTGACGGAGCCGCCCTGCAAGGCACCGCCCGCCCGCGGATTGAACCACTTCACGATGAAGCTGCCGGTTGCGCGCTTAGGTCCAGTTCGGTCGTGCCGCCTTTGGGCAGATAGACCAGATAGAGTGCACCCGGCTTGGCCGGTAGGGATCGGTCTCGTGGAGATACTTGGCCATGTCGCGGATTTCCCCGCTGGTCTGCGTGTTTTCTTCGCCGATGTTCCAGTTCAAGGCAAGCGCGTGGCCGAAGCGGGCGATGAGTTCCCGGCAATACAATTTCCGCTCCGGGCCGAGCTTGCCGCCGTCGAGTGATGCGGGAACGACACCCGCCTTGCGGGCCATGCCCAGGCGGTTGTCGTCCATTTCCTGCTCCTGCATCTTGAAGTGGAGGTAGAGCCCTTTGGCCGTCGCGTGGTCGAACACGATACCCCATTGGTCCAGTTTCGAGCAGTCGTAATGCAGTTTCGCCTCGCGCTCGACGAACGGCCAGACGTTGTCGCCGTCACCGGAGACGTTGTAGGTGAGGAATGAGAACGCGTTGACGCCCTTTGCCGAGAAGTAGTTTAGAACACCGATCAGACCCTGGCCTTTGCCACCTTTCCAAACCGGATCGCCCGATTTCCAGTCGGCCACATGCGGCGCGCAATGATGAAGCGATTGCGGCGGTGACGCTTCCCCCGTGCGGGCCTCGCGCTTGCGGCCAGGCTGTGTGCCGTCGAAATCCGTGTAGGCCAGCAGCGTTTCGGGTGAATCGGGACCGGCTTTCAGGAAATAGTCCTGCGACCCGGCGAACTGGAGGTGGTGCTGGCCGACGTATTGCAGACGGCCCTTGGCCCGA
>CAYHFE010000088.1:0-17858 GCA_964355375.1 uncultured Verrucomicrobiota bacterium
GCATGCAGATGCAGGTGCCCGAGACGCTCGACCTCTCCAAGGAAGACGCGAAGACCAGGGACCTCTACGGCATCGGCAACGACGCCACGGATTCCTTTGGCCGCAAATGTCTGCTCGCCCGCAAGCTTGTCGAGAAAGGCGTGCGCTTCGTGCAGCTCTATAACGGCTCATGGGACAGCCACGACTATATCGAGCGCGCCCACGGCAATCTCGTCCGCGGCGTAGACCAACCAATCGCCGCCCTCATCACCGATCTCAAACAACGCGGCCTGCTCGACAGCACGCTCATAGTTTGGTGCGGCGAATTTGGCCGCACACCCGACAACGGCGTGCGCGGTGGCACTGCCTACGGACGCGACCACAATCCAAACGCCATGACCATCTGGCTCGCCGGCGGCGGCTGCAACGCCGGCCACACCATCGGCGCCACCGACGAACTCGGCATGGCCGCCATCGAAGGCAAGGCTCATGTCCGCGACTTCCACGTGACTCTCCTGCGCCTGCTCGGTCTCCACGACAACAAGCTTACCTACTACCACGCTGGCCGCTTCAAGCAGCTCAGCCAATTCGGTGGGAAAGTCATCAAGGAGTTGATAGCCTGACGCCGTCATGAAAACACCGAGCCTCGTTCTTGCCCTCTTCGGCCTGCTCACATTCGCGGCGGGCGCGGCGGAGAGCCGCCCCAACATCCTGTTCCTGCTCTCGGACGATCACAGCTATCCGTTCCTGACTTGCTACGGCGACACGAATGTCAGGACGCCGACGCTGGATCAACTCGCCGCTGACGGGATGAAATTCCACCGCTTCTTCACCACCGCGCCGCAGTGCGTCCCGTCGCGCGCGTCGTTCCTGACCGGGCGTTCGCCGGTGGCGGCCCGCATCACGCGCTTCTCCTCGCCGCTCGCGCGGGATGAAGTCACCTTCCCCGAGGTGCTGCGCGAGAAGGCGGGTTACTTCGTCGGCGTCTGCGGACGCGCCTACCATCTCGACGGCTCCGGACAACGCGGCGGCGCGGAGCTCGGCGAACTGTTGGAAAAGCACGGGCTGCGGACCTTCGAGCAGCGGTTTGATTATGTGAAGACCGGCTCCGACACGGCCGCGGCCACGCAGATGGCCGAGTTTCTCGACCGCAAGCCGCCGGACAAACCGTTCTGTCTCTGGGTCAACTTCAGCGACCCCCATCATGTCTGGAATGCCCCGGAGGAATTTCGTCCCGGGCCCGCCAGCCTGAAACTGCCCGCGCACTGGCCGGACCTTCCCGGAATGCGCAATCAACTCGCCGACTACTGCGCCGAGGTGAATCGACTCGATCGTTCGGTGAAGACGGTTCTCGATCTGCTCGCCGCGCGCGGCTTCACGACCAATACGCTGGTGGTCTTCGCCGGCGACAACGGCGCGGCGCTCCCTCACGGCAAAGGCTCGCTCTATGACCCCGGCTCAAATGTGCCGTTCCTCGTTCGCTGGTCCGGGGTGGTGAAGCCCGGGGGCGAATCGCGCGCGCTCCTCAGCGGTGAAGACCTTGCTCCCACGCTGCTCGCGGCTGTCGGCGTGCCCGCGCCGGCGAAGATGAGCGGCGTGAGCTTCCTGCCCTTGCTCAAAGGCCAGCCGCACACGCCGCGCCAGCACATCTTCGTCGAGCGCGGGCCGCACGGCAGTGCGCCGGTCACGGTCAACATGAGCAACAGCGGCTACGACCTGAGCCGCGCCGTGCGCAGCGACCGCTACAAGTTCATCTACAACTGCACGCCGTGGATTCCCTACGCGCCCGTGGACTCCGCCGGCGGCGCTGCGTGGACGGAGATAAAGGCGGCCCACGCCGACAGCAAGCTCGCGCCCGGCGTGAGCTTGACCTACTTCACCACGCCACGACCAGTCTATGAACTTTACGATCTCGATGCTGACCCATCGGAACTGAACAACCTCAGTGGCAAACCGGAACTCGCCGCCACCGAGCGTGCCCTGCGGCTCGCGTTGGCGGAAAAGATGATTCTCGATTTTGATTACCTGCCGCTCCCGGCCGTGATCGACGGTGGGGCTGGCGCGGACAGACCGAGGCGCGCCGCCGCGGCGAATGAGAATGCCCGTGCCGCGAACTTTGCGAAGCTCGACAAGGACGAGGATGGCAAACTGACCAAAGCCGAGTTCAGCGCTGGACGATCGGCGGCAGACGCCGAGAAGTGGTTTGGTCTGCGCGACACGAACGGAGACGGATTCATCAGTCGTGAGGAATTCCTTCCCGGTTCACCGCTGCCCAAGAAGCCATGACGCCAACCTCGCGCTGAAATGGCACGTCGATTTATGAAGCAACTTCTTCCGTTTCTGTTTGCTCTCGCCAGTTGCATCGAGGTTTCTGCGGCGCAGCCAGTCCGCCCCAACATTTTAGTCATCCTCGCGGATGATTTTGGCTGGGGCGATGTTGGTTGCTATGGCGGCAAGGTGCCGACGCCTGTGCTTGACCGCATGGCCAAGGAAGGCACGCGGTTCACCCAATTCTACGTGGCTTCGCCGATTTGTTCGCCCTCGCGCTGCGCCATCATCACGGGCCAGCAGCCAGGGAAATGGCGCATCACCAGTTACCTTCAGACCCGTAAGGGAAACCGGGAGTGTGGGCAAGCCGACTACCTCGATCCCGCGGCACCGTCTCTGCCACGGTCGTTGAAAGCGGTTGGCTACGGTACTGCTCACATCGGCAAATGGCATCTCGGCGGCGGGCGCGACGTGACCAACGCACCGAAATTTGCTGCCTACGGTTACGATGTCGGGATGGGCACGTACGAAAGCCCGGAGCCCCATCCTGACATCACAGCAACGAACTGGATTTGGTCGCCGCAGGACAAGGTGCAACGCTGGGACCGCACCGCCTGGATGGTGGATCGTACACTGGATTTCATGCACGCGCACACCAATCAGCCGTGCTTCGTGAATCTCTGGTTGGATGACACGCACACGCCGTGGGTGCCGAAGGAGGACGGCGCCGGGCCGAATACGCGCAAGAGCTACACCGCCGTGCTGAAGGAGATGGACCGGCAGATTGGACGATTGCTCGAAGCACTGCGGAAGACGGACTCTTCACGCCCCACTCTCGTGATCTTTTTCGGGGACAACGGGCCACTGCCGACCTTCGATCAGGAGCGAAGTGCTGGACTGCGCGGCAGCAAACTTAGTCTCTATGAAGGCGGCATCCGTGTCCCCTGCATCGTGTGGCAACCCGGCGTCGTTCCCGCGGGGCGCGTTGATGAAGCGAGCGTCTTCACCGCGTGGGATTTGTTTCCTACTCTCTGCGCGCAAGCCAGCGCGAAGTTACCGGAAGGATATTCCAGCGACGGCCAAGATCTATCCAAGGCATTGCGCGGCCAAAGCGTCACGCGCACCCAGCCGCTCTTCTGGGAATACGGACGGAACACCAACTCGTTCGCGTTTCCTGGTGGCGCAAATCGCAGCCCGAACCTGGCCGTGCGCGACGGTGTCTGGAAACTCCTCGCCAACGCCGACGGCACCGAAGCGGAGTTGTATGATCTGGCCTCCGACCCGAACGAATCGAAGAACCTCGCTGCGGAGAAGTCCGATGTCGCTACCCGTCTGTCCAACGCCGCCGTGACCTGGCGCAAATCCTTTCCATGAAAACATTCTCACTGCTGATTGCCTGTCTCTGTCTCGCGGCCAGCGCTCTGCATGCCGCCACCAAGCCCAACATCGTCATCATCTTCATCGACGACATGGGCTACGCGGACATCGGGCCGTTTGGCGCGACGAAGCAGAGGACGCCGAACCTCGATCGCATGGCGCGCGAGGGGATGAAGCTCACGTCGTTCTACGCCGCGCCGGTCTGCTCGGTGTCGCGGGCGCAGTTGCTCACCGGTTGCTACGGAGCGCGCGTATCGGTGCCCGGCGTGTATTTTCCCGGCGGGAAAAACGGGCTGAACCCGAAGGAGGTCACCATCGCTGAGCGATTGAAGGAGCGCGGCTATGCCACGACGATGATCGGCAAGTGGCACGTCGGCGATCAGCCGGAGTTCCTGCCCACGCGCCAGGGCTTCGACCATTACTTCGGTGTCCCGTACTCGAACGACATGCAGAAGAAGTCGAAGTCGACCGGTCCGCGTGTGGTTCCATTGGTGCGCGATGACAAGGTGGCCGAGTTGCTCACCGACGAACAGCAAACTCGCCTCGTCGAGCGTTACACGGACGAGGCGGTGAAATTCATCCGCGAAAGCAAGGAACGCCCGTTCCTCCTCTACCTCGCGCACAACGCGGTGCACACGCCGATTCATCCTGGAACAAACTTTGCCGGCAAATCTGCGAACGGGCGTTTCGGCGACTGGGTTGAGGAGACCGACTGGAGCGTCGGTCGCGTGCTCGACACGCTGCGTGACCTGAAGCTCGACGAACGCACGTTGGTTTTCTTTACCAGTGACAATGGTCCATGGGCCACCAAGGGCGCGGACGGTGGCAGCGCTGGGCCGTTGCGTGGAGCCAAAGGCAGCACATGGGAAGGCGGCATGCGCGAGCCAACGCTGGCGTGGTGGCCCGGCAGAATCGCGCCCGGCAGCGTGTGCGACGCCGTCGCAGGAACCATTGACCTGCTCCCGACCGCCGTCGCGCTCGCCGGCGGTACCGTGCCTGCCGAACCGGTCATCGATGGCCGTGATATCTCGCCGCTCTTGTTCGGCAGGACCAAGCAATCACCGCGCGAGGCGCATTACTACTTTGCCAATTACAATCTCCAGGCCGTGCGCCAAGGCCCGTGGAAGCTCGCGATCGCGGCGCAGCCGGAAGGCATGGGCAACTCCTTGCCTAAAGACGCAACCAACCAGACACCGCGTCTCTACAATCTCGATCAGGAGATTGGTGAGCGAACAAATCTCGCCGAACAGCACCCCGAAATCGTCGCCCGCCTCATGGGGCTCGCCGCGAAAATCGATGCCGAGATTGGCGGCAAGAATCCGTCGGCGCGCCGTCCTGCTGGCGAGGCTGCAAATCCGCAGACGCTTTACCCAACAGAAGCTGACAAGGTTCCGAAGCCCGTCGCGCTCGAAACTTTGAAACCGGGTGATGCCGTCATTTCTTCGGCTGCGCCACAGGTTTCCGGGAAAGCCTTTACCATCTCCTGCACCGTCGAGGCCACGCAGCGGGATGCCATCGTGCTCGCTCACGGCGGACGTAGCGCCGGATACGCGCTGCATGTGAAGGCAGGCCGCATCGCCTTCGTCGTCCGCACCGGCGCTGACGATTTTTTCACCGAGCTGCTCACGAAATCGGAAGTCACCAGCCCCGCGCGTATCACCGCCGTCCTCGCGTCTGACGCCACCATGACGCTCACCGTGAACGACCAGCCTGCCGTCACCGGCAAAGCCGACTCACTCATTCCCCGCCAGCCGGCGGAAGAATTCTGCCTCGGCCACGACAGCGGAGTGCCCGTGACCGCCTACACGGCCAAGAAACCATTCACGGGCACCATCACGAATCTGAAAATCACCACACCGTGAAAGGACTGCTCATTCTTTGGGTTTCACTCAGCGCGCTGCACGCCGCCGCCCTGAATCCCAATATTGTTTACATTCTCGCCGACGACCTTGGATACGGCGATGTACAGTGCCTCAATCCGCAGCGCGGCCAAATCAAGACGCCGCATCTCGACAAGCTGGCAGAGCAGGGCATGACCTTTACCGATGCGCATAGTGGGTCGTCTGTTTGCACGCCCACGCGCTACGGGTTGCTCACCGGACGCTACGCGTGGCGCACGCGGTTGCAACGGGGCGTGCTTGATGGCACCGATGATCCGCCACTCATCGCGGCCGACCGGTTGACCTTGCCCGCCTTGCTCAAGCAGCATGGCTACACCACCGCGGCGATTGGAAAATGGCATCTGGGCTTCAACTCCACACCGTTACCAGATGCCGCGAAAACTCAGGCTGCGAAAGAGGGCAAAGGAAAAATGGGCGAGGGCGGACTGCCCGCCGGCTCGCGCATCATCGGCGGGCCGGTGACGCGTGGTTTCGACTATTTCTGGGGCTGCTCGAACGCCCGCACAATGTCCGGTCTCATCGAGAATGACCGTGTCATCGAGAGCATCGAACCGATCACCATGCTGCCGCGGCTTGGCCGGCGGGCTCTCAGCTATGTCGCCGAGCACGCCGAGGCTGCCAGGGCGGGCCAGCCGTTCTTCCTCTACCTGCCGCTCACGTCACCGCACACGCCAATTCTGCCTACCGCCGATTGGAAGGGGCGGAGCGGGCTGGGTGACTACGCGGATTTCGTGATGCAGACCGATGCTCTTGTGGGGGAGGTGCTCGCGGCTCTGGGCAAGCACGGCCTCGCGGACAACACGCTTGTCATCTTCACTGCCGACAACGGCTGCTCACCCGCCGCCGGCACGGACAAGCTGGAGAAACAGGGGCACTTCGCCAGCGCGCAGTTTCGAGGCTACAAGTCCGACATCTGGGACGGCGGACATCGGGTTCCGTTCTTCGTGCGATGGCCGGGGAAGGTGAAAGCCGGTTCGCACAGCACGCAGCTTATCTGCCACACGGACTTCTTGGCGACGTGTGCCGAATTACTCGGTGCGAAACTTCCCGACACCGCCGCCGAGGACAGCGTAAGCATGCTTCCCGCGATGTTTGGTAAAGATGCTGCGCCGCTGCGCGAAGCTGTGGTTCATCACAGCATCAGCGGCATGTTCTCCATCCGTCAGGGCCCTTGGAAACTAGAGCTCTGCGCCGGCAGCGGTGGCTGGGGCAAACCGGGTGACGCGGACGCGAAGAGGCAAGGTTCGCCGGAGGTTCAGCTCTACGATTTGAGCGTGGACATCGCAGAGGCGAAGAACGTGCAGGCGGAGCATCCCGAGATCGTCGCCCGCCTCACCCGGTTGCTCGAAGGCTACGTCGCCAACGGTCGCAGCACACTAGGCTTGAAGCAAAGCAACGATGTCGTCGTGAAGATTGAGAAGAAGAACAACGCCAAGGCTTCCAACGAATGATCATGCGCCACATCATCCTCGCCGTTTTCGCCGCCCTTTCCTCCTTCGCCATTCGGCCTGCTGTATTCGCGGCCGCGCCGCGTCCGAACATCCTCCACATCCACGCCGACGACCATCGGCCGGATGGGCTGCGCGCGCTGGGAAATCCCATCCTGCAGACACCGAATCTCGACACGCTGGTCGAGCGCGGCATCACTTTCACCCGCTGTTACACCATGGGCTCGATGATCGGCGCCGTCTGCACGCCGAGCCGCACGATGATGCTCACGGGTCGTTCGTGGCAGCGTATCCCGAGGGCTCCAGACGCCGCGTCGAACGCGGGTGACCCGGCCACATTCCTGCCCCGCGTGCTGGCAGCGGCGGGTTATCAGACCTGGCACATGGGCAAGACCGGCAACGGTTTTCCAGCCGGGCTCGCCGAGTTCAAAACCAGCATTCGCGACGAAGGCAAAGCCGGCGACCGCGCAGGCTGTAGTCGCCGTCTCGCCGACCGCACCATTGAGTTCTTGAAGACGCGCTCAGCCACCAACGAGAGCAGGCCTTTCTACATCTACCTCGCGCCGCCGGTCCCGCACGACCCGCGTTCCGCCGAGCCGCAGTTTCACAAGCTCTACGACGTGGCGAAAATCCCGCTCTCGCCCGCCTTTCTGTCCCAGCATCCCTTCGACAATGGCGAGATGACCGTGCGCGATGAGAAGCTGGCGCCGTGGCCGCGCACACCGGAGAACACCAAACAGCAACTCGCCGACTACTACGCCTGCATCACTGGCCTCGACCACCATGTCGGACGCATCTTCGCCGAGTTGAAGGCGAACGGACAATGGACGAACACCATCGTCATCTTCACCGGCGACAACGGTCTTTCGATGGGCGAGCACGGCCTGTTCGGGAAGCAGAATCTTTACGAGTTTGGCGGCCTGCACGTCCCGTGCGTCTTTGCCGGGCCGGGCATCCCGAAAGGCAAAAGCGACGCGCTCGTCTATCTCATGGACCTGTTCCCGACCTTTGCTGATTTTGCGGGAGCAAAATTGCCCGAAGGCGTGGAGGGAAAATCATTGCGCCCCGTAATCGAAGTGAAGTCCTCCAAGGTCCGCGACTTGCTTTACACCGGTTACCGCGACTGCATGAGGTCCATTCGCGACGACCGTTGGAAACTCATCCGCTATCCGCTCGTGGATAAGACCCAGCTCTTCGACCTGCAAGTTGATCCGCGCGAGTTGAACAATCTCGCCGACAAACCGGAACACGCTGCGAAAGTCAACCAGCTGACCGCCGCGCTTGAAAAGGAAATGCTCCACTACGGCGACAAATATCCGTTGAAAGTCGCCAACCCCAGGCCCGCCGAGTGGACGCCACCCACATCGGAGGCAGCGGCTCCCAGTAAAGGAAAGGCCCGAAAGGCCAGGCCATGAATACAGCCTTTCGGCTTCTCCTATTGGCGTTCTTGATGGCCCCGTTGATCGCGTTGACCGCCGCGGACAACCTGCCGGCCAAGCCCAATATCGTTTGCATCATGGCGGATGATCTCGGCTACGGCGACCTGGGCTGCTACGGCGCGAATGACATCCAGACGCCGCACATCGACCGGCTCGCGCGGGAAGGCACGCGCTTCACCAGCTTCTATGTCGCGCAGGCGGTCTGCACAGCCTCGCGCGCGGCGCTGCTCACGGGCTGTTACGCCAATCGCGTGGGGATGGCGGGCGCTCTGAATCACACTAGCAACACTGGAATCAACCGGAGCGAGAAGCTGCTGAGCGAATTGCTCAAGACGCAGGGCTACGCGACGGCCATTTACGGCAAGTGGCATCTCGGTCATCGCGAGCCGTTCCTGCCCACGCGCCGTGGCTTCGAAGAATGGTTCGGCATCCCGTACTCAAACGACAACGGGCCGCTGCATCCCACTACGCGCGGCATTCCCTCGCTGCCGCTTTACGAAAACGAAAAGGTGGTGGAACTAGATCCCGACCAATCGCAATTCACGCGTCGCATCACGGAGCATGCGGTGAAGTTCATCGAGCGCAACAAGGAGAAGCCGTTTTTCCTCTACGTGCCCCACATCATGCCGCATGTGCCAATCTTTGCGTCGGCGAAGTTCAAGGGCACGAGCGGGCGTGGCCTCTACGGCGATGTCGTGCAGGAACTCGACTGGTCGGTGGGCGAAATCATGGCCGCGCTCCGCAAGAACGGAATCGACGAACGCACGATCGTCGTGTTCACGTCGGACAACGGGCCGTTTCTTTCCTATGGCGAACATGCGGGTTCGGCTGGGCCGCTGCGCGAGGGCAAGCTCACCGCGTTCGGCGGCGGCGTGGACGTGCCGTGCCTGATGCGCTGGCCGCGCCGGGTGCCCGCCGGTCGCGTCACCGATGAACTCGTCACAACGATGGACCTCTACGTGTCGTTCGCGCGTCTGGCCGGGGCACCGCTGCCGACGACAAAGATCGACGGCACCGACCTCACGCCGCTTCTGCTCGGGGAGAAAGGGGCGAAGGGACGCGACACGTTTTGGTTTTATTCCGGCGAGGAATTGCATGCCGTGCGTGCCGGCGATTGGAAGCTGCACCTGCCGCACGAATATCTCACCGTCGCCGCAGCGCCCGGTCGCGGTGGCAAGCCATCGAACTGGGAGAACATGAAACCCCAAGCCATTGAAATCTCCGGCATTCGCGGCATCGCCAGCCGGCACGGCTATCGTGTCGAGACAATGGGGCTGGCGCTGTACGACCTCAAGCACGACCCCGGTGAGACGCGCGATGTGGCCAGCGCAAATCCCGAAACCGTCGC
The DNA here is from genome assembly GCA_964355375.1 of uncultured Verrucomicrobiota bacterium. Lineage (GTDB taxonomy): Bacteria > Verrucomicrobiota > Verrucomicrobiia > Limisphaerales > SIBE01 > CAYHFE01. The sequence continues at coordinate 9,761 of CAYHFE010000088.1, forward strand.
GCGCCTGCAGGCGGAGGTCGCCAAGGCCCGTACTGATCTGGGCGACTCGCTCACCGGCGTCCGGGCCACGCACGCGCGGCCTGCGGGTCATTTCGCTGATTCTACGGGCCCGGTCCATAAATCAGGGACGCCATCAAAATGAACAGAAGAATGCTCACCAACAGACTCGCCGTCGTCTTGTTCGCCATCTTGGTGGTCGGTTCTGGGCACGGCTTTGCTGCGGATGCAGTCCGACCCAACATCGTCATCATCCTCGCCGATGATCTCGGCTATGGCGACGTGCGGTGCTACAACCTGGAGCGTGGGAAGATCGCCACGCCGCACATCGATTCGCTCGCCGCGCAGGGGATGCGCTTCACCGACGCGCACACGTCGAGCGGCGTGTGTTCGCCCACGCGATATGCACTGCTCACGGGGCGCTATCACTGGCGCACGCGTTTGCAGGTGGGCATCGTGCCGTATCTCGGCGAGCCGCTCATTGCGCCGGAGCGCCTGACCATCGCGGACTTCCTCAAGCAACGGGGCTATCGCACGGCGGCGATTGGAAAATGGCATCTCGGCTGGGACATGCAGCTCACCGACGACGAGCGGCAGATGCTCAAAGGCTACGACGGCAAAGCGGGCCAAGGTGCCAGGGAGCCAGGCGACGCCGATCGCGCTGCGTGGCGCACGATTTACTCGCGCGAGTTTCGCGGCGGGCCGGTGGATGCTGGGTTCGATTCGTATTTCGGCACCGATGTTCCGAACTGGCCGCCGTATTGTTTCATCGAGAATCGGTGCACCGTCGGCGTGCCGACCGAATTGCTCCCCGCCGCGGCGCTCCGGACCAATCAGGCCAGCATTCGCGGCCCGGCGCTGGCGGATTGGAAGCTCGACGCCATCCTGCCCGCGCTGAAGCAACGCGCGTGCGCCTTCATCCAGGACTCGGCGAAGACACCGAAGCCGTTCTTTCTATATCTGCCACTCACCTCTCCGCACACGCCCATCGCGCCCGCCAGCCAGTGGCGCGGCAAGAGCGGCTTGGGCGCCTACGCGGATTTCGTGATGCAGACCGATGCCACAGTAGGCCGCGTGCTCGACGCGCTGGAGAAAAGCGGCGCGGCGAAGAACACGCTCGTCATTTTCACCAGCGACAATGGCTGCGCGCCCTACATCGGCGCGAAGGCCATGGAGGCGAAGGGCCATTTCCCCAGCGGCCCGTGGCGCGGGTACAAGGCGGACGCCTGGGAAGGCGGACACCGCGTGCCCTTCATCGTGCGTTGGCCCGGCACCGTCGCGCCCGGCACGCGCTGTGACGCGCTCGTGCAGCAGACGGACATCATCGCCACGCTCGCCGCCGTGCTCGACGCGAAACTGCCCGCCGGCGCGGGCGAAGACAGCGTGAGCCTGCTCCCGCTGCTCAAGGGCGGCACCGCTCCCGTGCGCGAATTCGGCATCAGCCACGCCGCGAACGGCCTGCCTGCGCTGCGTCGGGGAACTTGGAAAATCATCTTCGGCCCCGGCGGTGGCGGGTTCAACAAAACGGCGCCCGCGGACGACGCGCCCGCCGGGCAGCTCTACGATCTCGCCACCGACCCCGGCGAAACAATGAACCTCTGGGCGGAAAAACCGGATCTCGCCGCCGAACTCACCGCCGCGATGGAACGCCTCGTCACCGCGCATCCAAACGATGTGCCCGTGAAGTGGCGGAAATTTCTCAAATAAGCAACAACCTGAGCAAGTAGAGGCGCTCCGGTCGCAGTTGGCGCAGTGGACTCAGACCTTGATCCCGGCGGGAGGACTTCCTGAGATCGAAGAGGGCAACGGCTCAAGCGGCCCGTATGCTTTTTATGTGGACGGGAAGCCGAGAACCAAGTCAGGCAAAGGAAGGAGCGAGGCCGAAGAGAAGAAGCCAGATGCCACATCAGAAACGGAGCAACGGTTGTTCACGCTACGCGACAAGGACCAAGATGGTCGCGTAACTTTGGAAGAGTTCCTCGCGGGACGCACTGGTGATACCGTGCCGACACTCACACGGCGCTTCAAAAAGTTGGATCGCGATGGCGATGGAGTCTGGACCAAAGACGAGGTAGAATCTTCCTCCAAGTCGAACGAAACCGACAAGTAAACTTCAATGGTGACCATTAAAAAACGCATCCTCACTCTGCTTACCGCAATGCTGTGCGCGCCACTCGCTGGCCTGACCGCCGCCGAGCCGGCCAAGCCCAACATCGTCTTCATCTTCGCCGATGACTGGGGCTGGGGCGATTTGTCGTGTCACGGACATCCGTATGTGAAGACGCCAAACATTGATCGGCTCGCGAAGGAGGGAACGGACTTCTCGCGCTTCACCGTCGCCAGCGGCGTGTGCTCGCCGAGCCGCACGGCGGTGATGACGGGGCACTTCCCCGCGCGCTACAACATCGACGGCCACTTTGCGCATGCGAAGAACAACGCACAGCGCAACATGCCGGACTGGCTCGACCCGAAGACGCCGACCTTGCCGAAGATGCTGCAGTCCGCGGGCTATGCGACGGCGCACTTTGGCAAATGGCATCTCTCAAACGACATGATTCCGGATTCGCCGCTGCCGAAAGTCTATGGCTACGACGACTATGGGGCCTTCAACTGCGCGGGCGAGCAGATGCCCGTGCATGAGGATGCGGACCACGCGATTGCTTTCATCGAGAAGAGCGCGGCGGCGAACAAGCCATTCTTCATCAACCTGTGGATGCACGAGCCGCACCCTCCGTTTCACACGGTGCCGAAATACGAGTGGCGCTTCCGCAACATGGCCAGCCGGGAGGACCAGATCTTCGCGTCCGTGCTGTCGCATGCCGATGACCGCATCGGCCAGGTGCTGGATGCATTGGATCGCCTGAAGCTGACGGAAAATACGCTCGTCATCTTTAGCTCCGACAATGGTCCCGCTCGCTCGGCACGCCCGGCGAAACTGGAGTTGAGCTACGATACCGCCACCGGAGCAGGTTGGGGAATCGTGGCGTCTAAGGGAACCACGGCCGGCCGGAAGGGCTACAAGACCGCTTTGTTCGAAGGCGGCATCAATGTGCCGTTCATCGCCCGCTGGCCCGGGAAAATCGCTGCGGGAAAGATCGACAACACCTCGCTCATTTCCGCCGTCGATCTGCTGCCCACGTTCTGCGAACTGGCCGGCACGAAGCCACCCGATGGCTACCAACCCGACGGCATCAGTCAGGTCGCCACGTTGGAAGGCAAGGCGACCCCGACACGCTCGAAGCCGCTCTTCTGGCGAATGGAAGGCGCATGGCCGCCGAAGGCGGATGCGCCCTTTCATTGGGTGACCTACGCGGTAGTGGACCGGCAGTGGAAACTGCTGTCGAATCGCGACGGCAGCCACATGGAACTCTACGACATCGCCGCTGACCCGCTCGAAACCAAGGACCTCGCATCCGACAAACCCGATGCGGTGAAGGAAATCGTCGCCAAGCTCGAGCAATGGAAATCCACGCTGCCGGAAAAGCCGAGCGACGAAGTATTCTCCGCGGAGCGCTCGAAACAGAATGGGCGGAGGAAAGTCAAGTGAGCCCCGCACATTTCCACTCCACTTTTTTACCAACCATGAAGCACACCCTCTCATTCATCGCCCTGCTGCTCGCCGGCCTCCACCGCGCGGATGCCGCGAAGTCCAACGTCATCTACATCATGGCCGACGAGCTTGGCTACTATGAGCCGGGGTTCATGGGTGGGAGGACTATCAAGACGCCGAACCTCGACCACATGGCGAAGGAGGGCGTCGTGTTTCGCAGTCTCTTCGCCGGTTCCTCCGTGTGCGCGCCGACGCGGTGCTCCTTTCTCACCGGCAAACACAGCGGGCACATGTCCGTGCGCTCGAATGGCGGCGGCACGCCGCTGCGCGCGGACGAGACGACCATCGCCTCGATGCTCAAGCCGCTTGGCTACGCGACAGGCGGCTACGGCAAGTGGGGCTGCGGCGGACGCGACTCGACGGGCGTTCCGGAGAAGCACGGGTTTGATGAGTTCCTCGGCTACTACGATCAGGTCCACGCGCACACCTATTTCCCGCCCTACCTCATCCGCAACAGCGAGGAAGTGCCGCTCGCGGGCAACAGTGGCGGCAGCGACGGCAAGACCTACTCGCAATACGTCATCCACGAGGCGGCATTGAAATTCATCCGCGCCAACAAGGACAAGCCCTTCTTCGCCTACCTGCCCTACACGCCGCCGCACGGGAATTTCGACATTCCCGACAGCGACCCAGCGTGGGCGATTTACAGGGACAAGCCGTGGACCGAGCCCGCGCGGCGTTACGCCGCGATGGTCACGATGATGGACCGCCACGTCGGCGAGGTTCTCGCGCTGCTCAAGGAGCTCGGCCTCGACGAAAACACGCTCGTCTTCTTCAGTGGCGACAATGGTGGCGCGGATTACTTCACCTCCGCCGAGCATCCGCGCGGCATTCACCGCGCCAACAAGCATCCGCAAACGGGCGTCGAGTATCGCGGCAAGAAGGGCACGCTCTACGAGGGCGGATTGCGCGTCCCCTTCATCGCGCGCTGGCCGGGCAGAATCGCGCCGGGCCGCGTGAGCGAGCATCTCGGCTATTTCCCGGACATTCTCCCGACGATTGCCGAAGTCACGGGAGCAAAGGCGCCCGCGGACGTTGATGGCATCAGCATTCTGCCCGAACTGGTCGGCGAGAAAGCGGCGGGTCGCGCGCAGAAGCAGCACGAGTATCTTTATTGGGAAATCAACCAATGGGCCGCGATCCGCCAGGGCCCCTGGCGGGCCGTTCGGCCCAAGGGCAACGCGGCATGGGAGCTCTACGATCTCGCCGCCGACCCGAGCGAATCAAAGGATATCGCGAAAACGAATCCAGGCGTGCTCGCAAAGCTCACCGCGCTCGCGGAGAAGGCGCGCGAGCCGGTGCGGGAGGGCACTTTCACCAGCAAAAACCGCCACAAGCGCGACCAGCGCGCGAAGTTTGGCAAGCAGGACGAAGCGGAGGCGCCGGAGGGGAATGCGAAGGGCAGGAAGAAATCAGCCGCCACGGAGCCGGGCGTCATCGGCAAGCAACCATGAAACCGTCTTTCCTCCTTGCCCTCCGGGTCCTCAGCTCTGTCTTCTGCCATGCGGCGTCGAAACCCAACATCGTCTTCATCTTCGCCGATGACTGGGGCTGGGGCGATTTGTCGTGCCACGGGCATCCGTGGTTGAAGACACCGAACTTGGACAGGCTCGCGAGCGAGGGCACAGGCTTCCAGCAGTTCAAAATGCTTAATCCCGTGTGCTCGCCGAGCCGCACGGCGGCGATGACGGGCATATATCCCGCTCGCTTTTGCATCCATCAGCACTTCGCGCCCAATGTAAATGTCGAGCGCGGCAGGCCGGACTGGCTCGATCCGAAGGCGCCGACGATTGCGCGCTTCATGAAAAACGCCGGCTATCGCACCGGTCGTTTCGGCAAGTGGCATCTCACGAACACTGGCGCTCCCGGCGCACCGCAGCCCGCGGAGTATGATTTCGACGAGAGCGCCGTGTTCAATGGCCCGGGCGACGTGAAATCACAGGCGAAGACGGATGCCACCGCGGACAATGCCGTGCATTTCATTCGCGAGAGCAAGGGCCGTGTGTTTTACCTCTGCATTCATCCTCGCCCTTTCGCTGGCACCGCTCGCATCCGTGCTTTCCGCCGATCCGAAGGCAAAACCCAACATCATCTACATCCTCACCGACGATCTCGGCTACGGAGACATCGGCTGCTCCGGCGCGACGAAGGTGAAGGCGGCGGCCCCGGTCAGCAACGTCGGGCCGGCGCACAGGGAAATGCCGCTCCGCCTCGTCCTGAACTTTTCAACGTCGCCGCCGATCTCACCCGGACGAACAACCTGGCCGCGAAGGAACCGGCGCGCGTGAAGGACATGTCGGCGCGGCTGGAGAGAATCCGCCAGCAAGGCCACAGCCGCGCGGGCGCAGCAACCACCGAGTGAAATCGCGAAAATGAAGATCCAAACCGCTCTGGGGTGGTGGCGCCGGCGACAGCGACGGGGATGGACCGGGCGCGGCCCCGGCGCGGAAGAAAGGGAGTCTGCTCAAACCATGAAAGTCACCGCTGCGCTCCTCATCGCCTGCGTGCTGTCGATGCTGCCGTGCGCCGCGGCGGACGCGCCAAAACTCGCGCGCCCCCGGTTGCAATTCATCAACGGCAGCCGCCAGCCCATCGATATCTTCTGGCTCAAGTCCGACACCGAACGCGTGCCGAACGGCTCCGTCGCTCCGGGCAAGGACACCGTCACCACCACGACGCTCGGGCATCGCTTCGAGGTCGTGGGGCGGCACGACAAGTCGATCGCCACGGTGACCAGTGAGGTGCCGGTGCAGGGTTTTCGTTTTGATCCGTCCGGCAAGAACGGTGTGCCAGCCTTCTACACGCAAGCCATCAGCGCGAATGGCTTTCCCATCGTCGCCTCCGCCAAAGTGAATTCCTACGCGCTCAAGGAAGCCGCGTTCCTCGTGAACATGATGCTCGCCAAACGCCCGGATGTGCGCACGGCGATGATCAAGAGCGGCGCCCGCATGTGCATCATGGCGCACGATGAATACACCACCGATCTCCCCGAGTTCGCCCGCCTGGCCGATGAGAAGGAGGCTGAGTTCCCCGGCATCCCGGCGAAGGACTATTGGGACGCGCGCGCCCGTGGACTCGGCGGCAGCGAGACGGACCCGCTTTGCTCGGTCGCCGAGGAAAACGTGCTCTGCTTTGCCGGCGATCCTTATTCCACGGAGTGCATCCTCATTCACGAATTCGCGCACAACATCCACCTGCGCGGCCTGCTGAATGTAGATCCGACCTTCGACGCGCGGCTGAAGCAGGCTTACGACGCGGCGATGAAAGCCGGCCTGTGGAAGGGGAAGTACGCATCTGTGAACCCTCACGAGTACTTCGCCGAAGGCGTGCAGTCGTGGTTCGACAACAACCGCGTGAACGACCACGACCATAACCACGTTCACCTGCGCTCGCAGTTGATCGAATACGACCCCGGCCTCGCCGCGAGGTGCCGCGAGGTGTTCGGCGACACCGAACTGAAATACACGAAACCCACGATGCGCCTCACCGGTCATCTGGCGGGTTACGACCCGGCGAAGGCCCCGATGTTTGCCTGGCCGGAGCGGTTGAAGCAGGCCAAGGCGGAAATCCGCGCGAATGCGGAAGCACGCGGCAAGGCTGCCAACGACGATGGCAAGCGTGAGGCCTTCGCCGACGCGCACGGCGCAGCGGCAACGCTGGCGCGCAAGCCCAACATCCTCCTCATCCTCGCCGACGATTTGGGCTACGGCGATGTGAGTTGCTACAACGACAAGTCGAAGGTTCCCACGCCGAACATTGACCGTCTCGCGCGCGAGGGCATGAGGTTCACCGACGCGCACAGTCCGGCCACGGTTTGCACGCCTTCGCGCTACAGTTTGATGACGGGGCAGATGGGCTTCCGCGTGCCGAATGGAAGCAGGGTTTTCGAAGGCGTCGGCGGGCCGTCGCTAATAGCGCCGGGGCGGCTCACGCTGCCGGCCATGCTCCGCGCCAAAGGCTACGCCAGGGCGTGTGTCGGCAAGTGGCATGTCGGGCTGACGTTCTTCGACAAGGACGGGCAACCCGTGCGCGGCAATGGCGTCGAAGCGGTCCGGCGTGTGGACTTCTCACGCCGCATCGAAGGCGGGCCGCTCGATCATGACTTCGACCGCTTCTTCGGCACGGCGTGCTGTCCGGCCACGGATTATCTTTACGCCTTCATCGACGGCGATCGCATTCCGGTGCCTCCCACCCGGATGCTCGACAAGTCGAAGCTGCCCAAGCACCCGTATGCCTTCGACAACCGCGCCGGCCTGATCGCGCCGGACTATGACCTCGAGGAATTGGACATGGTCTTCCTGAAAAAGAGCCGGGAGTTTCTCGATCAACGCGCGAAGAGCCAGCCGAAGCAATCCTTCTTCCTCCTGCACTCCATGAATGCGGTGCATCTGCCCTCCTTCGCGTCGAAGCAATTTCAGGGCAGCTCGAAAGCGGGACCGCACGGGGATTTCATCCATGAACTCGATCACATCGTCGGCGAGCTGATGAAGA
>CAYHFE010000089.1:0-17815 GCA_964355375.1 uncultured Verrucomicrobiota bacterium
AATTCGTTAAACCATTCCCGCTTCAACAACTTTCCCACTCCTCAGCACCGCCCTGTCGTGGCCCAACCGCGAACGGTTCAATCTTGGCCCATGCCCCGGTCAGGATTTGCGAGCAGCCTCGCCGGTGTTCAATCCGATTTGCACGTCGCCTCCGGATTGATCGTCGATGGCCTTGGCGCCGCGGAAACAGCAGCCCAGAATCGTGGCCGCCTTCAGTCCCTTTTCCAGGAGAATCGGCTTTTTGCCTTCGTCCATGAATTCACAGCCATTGACGATCAAGCGGCCGCCCGCCGCCCGGATGCAGGGGTCGCCCTTGCGGTCGTGGTCCCAGCCCGTGAAATGGCACCCGGTCAGAACCAGCGTGCTCGGGCCCAGGTGACGGACCTGTTCCCGCGTTGTCTCGATGCCCCAGAAACCGCAGTTGGACAGTTTGACCGGACCTCGATTCTGCGGTCCGACTTCGAGCGTGGACATGAACTGTCCATTGACGAATTGCACGCCGGCGTGGTTCTGCGTGCGATCGACGCGCACCGCCACCGGGCCGATGTCGCTGCCCGATTGCGTGATCACGGCGTTGCCCGGGCCATGCCCAAAGTCGTCGAAGTGGAACCCGATGCGTGGAAAAATAACAAAGCAATTGCTGATGAACTCCCAATCGGTTTTGCCGATCTTGAATCCGACGAGGTTCTTCTCGAGGTAGCTCTTGATATCGCCTCCGGGGAAGGCGGGCTTGAGGGCCATGCGCGTCCAGAAATTGGGATTGAAATGGACGTTCTCGATGCGTCCGATATCGGTGCATTGGTCGATGTAAACTCCAATCTTCAATGGGCAGGCAAAGACATTGCGCACCAAGTGCAGCTCGTTCCACTTCGTCCCCAGGTCGATGGCCTGGTAGGGATTGGTGATGGTGAGATCCAGGATTTGGCAGAGCTCGCCCTCGACCCGGATGGTCCATGGATACGGCGCGACCTCCGGGAGCGTCTGCGCGGGATAATGGATGACCACCTGGCGCACGACGGCGTTCGGCTTCAGCGTGATGAGCGGATCCGCGTCGGCTTGGCCGCGCCCGCCCAGTGCGAGCAAGACTGTGCCGATCGGCTGCTCGCTGTGCGGCACGCCTCCCGAAGAACCGCACAGGGTAACTCCTGGCGGAACAATCAACGGCCCCTCCAGCCGATACATCCCGGACGGGACATAGCATACCGGTCCCTGGGTCTGGGCGGCATTCAAGGCGGCTTGGAGCGCGGCAGTGTCATCGGTCTGGCCGTCGCCTTTGGCGCCGAAGGAACGGGCATTGACCGAAGCGGTCGCCGCGACGGCGACGCCATCCGCTGCGGCCCCCGAGGCGCTGGGGGCGGCCGCGAAACCGGCGGTTCCCAGCAATCCGGTCATGAGAGTTGATCGCTCAACGAAGCGCCGTCGGGAGAGTGAAGAGTATTCCGGGTTCATATCCATGTTGGTCAGTTTCTGCCTCATCGTAAACCGTCATCATCCGCCGAGAAAGAATCGCGTTTGGCGAAGAGAAAAACGAGCGTAATCTTTCGCAGCAGTTCTCATTTTGACAAGTATGTAGTCCCGGCTTCAGCCGGTCGCCACGTGAAACCGGCTGAAGCCGGGACTACATGCGTGGAACGGACCGTGTCCTGAGTCAAAATGAGAACTGCTGAATCTTTCGGACTTGCGAGCTCGGCCCCGGTGTCTCGCCAAGATGTTGGACGAGGCAATTTCTTGTTGTCATACCCTGGGACCATGAGCCGCAGGGCGCGAGCTGCGTCGCGCCAGCGTCCTGGAGTGCGCCGGCCCTAGGGCTTTTCGAGCGCGCTGGTTCTTCCCAGATCTTCCCGAGCGGCAGAGGGCTGCCGCACGCCAAAGCCTGGCGGAGCATTCCGGATCCCTTTCGCCCACTCCGGTCCACGGATGAGCGACGCGCGCGGGTTGCGGAACGGGATGTTCCGTCTTGTGCCGCCCGTTTGGTCCAATTACGATTCCAGCGTGCCCGAAATGCCAAAGTCTGTCAGCCGGCACCGATTGAGCGTTGCGCTCCGACTGGATCGACTCGCCACTGACCAACGTCTTTCACTATGAGAATTACCCGCCCCGCCCGCGTGGCCGCCCTGGCTGCCGCGCTCATGAACCTCACCGGCGCTCCGCTTTTTGCCGCCGAACCGGCCGCTGCCTCCCGATCGGCCAGCCCGACGCCGAAGAAATACGACGATCCCGAACTGCAGGCGATCATGAACTTGACGCTGCCTCAACCGACGCCGGCAGCAGCCTCCACGCGCAGTGAGTCGCTTCGCGCCAATGATGAGGTCGGACAGAAACTGCGCGCGTTGAGCCTCAAGTACCTCACCAGCCACAATTCCGGACCGGACCGGGCGCGAGTCATTCTGGCGTTGAACCAGCGCCGCCCCTCGTTCGTGAAGGAGATCAAACCTGGTTTCGACGATAAACCTTCCGCGGAATTGATCGTTTACGACCAAGCGGCCCGGGAGGCTTGGTCCAAGGAATTGGCCCGGCTCGTGCGCACGGTGAAAAGCGACACGACGGCCGAGCCCGATCAACGTCGCCAGGCGTCCGTATCCTTGCTCGGCACCCAGATTCAGGCGGCGAGTTCCCTGGCCGAATTCGAGACCGCCCAATCCGAACTCGAGACGCTCGCCCAGGATCCGGCGGCGCTGCCCAACGCCGTCTCCTTGCAGCGCGGCGTTTTTTACCCGGCGGCCGGACTGGGGGTGCCACAATTTGAGCGCTACCTCAAGCGGGTCGCCGCCAGCCCCCAGGCGGCGTTGGCCAAGCAAGGCCAGGAAGCGTTGGCCAACCTGACCTCACAGAAGGCGAATGTTGGCAAGCTTAAGTTCACCGCCGCCGACGGCCGCGAGGTGGATGTGAACCGGCTCCGCGGCAAAGTCGTGCTCGTTGATTTCTGGGCGACCTGGTGCGGACCGTGCATCGCCGAACTGCCGAATGTCCTCGCCAATTACCAGAAGTATCATGACCGGGGATTCGAAATCATCGGCGTCTCGTTCGAGAATTCCAAGATCGTCGATGAAGAGACGGTCGCGAGATCGAAAGAGCAGCAGGAACGGCTGCAGAAACTCAACCCCAAGGAGACCCTCCAGTTGCCGGCTCTGCCCCAGCTCGACGCGCCCGAAGTGGCTACTCAAAAAATCGCCAAGGCCAAATCCAAGATGCTCGAATTCACCGTCGCCAAGGGCATGAAGTGGCCTCAGCATTTCGACGGAAAATATTGGAACAATGAGTTCGGCAAGCTTTTCGGCATCCGGGCTATTCCCGCCATGCTTCTCCTGGATAAGGAAGGAAATATCGTCTCCACCAACGCCCGGGGCGAAAAGCTCGAGCCACTGATCCAGAAATTGCTCGCCCGATAACCGTTCCGCCCGCCATGGACTGGCGGCAGATCGAACGCGTGACGATTCAATCGAAATGGGTGGCACGGCCAACCTGGCCGTCCTCGGCGGCAACGTGCCGCCGAGTCGGGCGCGGCAATTGAATTCACTAATCCGGGAGAGTCGCATGAGCAAAGCCTGGAGGCTGGTCGCCCACAGGAACGGGCCAGTTGCCCGTTCCACCCTGAACCCAACTGCACACCTTCGGCTGAAGCGTCCGCTCGCCGCGGCCTACACTTCGATCACACGATTCGAGAGCGTTCCGATCCCTGAAATATGGAGTCGGATCCAATCGCCGGGCTGGAGCGTGAACTGATCTGGAGGCACGACCCCAGTCCCCGTCAAGAGCATGGCGCCATGGGGGAACACCTGGCTGCGGAAGAGGAATCCGACGAGTTCTGAAAAGGATCGTTTGATTTGGCCGACGCTCGTTTCGCCCTGAAACACTCGCTCGTTGGAGCGCTCGATCTCGAGTCGAATCGTCCAGGTGCGCGCCTCGGCTTCCGACGATCCCACGAGAATCCAAGGACCCACCGCGCAGGAGCGGTGATAAACCTTGGCCTGCGGAAGGTAGAGGGCGTTTTCCCCTTCGATATCGCGCGAGCTCATGTCGTTGCCGATGGTGTAGCCGACGATCTCCCCGCGCGAATTGAGGACCAGGACCAGCTCCGGTTCCGGCACATTCCAGCGCGCGTCACGGCGAATGCCCACGGCGTCATTCGGTCCGATCACTTTTTCCGGCAGCGCCTTGAAAAACAGTTCGGGTCGTTCCGCTTCATAGACCCGATCGTAAGCGCTCGCGCTGAAATCGGACTCCTCCATCCGCGCCGTTTTGCTGCGCAGATAGGTGACGCCGGCCGCCCAGACTTCCTGGCGCTCCACCGGCGTCAACAACTCGAGCTCGGCCAAGGCCAAGCGGGGCAGGCCCGGACGGATGAGGCCGGCCAGGCGGACGGTCAGATCCGCACCTTCCAGCAGGGACTCGAGACTGCCCACTCCGGCCGCCGATAGATCGAACGAATGCTGATGTTCGTCGGTCAGCCCGACGCGAATTTCGGTGGGCGAAGCGCGATAGCGGAAGAGCCGGATCATTCGATGATCGAGTCGTAGAATTCCACGATGTCGGTCGTGCCCTCGCCGGCTTTGAACTTGATGGCCGCGCGCGGGTGCTGGTTCAGAAGTCCGGTCATCATATAGGGCAGGTCAAAGCCCCACATCAATTTGGCGCGCATCGGCTCAATCGAATTCTGTACACATTGCAGGATCGGCCGGAGGTTGTACTTCGGATTGTGCAGGAACCCGATGAGCAATTCCATCGGACAATTGCCCGCGCCGCGGCCCAGGCCGGCCATGGTGGCATCGAGCATGTTCGCCCCCTCGATGATCGCCTCGATGGTATTGGCGTAGCCGAGTTGAAGATTATTGTGCGCGTGAATGCCGACTTCCATGCCGCGGGGTTTGGCGACGTGCAGATACTTCCGGACCAGATGATGGATTTGTTCGCTGTAGAACGCGCCGAAGCTGTCCACGACGTAGATGGCCTTCGACTCGGAGGTCGCCAGCAATTCCAGCCCCTCATTCAGCTCGCGATCCGGCACGGTGGAAGCCGCCATCAGGTTGACCGTCGTTTCGTAGCCCTTGTCGTGGGCATCCTTGACCATCTCCAGCGCGGTGGGAATCTGATTGATGTAGGTGGCGACCCGCACCATATCGATGACGCTTTCTTTCTTGGGCGGAATGTCCTCGTGGTAATCGCAGCGCTCGGCGTCGGCCATGATGGCCAGTTTCAAATCGGTCTGGTTCTCGCCCACGATGCGCCGAATGTCTTCCTCCAGGCAATACTTCCAGGCCCCATGCTCTCCGACCTTGATGCCTTTCCGCGACGCCTTGTAGCCGATCTCCATGTAATCGATGCCGGCTTCGACGCAGGCCGTGTAAACGGCTCTGACCACTTGGTCGTCAAAGTGATGATCGTTCATCAGACCCCCATCCCGAATGGTGCAGTCCAAAACCTTGATTTCCGGGCGGTAGGAGATCCATCGGCCGGCGGAACTTTCTTTGGGCTTGGCGGTCTTCGCTTCTTTTTCTTTCGCGCTCATAAAATGTGTGCTCGCGGGCCGAGGATGTTTTTCGGACGATTCCGTGGCCACTCGGCTCGCACCCTATTGGTAAAACAAAGCAGCGGGGTTTGACGAACAAAAAATCCTGCCCCGTGCGGAAGTCCGGGGCGAATCCAACCTCGGCCGTCTCGATTCAGTCTAACGCTCAGTCCTCAGACCGTGAGGCTTCCACTGAACCTGGGTGGGGCGAGACTCCGTCGAGCCCGGACTTTCCTGCCGGTCAAGATTCCAGGGCTCGACGGAGTCTCGCCCCACCCAGGGAACGAGTTCAGGGTCCCGAGGCCTGCGCCAAACGGGAAAATGGCTTTCCCGTAAAGATGGCGCTTCAGACCGCCGGCCCGAATCGCGGTCCCCACTCCGCGGCCAGGGGCGCCCCGGTGGCGCGCAGCTCGCGCCGTTCCTCCGGCGAAACCGGCTGAAAGCGCTTGGTCCACTCCACGTTCTGTTTGGCCTCTTCGACAGTGTAGGGACCAACGACGGCGGCAGCGACGCCTTCGATGCTTAAGCTGTAGCGCAGAGCCCGTTCCAAGAGGGGCGTCGGCATTTTGCTCGGGCCACGCTGCCGATAGCCGGCGAAGTTGTTCCGGTGTCCGCCGAAGACCTTCATCGCCACCACTCCGCATTGATGCTTTCGCGCCAACGGGAGGATGTCTTCTTCGAACCGGTAGGTGTGGTAATCAGCAAAATTGAGCGGCACCATGATCACGTCGATTTCCCCGGTGTCAATGATCGGGGCGTATCGGGAGACACGATTGTGGCCGGTGATCCCGATGAACCGGGTTCGCCCCTTTTCCTTGAGCCTACGGACGAATTCGAGCGGACCGTCCGCGGCCAGGATCAACTCCGTCGCCCGGTCTCCGACACTGTGGATGTGCAGGAGATCGACGTGATCGGTCTTCAGCAACCGCAGTGATTGCTCGAATTGCCGCTGCATTTCCTGGACGGCCGCCCGCGGGTTGGCCCCGGCGGGCTGGGCTTTGGTCACGAGAAAGATTCGATCGCGGTATTGCGGCACCAACTCGCCGAGGTACGATTCCGCGTCGTCGTAGGCGTGGGCGGTATCGACGTAATTGATGCCCGCTTCCAGGGCGGCGCGATAGACCGGCACGCCCCTGGCCGCGCCCGGCTGGCTATGCCCCACCGGAGCCGAGCCCAAGCCAAGGACCGTGACTTTCTCTTTGGTTCGCCCCAGAACTCGCATCGGCAGGCCGGCGGCATTCCGGCCCGCCTCGGGATTCAGCGCCGCTCCCAAAGCGGGCATCGCCAACGCGCCCGCGCCCGCCCAGGCCAAACCGGACAAGAATCGCCGCCGGCCCATCCGGTCTGAATCCACTCCGCTCACCTTCATCACCGATGTTCAGATTTGTTTCGCCGACTTGATGTTCGTCGGTTTGATCGGAACGAGTTTCTGGCTGGGATACTCCTTGATCTTCTCCCCGCGCACCCGCAGCGACTGCGCGAGGTTGGGCTTGAAGTCCACCGGCGCCGCGGCGAGGCCGGCCTTCAACGCGGCGAGAGAACGTTTGCCGGGAATGCGCTGCAAAACCATGCGGGCGTCTTCCCGCAACTCGGCATCGCCGAGCAACGCCGCGACCGGTTCGACCGATTCGTCACCACCGATTTCCGACAGCATCCACAGGACTTCCCGTCGAATCACGTTCGATGGCCCGGCGGCGAGAAGCGGAATCAACTCCGTCACTGCCGCCTTCTTTTCCGCGGCCGCGTTGGGACGGCCGACGTGCCAGACGATTTTCCACAAGGCCCGTTTGGCGGCGCGGGCGATTTCCATATCCGCGTCGGTCATGACCGCCGCCAAGGGCTTGAGGGCGGGCGCCCCGAGAGGCCCGGCGCCTTGCCAGGCGGGACCCCGGATCTTGTCGTCTTTGCTTTTGATTTTGGCGATCAGTTCCTCCACGGATTCAGCGTGGACATTGAGAGCGGTGGAAGTGGCGAAGGCGGCGGTGGCGGCGAGAGCGGGAGTGAGCTGCGTTTTCATGGCAAATGTTCGTAAACGGTTGAAAGTTTTGTAGGCGATTTCTCAGAGGTGATAAGGATGACGTTGCGGACGGCTCATCATGCGCCGGGCCTGTTCATCGCCGACGATTTCTTGTTTCACCGGATCCCATTGGAGCTTGCGCCCCAGGACCAGGGAAAGGTTGCCGAGAATGCAAAGGAAGGCCGTGGCCACTCCGGCCTCGATGTTCATGATGGTCTTCTTGCCCGTGCGGATCCCCATGAACCAGTCTTCGTGATGGCCGGGGCTCCGATAGACATCGACTCCCCCCGCGGGTTTCTTGAAGTTGACTGCCTTCAGTTCGGTATAAACCTGGCTGTCGCCGACCCACACAATGAGCTTCTCCTTATCTCCGTGATAGACCGCGCCATAGCTGTCGCGGATGCCCTCGCGTTTCTTCTTTTCGGCGTCGAAGTAATCGATCGGTTCGCCGGGCTGCGACCAGACCAACGTCCAGTCCGGATTCTTGAACTCATAGACCACTTCCATGTTGATGGCCGTGTCCCACAATCCTTTGGTCGGCAGGGTTCCTTTGGCTTCGATGGAAACGGGGCCGGTGTGATCCGCATTCATGAAATAAAGAGCGTTGCTCATGACATGAGCTCCGCGATCGCGGATTTGGCCGCCACCGGATTCCATGATCCATCGAAAAGTGCCCGGGCAATAGCGGGGATTGTAAGGCCGCCAACGCATGGGCCCGAGCCACAGATCCCAATCCAAATCGGGGGGCGGATTCGTGTCCGGCACGGGGTTGTTATCGACCGGACTCGGGTAATGCCAGCACGTCACCTTGCGCACCCGGCCGAGCATGCCGTTAGCCATATAGAGATGCGCGGCGTAGGCTTCGGGTTGCGAACGGCCCTGCGACCCAAGCTGAATCGCCACCTTGTTCTTGTTCCCGGCGGCGACCATGGCCTTGCCTTCTTCGATCGTGCAGCAGGCGGGTTTCTCCACATAGACATGCTTGCCGGATTCCGCCGCGTGCACCGTCTGCACGCCGTGCCAGTGATCGGGCGTGGCGATCACGACGGCATCAATATCTTTGCGATCGAGCACGTAGCGGTAATCGCGGTAAGGCTCAGCCTGGACCCCGGCCTTCTTGGCGGCGGTCTCCAGACGCTTCTCATCCACGTCGCAGACAGCGGCGATGTTGACCTCGGCGCTCTTCATCTTCTGGATCATGGCGTTGAGGTGGAAGCCGCCCATGCCGCCCACTCCAATGTGCCCCAGAATCAGACGATCATTCGCGCCGGGCCTGCCGGGCGCGCCCAGGACTCGCGATGGAATCAACTGGGGAAAACCAAGGGCCGCTCCGCCCAGGACCGCCGTGCCGGCGGTTTGAAGAAACGTGCGCCGGGCAATCTTCGAGTTGTGGGTCGTCATAAAATATCCTTTCGCGCGGCGAGCGTCGAATCGACCAAACCTTGGGTCATTGCCGGATCACCGCAGTTATCATTAAACTCCATCCTATCTTCGGAACCGTGGCGCTACTCTGCCCTCGCTTCCACCGGAACGCCATTGACTTTGATCAAGTCTGCGAACGCCCGCTGTGGCCCGACGAACGGTGTCGAGCGCCGCCCCCGTTCAAATTGCTCTCGGACCTCCCGAAATGTCCGCGGCACCGCCAACGATTCTGCCGCGTCGGCGCGACCACGCCATGAATGAACAACCGGTTCGTCATCAGCGTTCTTGACGCGGGCCCCTTCACTGAATACACCTTTGCGTCCATTTCCGAAACAGCATGACCGCCCGAACATTCCATTTCCCGATGATTTGGCTCATCGACCATGTGCCTTTAACTCATCTCATCGGGCTAACCAAAAAACCACAATACGTATGAAGAGAAACAGAACTATCGCGCTCACCACCCTCGTCGCCGGGCTTCTGGCCGCCGGAGCGCTCGTCTGGCGGATCAACGCCGCCGATGAGCACTCGGACGTCATTGAAGAAGTGATGAAGACCTATCACAAGGCTCCCAAGGGGGTCGATCCCGTCTGCAAGAAAGCCGTGGACGGCAAAGCCTCGCCCGAGGAGATCAAGAAACTCGTGGCTGCCTACAAGAGTCTGACCACGGCCAAACCGCCCAAGGGCGAGGCCTCGAGCTGGAAAGAGAAGACCACCAAACTCCTGGCCGCCGCCCAAGGCCTGGAGAAGGGCGGACCGGAAGCGACGGCCAAGTACAAAGAAGCCGTCAACTGCAAAGCCTGCCACAGCGCGCACAAGCCCGACTGAATCATTCCTCGCCTCGCGCCGCGGCCCAGCGCCGCGGCGCGTCGGCGGGCTGAACCGTAACGATTCCGTCGTCGAGGCACCGGCTCCTTCGCGCACGCATCGGGACCATGAACTCGTTCCCATGGTGGGGCGAGACTCCGTCGAGCCCTGGGATTTTGGTCGGTAAAAAAGTCAGGGTTCGACAGCGTCTCACCCCGCCGCAGGTTCAGGGAGAGCCGCCCAGCCTTGCCGGCTCTCCCTGAACCGTTCCTCAATCGGGCGGGACGATATTTGAGAGTGGGCAGGGCGACTTCGCCAGGTTTTGAGTGCGGCAGCCCTCTGCCGCTTTCTCCGCCTCGGTCAAGAGCGCCGGAGGGCCGGCGCACTCCAAAACGCTGGCGCGATGCAATCCACCCCCTTCGGTTCAGGGTCTCGATGCATGCGCCAAGCGAAAGGAGGCTCTCCCCAGCCCCCGCCTCTGTCCGATGGAGAAGGGGGCGGGTAGTTTGAGCGTGTCCTCATTCGCAAATCCGCCGCGGAGGTCAGAACTTGATGGTCAGTTGCGCCGCCACAAGCTGCTCGCCTTGTTGGAATGGGCCGTTTTGGCGGCTGTAACTGTATTGCAGCTTGGTCTGCAAGTGGCGGTCAAAGCGATAACCTAGGGCGGTCTCGATCCGCCAAATGTCGCGGTCCCAGCGTTCCTCTCCGCCCAGGCCGTTGGGGACTTTGTCGAACAATTGCTGATTCCAGCGCAGCGCTCCAAAAAGGCGGGGCGTGATCTCGTACTTGGCCTCCAAATAATAGGCCACACTGTCGGCGTCGCCGACGGCCGGGACTTCGAACCGTGAGGCGAAAGCCTCGGCCCAGATTTCCCAATGACGCCAGGAGTAGCGGACGTCGCTGGCCACGGTGGTTTGCTTGAAACGTCCTTTCCGCGGGCCGCCCACCGTCAAGAGATCTTCGGGCGGGAGCATATAAGGCCCATGGCTGAAGGAAGCGCCGACATTCCACGCCGCGTCCGGGCGGTAACCGACCCGACCGCTGACCACCGGGTAATCCCACGCGTGATGGTTGGCCTCCCAGGCATAGGGACGCGACGAGAGCGCCACGTTCTTGGCCTCGATGGCATACTCAAACTTCTCGATCAACCCGAAGACGGAAGCGCCGCTGGCGTAGGAGGGCCCCCACAGAACGGGCAACCAGTCTCGCTTCTGGTCCGGTTTGTTCCGTCGCGCCAGGAAGGCCGCCGGACTGGCGGGGCCGACATGATCGGTGATGATGAGCACATTCTCGTAAGGCAGCGGCGCGTTGATGAAGGGGTTGTGCCAGGAGTCATGGCGCCCGACCCAGTTGCCCACCACGGTCGCGAACTTGCCAATCTGCACATTCAAACGGGAATCGGCGAATGGGGTGTAGCGCAGGAGATACTCGTCGAAGCGAAAGTCGCCTTCCCTGACCGCGCCGGGATCAAATCCACGATCGACCCGCGCCTGGGCAAAACTGTAAAAATGCGAGCCCAGTTTTGTGTCCAGAAACAGGGAGAGCCGGGGATTGAAGAAAACGTCGTCCTCGCTGAAGAGCAGGCCGGCCGGCTTCTGGTCAATGTAGTAGGTCTCCAGATCGATCAAGCCGCTGAGGTCGGTGCGGAACCATCCGTTGGACGATTGCAGGTAAAGAGCGTCGTCGAGCCGATCCAGCCATTCGATCTGCGCGGCCCGCAAGCGAGCCGGGAGAAAGAGTGAGGCCAGGAGGATCAGGAGAAGAAGGGTCTTTTTCATACAGTTGCTTGTGGAGAGCAGATTTCCCAGAGTTTGTGAGCGGGCACGCGCGCGGAAAAGCCTTTCAGTTCCAGATCCGGCAAGGTCTCCACGCGAACCTCCGAACCGAGCCGCTGGCGGGTCGTCTCATCGATCACGACTTCCATGCGCCCCGCTTTGCCGCAGAGACGGGACGCCAGATTGACCCGCTCGCCGAGCACGGTGTAATTGAGCCGTTCTTGCGATCCCATGTTGCCCGCGACGGCCGGTCCCGAGGCGAGACCGATGCCGACCTCGATCTGATACTGGGACGTTGCGTTCAATTGCCGCCTCGTCTGAATCATCTCGAGCGCGCAGCGCGCGGCGTTGGCGGCGTCGTTGCCGTAGCTTTTCGGCGCTCCAAATATGGCCATGATCAAGTCGCCGACGAATTTATCGACGACGCCCTTGTTTTGGTTCACCACCCGGGTCAGGGGCGTGAAATGTTCGTTCAACATGCGGATGACTTCGTCCGGGTGCATCCCTTGGCTGAGGGCGGTGAAACCTCGAATATCGCAGAAGAGCACGCTGATCTCCCGCATCTCTCCCCCCAGGGCGACCACGCCTTTCAACAACTCTTCGGCGACGGCCGGATCGCTCACTTTGTCGAGAACGCTGCGGTAGGTTTCCTTCAGTTTCAGGCCCTGGGTCATCTCGTTGAAGGCGGCGGCCAGTTGTCCAATTTCATCGCGGCTCCGCACCGGGACTTGAACGGACAGATTGCCGCGCTGAATTTCCGTGGTGCCGGCGACCAATTCCCGGATCGGGACGGACAAGCCATGCGAGAGCAGGAGGCTGATCGTCAAGGCTCCCACCAAGCCCAAGCCGCCAAAAAGAAAAATCTTCGCGCGCAGGTCGCGCTGCGCGTCGAGCGCGTCCTTGATCGAAATCAGAACCACCAGGAACGCTCGCGGGAAATGCGGATCGGGGTTTAAGGCCTGGTAGAACACGCGGTGCGGAATCTGGTCCACCGTCACGACAAAATCGTCCGGAGGGATCTCGGAGATTTTGAGTTGCCCGGCCACTTTCGCGGCCAGTTCTTGACGCATCGGTTCCGCCAGGGTCGGTGAATAGAGCCGGTTCTCGAATAGAACTCCGGCTTTCTCCCCAAGATCCGGGAGTGGGAAACCCATGGCCAGGGCACCGAGGGGCTCATCGGAATCGACATCGACGATTTTCGTGACGACGACTTGCTGGAGGCTCATGCCGCTGTTCTTCATTTCCGGGGTCATGAATCCCACGAGGGGCGCCTCCATCTTCGGAACGGCCCGCCCCACGATCTCCAGTTGCGCCCGGAGATTGGGCTGCCGCACCAGGCGAGGCTCTTCTTCATCGGACTCCGGCGGGGTGATCAACTTGCCGGCGGCGTCGAGGAACAATGAAAACGCGGGTTGAACTTTCCGGGTTTCCAGCTCGGATTTCGTCGCGCCGTAGAGCTTGTCCGCGCTCGACTCCTCGGTGGCCGCGCGCAACGCCTCCCGCACGCGCGAGCCACGCACGAGCGTTTGGCAGGCCTCTTTGATTCGGCTGAGGAGGAATTCCTGGGTCGCCAGGAAAAGCTTGGTTTGAGACACGAAATCCTTGGCCAGGGCCCGCCGGTAGGTTTCCTGAAATCGCTGCTGCGCGACATAGAGCGTCGCTCCGGCCACTCCGACGACCACGAGCATCATGGCCAAGAGCAGTTTGACTCGGAAACTGAGGGCAGGCATGGGCTCGACGGGGGGAGAGCGAGCGACTCAGGAGCGGGGGAAGTTCACGGTGAGCGTCTCCCCGTCCTTCAGTTCGACCGGTTGTTCCCAGATGGTTTTTTCATTCACCCATGCTTTGAGCACATACTGGCCCGGGGGAACGTTGGTGAGCGTCAGGCGATATTTGCCGTCCGGTTCAGTTCTCTTGAAATGGGGCGTATCCAGCACCAAAATGGTGGCTCGCATGTGATCGTGGATTTCGCAACCCACCCGGACAACGCCGGGTTTGTTGAAGGCCACGGCCGTCGGCTTTTCCGTTTTGCGGTAGCGGCCGAGGTCGAATTCCTTGGTCTTGGAGTAGGAAAACACATGGTGATAATCGTCGTCGAGATTGGGGAATTTCACCAGGGTTCCCGTTTGGACGGGGAGGAGGTTGGGAGAGAACTGAAAGCTTTTTTGCATGATTTCCACGGTGGCTTCGGCCGGCCGTGGATCGGACTTGAAGGAACCCTCCAGATAGACGATGGCGGTGGGCGGCTGGGGCGCCGAAACTTCGCCCGATTTCTGTTGATAGCGGCCCGCCGCCGCCGCACCGGATTTGGCCGGGGGCATCTTAACCATGCCCTCAATCACGGTCGCGCCGCGCGCGGTGAATGTGGCAGTGACCGAAAGGGCGAGCAGAGATATCCAGATTTTCATAGTCAATTCTCAGAGTCAATTCGGCCGCGACCGACTAGGCGCCCTTCTTCTCGGTAACCCAGCCGCGCAGCCGATAGTAATACCAGCCGATCATCTCATGGACAAACAGATCGAGTTGCTGGAAACGATCTGATTTCGGAACCGGGTTGAACGGGGTGGCGTTTTCCAGCCCGCCCATGCCGGCAAAATCGCAGGCCACCGGAACGACTGGGATATCCAGGTTTCGGAAGATCGCTTCCGCCCGTTTCATGTGGTAGGCGGATGTGACCAGAAGGATGCGCTGCCAGTGTCGCTCCTTGGCGAGGTCGCGCACTTGCAGGGCTTCGTCGCGGGTGTTGCGGCAGGCCGTGAGCAGGACGACATTGCTCGTGGTCAGCCCCCAGGTCTTGAGCCAGTGGCCCAGCAGCGGACCCTCCAGGTATTTTGAGTCGTCCGGCGTTTTCCTTTGCCCGCTTCCTCCGCCCAAGATCAACGTCGAGGCTTTGCCCCGCCGCAGCAGTTCCACGGCGGTGATGACCCGATCCACGGCCGATCCGAAGTCCAGACCGAAAGTATCATGCGTGGAAGCGGCCAAAACTCCGCCGAGCATGACCACGACATCGCCCGCCGCCATCTTCTCCATCGCCTGCCCGGCGTAGGGACGTTCCAGGCCCGCGAGCAACTGCTTCGGCCACGACGTGCTGCCGACCGCCGTAAGGATGCCGGCCACAAACCAACAGAAAAAAGCCGGGCGCCATTTCCGGCCCCACGTCCAGCGCAGGGCGGCGATGAGGTGAATCAGCCAGAGGAAGCCGATGGGCTCGACCAGGGCTTCGGCGATTCTGGACAAATCCGGCATCACAAACAAAAGAAACTCGAGGGCTGGTTCAGGAGCGGTCGCCGCCGAGCATCCGACCGAGGCCGCCCAGAACCGAGCCTTCCTCCCGGCCCCCTCCGCCCGTCTGGGGCGCGGACGCGTAGATGCGGTTGGCGAGTCGGCTCAAGGGCAGGGATTGGAGCCAGACCCGGCCCGGACCCCGCAGGGTGGCGAAGAAGAGCCCTTCGCCGGCGAAGAGCATCGACTTGATATTGCCGACGCGTTGGATGTCGTACTCCACCGAGGGTTGGAACGCGACGATGCAGCCGGTGTCCACGCGCAACGTTTCGCCGGGAGCCAGATCGCGCTGCATGAGAGTGCCGCCCGCATGGATGAAGGCCCAGCCATCGCCCTGCAAACGTTGCATGATGAAGCCTTCCCCGCCAAAGAGCCCGACCCCCAGCCGCTTTTGGAAAGCAATCCCGACGCTCACGCCCTTGGCCGCGCACAGGAATGAATCCTTTTGCGCGATCAGTTCGCCGCCGATTTCCGCGAGATGCACGGCGACGATTTTCCCGGGGTACGGAGCGCCAAACGCCACCTTCTTTTTCCCGTGACCCTGGTTTTGAAACACCGTCATGAAGAGCGATTCCCCGGTGAGCAGGCGCTTGCCCGCGCCGACGAGGGCGCTGAGGAAGCCGCTCTTTTGCTGAGAACCATCGCCGAAGATAGTCTCCATCTCTATTCCATCCTCCATGTACATCATGCCGCCGGCTTCGGCGACCGCCGCCTCTTGGGGATCGAGTTCGATTTCGACGAACTGCATATCGTCCCCGAAAATCTGGTAATCCACTTCATGCATCGTAGCCATAACACTCAAGCCTTTCCTTTTCGATTCCGTTTCGCTGTTGGCGATCAGATTGGGAATTGCCTGTGGAATGTCAATGGGCAAACAGGCCGCGCGCGCACCTGGGGCGCATCTCCGAATGCGGACGGCCCTGGCACCGCAGTCTTCTCCTTCCCCGCGGCGAGAGAGCCCAAAAGGAACTTCTCCGTGTCGGGCAGGTCCTCAAGCTGTGCATGACCCACAACTCGGGAACGGGAATTTGCGAATCCCAACGGGATTCGGCCAGGCGGACTCTCCAACTTGTGGGCCATGCACAGGTCTTCAGCGCTGGCGTTTCTGACTGAGCTCTCGGAGCAGGGCCGGCAAGGACAGGGTATTGACCACGTCCTCTTTCGTCAGCCAGCCTTTGCGGGCGATGCCGGCGCCCAGTCTGAGGAAGCCGGCGTGTTCATGCCGGTGCGCGTCGCAATTGATCACGCAGCGGACGCCCTTGCTCTTGGCGTAGGCCCAAAGCCGCCAATCCATGTCGAAGCGGCAGGGATTGGAGTTGAGTTCGATCCAGGTGCCGGTCGCCGCGCACGCGTCGATCACGGCCTGTTGGTTGACTTTGTAGGCCTCCCGTTCGAGGAGGAGACGTCCGGTCAGGTGACCGAGGATATGGACATAAGGGTTCTCGGCGGCGCGAATCAGACGCCGGGTCAGCTCCGCTTCGCTTTGGGAGAACCCCTGATGGATGCTGGCGACGACCACATCCAGTTCGCCCAGCAAGTCATCGTCAAAGTCGAGCCTGCCTTCGCCTAGAATATCCACTTCCGTCCCGCTCAGAAGGCGAAAGTCCGAGCCGGCCGCGGCCTGCTTCTGGTTGACCGCTTTGATTTCGGTGAGTTGTTGGCGCAGCCGTTCCGGGTGGAGGCCATTCGCTGGCACGGATGACTTCGAGTGATCGGTGATGGCCCAATACTCGCAGCCCAGTTCTTCCATGGCCGCGGCAATCTCCTCGAGTGTGCCCCGGCCGTCGCTCCAGTGGGAGTGGTTGTGCAGGGAACCGCGCAAATCGGTCCATTCGATCAAGCGCGGGATGTCGCCGCGCTCGCTGGCGGCGAACTCACCCAGGTCCTCCCGCAATTCCGGGGGAATGGGGGTCAAGCCGAGCTCCTGAAAGAGTTCTTCCTCCGTCGCGCAGGCCACGCGCAGTCTGGGATCTCGGGTTTCTTCGGCGGACCGGAAGAGTCCGTATTCATTCAAGCGCAATCCCCGCTCCATGGCCCGCTGTCGCATGACGATATTATGCTCTTTGCTGCCGGTAAAGTAGGCCAGGGCGAACGGATACTCCTGGTCGCTGACCACGCGCAGGTCGGCCTGAAGGCCACCCGCCAGCACGACACTCGCCTTGGTGTCGCCTTGAGCGTGGACGGAAATGACACCCGGCTGGCTCGTGAAAAACGCGATGAGGTCCGAGGGGCGGCGGGAAGAGACCACGAAATCGATATCCCCGATGACCTCTTTGCAGCGTCGCACGCTCCCGGCCGTGCTGCAGCGGATGACATCCGGATGGGCGCGCAGATTTTCCAGGATCGGCGCGGCCGCCGCCAGAGCCGCACTCAGATGATGGCGGCTCGCGTAGGTGCGTCGAAATTGGATCCCTTCCAGAATCTTGCTTTGCGTTTTCTCACCGAAACCCGAGAGCTCCGCCACCCGGCCGTCCCGGCACGCTTGCTCGAGTGGGTCCACCGAGCTGAGGCCCAGTTTCTCGTAAAGCGCCTTGACCTTTTTGGGGCCCAGCCCGGGGATCTGCAGGAGGTCGAGCAATCCAGCCGGGAGCGAGGCTTTCAGCTCGTCGTGGTAGGCCAAGCGCCCCGTCGAGACGAGTTCGGCGATCTTCTTTTGCAGTGCGTCGCCCAGGCCTTTGACCTCGCCGAGGCGATGTTCCGCGAGGAGTGTCTCCAAGGGTTCGGTCAGGTTCTCCAGGGTGCGGGCGGCGTTCAGGTAGGCGCGGGCTTTGAATGGGTTCTCGCCCTTCAGTTCCAGGAGAACGGCGATCTCCTGGAGGATCGCGGCGACTTGGTCTTTGTCCATGGCCAAAATATGAAGTTGGGAAGTCCAAGTTCAAAGAGCAAAGTGCGGGCGGCGGGGCGGGCGGTCCGGGACGGTGCTGATTCGAATTTGCGATCAAGATGAGACGAACTGCTCCCTCACCCCGTCCCTCTCCCATCGGATGGGAGAGGGTGTCCGAAGGA
>CAYHFE010000090.1:0-5145 GCA_964355375.1 uncultured Verrucomicrobiota bacterium
ACGCTCAACTTGAAAGCAAAGTGGAATGAGAATGGCCGGGGCGCACGAATGGCTGCCGTGGTGAACCTTTTCCTTGCCTGCTCGATTCATCCTATCTTATCCTCTGGCTCAAATGAAGAGTCGATTCTCATCCGATCTCTTGGACCGGCCCCAGGTAGAATCTCGGGTCAAGCCGCGGCCAACCGGGCGCGAGGTGACTTTCGCCGAACATGAAATCATCGTGAGCAAGACGGATTTGCGCGGAATCATCACCTATGCCAACGATATTTTCTTGCGCGTCGCGGGTTATGACGAAGGCGAGGTTCTGGGACAGCCCCATAACTTGATTCGTCATCCGGACATGCCGCGGTGTGTCTTCAAGCTGCTTTGGGACACGATCAAAGGGGGGCGCGAGATTTTTGCCTATGTCGTCAATATGGCGAAAAGCGGTGATCATTACTGGGTTTTTGCGCATGTGACACCGAGCTACACCCTCGATGGCCGGCACGTCGGATACCACTCGAATCGCCGGGTCCCCTTTCCCGACGCGCTGCCCAAGGTGAAGGAGCTCTACACGTCGTTGCGAGCCGAGGAAGCGCGGCACGCGGATCCGGGCCAGGGCACGGACGCCGCCCTGCAACTCGTGACGAAATTGCTCGCGGAGAAAAAGATGGATTACAGCCAGTTCGTTTTCAGCCTCTCCCAGCACACTCAACTCGCGACCGCCTGAGCTATTATGAAGACCTTGCAGCCAGACTCTCAACTCGGGCAACCGACGGCGAATGGGGTCCACGACCTCGAAACGACGGCGCGTCGCATTGAGGAGTTCACCCGGATTTGCGCGCGGGCGGCCCAGGGAGATCTGGAAGCGCGCATCACCGGCGTGGGGGGGGATCCGACCTGGCAGGCCCTGGCCGTGGCCATCAACGGCATGCTGGACATGGCGGATTCTTTCGTGCGCGAAGCCGCGGCCGCCATGGAACACTGCAGTCGGGATCAGTTTCACCGTCCGATTTTGCTTCGAGGTTTGAAGGGAGCCTACCGCCAAAGCGCGTGCATCATCAATGCGGCCGGGCTGAAAATGAAAGAGAGCAGCGACCAGATCCGGTACATCGCCGGCTTGGCCAGCGAAACCGCCGCCAACGTCACGACGGTGGCGGCGGCGTGCGAGGAATTGACGTCAACCAGCAACGAAATCGCCCGCCAGGCCACCGGCGCGGTCAATCTGTCCAAGGAGGCGGTTTCGGTCTCTCAACAAGCCAGCCAGGCGGTGGACGAATTGAACACAGCCGGCAAGAAAGTCGAGAGCATCGTCAAACTGATCAACAAGATCGCCGGCCAAACCAACCTCCTGGCTTTGAATGCGACCATCGAAGCAGCTCGCGCCGGCGAGGCGGGCAAAGGATTCGCGGTCGTCGCGGCCGAGGTCAAGGAACTCTCTCGCAGCACCGCTGCCGCGACCGGAGATATCAGCAAACAGATGTCCACGATGCGGGACGCGGTTAAGACCGTGGCCCAACACATGGGGTCGGTCGGCGCAACGATCGAACGGATCAACCACGGCGCCGATGCCATTTCGATCTCGGTGGGCGAGCAAGTTCAAGCGACTTCCGATATCTCGCGCAGCATTAGCGGAGTGTCTGAGAATACGGACCTGATCTCGAAGCGAATTGGCGACGTGCGCCGGCGCGGGGATGGCGGCCACGCTGCGCCTGGCCGAACCTAAAAATCGCCCTCTCCTCTTCATCGCGGCCCGCGCCCCGGCAAAGCGCCTCCATCCAAAATCTGTTCGACGCGGGCAGTCCCGGCTTGAGCCGGTTTTCACGTGGCGACCGGCTGAAGCCGGGACTACATACTTGTCAAAAGGAGAACTGCTGCCCGGGCCCACGCCGGGATTGCGCTCAGCGTTTGGTTCGGGGATGATGCCGTCTGCGGACGAAAACGGAGTCCGGAACGAGAAAGCGAAAAACCTATGAGAGCGTTGGTTGTGGATGATTCTTGGGGCAATCGAGTGGTGATCGGTCATTGCCTCGGCGATTTGAACTTTCAAGCGGTGACCGCCGCCGAAGCAGTGGAGGCGTTGGCCCACGTGAAGAGTGGCCCGCACTTCGATTTGGTGGTTGTCGATTTGAAGATGCCGGGAGTCGATGGCTTGGAATTCATCCGTCGCCTTCGAGCGATCGACGGTTATAGCTCCACTCCGGTGGTGATGATCAGTTCCGAATCGACGGCGGAAGCCATCCGCAGCGCGCTTGAAGCCGGAGCGAATGAGTATATCGTCAAACCTTTCAACAAAAACACTTTGGTCGAAAAGCTCACTTTGCTGGGATTGTCCGACAAAGGTGGAAGCAAGCCGCCCGAGAATCAGAGCGGGAATCCATGAAGAGTTTCGGAGCCTGTTTGGAGAGGAGGAGCCGACGCCTGCCCGCCGATCGGCAGCCGGGTCAGGCGGCTCGCTTTTCCCATCCCAGAGGGCTGCGGCTTCCTCTGAAATCGGATTTTCGTCACTTGGACTCCGGCGGCTGGAAGAGATGTTTTCCGCTCTCTCGCAGGCGGGTTTCCCGATGGAGCGGCCATTTTCATTGTGGCTCAGGGCACTTTCCGTTCCAGGAGACTTCGGCAATGGGAGTGGTCCATGGGTGATTCGGCGCGAGCCGGACTCGAGGGCGGCTGGTTCTCGAAGGCCGTGGCCGTGGCCGTCCTTCTGGCCACCGGGTTGGGGAAATACGCCGCCGCCCCAGCACCGCTCTCGAGCACGTTCCCAGCCGGGTTGGCCTCGGGGGGACCGTCGAGTAACACACCCGCAGGTCGGTCGAACGGGTCCGCGGAATTAGCGTCTGACGACCTCAGTCGGAGTGAATGGGTCAATCGGCTCGGGATGAGATTCCGGCCGGTTGCGGGGACAGGATTGCTCTTCTCCGTTTGGGAAACCCGAGTTCGGGATTTCGAGGTTTTCGAGAAGGAGACGGGATACGACGCCACGCCCAAGATGTATTCGCTCCGCACGGAACTGTGGGTCCAGGCCGGCAATAGTTGGCGGTCGCCGGGCTTTCCGCAATCTCCCGACCATCCCGTCTGCGGGGTGAGTTGGCAGGATGCCGAGGCGTTCTGTCGCTGGCTCTCGCAGCGGGAAGGGAAAGAGTGCCGATTACCCACGGACCTGGAATGGAGTCGGGCGATCGGATTGCCGGAGGAAGAGGGATCGACGCCGGAGGAACGACGGGAGCAATTCAAAAATCTTTATCCGTGGGGGACGCAGTGGCCGCCGCCGGCGGGCGCTGGTAACTATGCCGATGGCATCGCCAAAGATCGATTCAACGACATGCAGGTCATCAGCTCCTACCGCGATGGGTTTGCTGGAACCGCGCCGGTCGGGAGCTTTCCTGCCAATCAATTCGGACTTTACGACCTGAGCGGAAACCTCTGGGAATGGTGTGCCGACTGGTACAATCGCGAACAGAAAGGCCGCGTGCTTCGAGGCGGTTCGTGGTACAGCAATCGCCCGGGCATTCTGTCGTCGGAACGATTCACGTTGCCGTCAGACCTTCGAAGCAGTCGGTGTGGGTTTCGAGTGGTCGTGGTCATGAACGCGCCCGGTCGATGAGTCGGATGGAACCACGATGATGAGGTTGCCACAAGATCGCTTGGAACCTATCGGGAAGCTCACTTCTCGAAGAGCCGGCAGCCGCGACGTTCCCGGAAATCAGAGTCTCGTCACCTCGGCTGCTCGGTCTGGATGGGACTTTTCCAACCCATTCTTCGCCCCCGGCGGGTGGGAATTTCGCCCCCTGGCAGTTGGATTGGCCCTGCTGTTGACCGCACTTTTCCTGACGGGTTGTGGCCATCGGGAAAGCAGGAGTTCTCCCGAACCGGAACGCCTCCGGATCGGTGTCTTGGCCGATGTTCCACGGGAAGCGATCGAGCAGCGTTACGCCGGCCTGATACGCTTTCTTTCGCAGACTCTGAAGATGCCCTGCGAACTCGTCATCCCCGCCCGCCACGAAGAATTGGTGGACGACATGGCGGCCGGGCGCGTGGATCTCGCGTTTCTCGGCGGATACACCTACGTCCTGGCCCGCCAGCGGAGTCCGATCGTTCCGCTGGTCATGCGGGATGTGGACCGGCATGCGACGAGCGTTTTTCTGAAATCGCAACGGCACGTCGGGGTCAAGTTGGATGATTTCAAGGGGGCCCGTTTCGCGTTTGGAGCGAACCTTTCCACCTCGGGCCACCTTATGCCGAGGCGACTCCTTCAAGAGCGAGGCATCCTGGCCGAAAAGTTTTTCCGGGATGTCCGCTTTTCCGGAGGTCATCAAAGGACCGCGCATCTTGTTCGCGATGGCGAGGTCGAACTCGGTGTGGCCAACTCGCTCATGATCCGCAAGATGTTTCAGGCGGGTGACCTGAAGGAAGGCGATGTCACGGTGATTGAGGAAAGCCCGCCCTTCACCGACTGCGTGTGGGCGGCGCGGGCCGAACTCTCCGCCGAATTGCGGGCCCGGATCCGCGCCGCCTTTCTTTCGCTCACCATGCTGAACCCGATCCATGCCGTCATCTTGACGGATCAGTCGGCGACGGGGTACCTGCCTGCGTTGGAGCAGGAATTTGTGGACATCGAGAGGGCGGTCCGCGAGTTGCAGTCCGACGTGTCAGAAGGGCTCAAGTCTTCCGACCGATGAGCACGTCCCGGGTCAGCTCGCTGCCGGCGCTGCAGCGCCAGATTCTCTGGTTGCTGGTGGTGGCGATGGGCGCGGCCCTGCTTCCGGCGGTCGGCTACCTTCTCTTTGTCCGCCCGATCGACCGGGCGACTCGCGAGTTTCAGGACGGCCTTCTCCGCGCAGTCAACGCCAGTCACGACGCCATTTCGACGATCGACGAGCTGATCCTGGCCCAGGTGGCCCGCCTTGCGGCGACCCCGGCGGGCCAGGTTCAGGACGACGAATGGTCGCGGCGCGAAATCTCGTTGCTCAGCCGCCTGGCCACGGCGGTGGATCAGGTCTTTTTCCTCGGGAAACTCGGAGCGATCCCGGAAATGCCGGAGCTTCGGCAAAGGCTGGCCGGGCAACTGGCTGAAATCTCGACGCTGAGCCACCAGAAGGGAACCACTTTGGGCGCCCGTGATCAACTGCAGGCGATGCGGCTGACCATGGAACAGAATCGGCTTTT
>CAYHFE010000090.1:5155-17801 GCA_964355375.1 uncultured Verrucomicrobiota bacterium
GGCTTTTGCAGGTCGAGGCCTAGGCCATCGAACACCGCAGACACGACGCCGCGGGAGGCCGAGTGGGGCTCGTCATCATTCCCGCCGCCGTGGGCTTGATGCTGATCGGCGGAGTCATCTGCGCGCTCATGTTCCGCGCCATCGCCCGGGAGTTCCGCCGGGAACAGGAAGTCCGCGAGGCGCTGCGCGAGAGCGAGGCCCGCCTGCGGGCCATCTTCAATTCCGAGCCCGAATGCGTGAAGCTTCTCGACGAGCACTGCGGACTCATCGAGATGAATCCCGCCGGCTTGGCCATGGTGGAGGCGGAGACGGCGGAGCAAGTGGTGGGGAAGAACACGCTCGATCTGGTGGCTCCGGAGTACCGCGATCATTTTCGGGAGACGGTGGCGGAGGCCTTTGCCGGGCGGGCCACCCGGCAAGAGTTCGAAGTCATCGGCCTGCGTGGGACCCGGCGTTGGATGGAACAGTACGCCGTGCCGTTGTGGGACGAGGGCGCTCCCAGGCGGGTCAAACAAATGCTGGCCGTGACCCGTGATATCAGTTACCGCAAGCGCGCGGAGGATGAGCTGAAACGCTCGCGTCAGCGTTTTCAGGATCTGTTCGAGTTCGCGCCGGAAGCGATCCTGATGACGGACCGCGAAGGCGTGATCGTCCTCGCCAATCGACGAGTCGAGGTTCTTTTCGGCTGGAAACGCGAGGAGCTGTTGGGCCAGAAGGTCGAACGATTGGTGCCGGACGATCTGGGCCCCAGGCACGAGGAGCTGCGAAGACGCTATATCCAGAGCTCAGTTCCTCAGTCGAGGGAGAGTGCCCGGCCGAATCTGCAGGCCCGACGCCGGGATGGCTCGGTCTTTCCCGTGGAAATCACCCTCAGTCCGATGGAGTCGGAGGAAGGCACGGTGGTGGCCGCGGCCATCCGCGACATCACCGAAAGGGTGGAATACGAAAAGCGCACGCTGCGCACCCAGCGGCTGCAGAGCATCGGAACCTTGGCCGGCGGCATCGCTCACGATTTGAACAACACCCTGGCTCCCATCCGGCTTTCCGTGGAAATGTTGCGGCTGCGGTTTCCGGCCAGCGCGACCGAGTATTTGGATCTCATTGAGACAGCGGCCAAACGCGGTGGAGAAATGACCCGGCAGCTCCTGACTTTTGCGCGGGGCTCGGCCGGCGAGCGGGTGCCGGTTGACCCCACCCGCGTGCTCAATGAGATTGATCGAATCTTGGTCAGCACCTTCCCCAAGAGCCTTCGGCTCGAAACCAAATACGGCAAGGACCTGGCCTGGGTGTCGGGTGATGCCACCCAAGTCCATCAACTCCTGCTCAATCTTTGCGTGAATGCGCGGGATGCGATGGACCACGGCGGCACGCTCACCGTGGAAGCGACCAACTTCCATGCGGACGCGGCCTTCGCCGCCCTCGTCTCCGAGGCTCGCCCGGGCGCCTACCTCGTCCTGCGCGTCCGCGACACCGGAACCGGCATTCCTCCGGCGATTCTGGATCGAATCTTCGACCCGTTTTTCACGACGAAAGGACCCGAGAAAGGCACGGGGCTCGGGCTGGCGACGGCCTTGGGGATTGCCAAGGGCCATGGCGGATTTCTCCGGGTGAACAGCGTGGTCGGTCAGGGTTCCACCTTCGAGGTTTATCTGCCTGCTTTGGCCCGAGGCGAAGCCGCCCCGGATCGACCCGAGATGGCGGAATGGCGGGGCGTCGGCGAACTGGTGTTGGTGGTGGATGACGAGCCGCCAATTCGAGACGTGCTCCAACGGATGCTGGAAGAGCTCAACTGCGCGGTCCTGACGGCGGCCCATGGCGCTGACGCGCTCATCCGATTCGGCGAACACCTGGGCGCCGTCAAATTGGTCCTGACCGACTTGTCCATGCCGGTGAGGGATGGTTTGAATCTGGTGCAGTCGCTGCGTCAGATCGCTCCCGACCTCGCCATCATCACGATGACCGGACTGAAGGATGAGAACCGGGTCGCACGCCTGAAGGAATTAGGGGTGGAACAGAATCTGACGAAGCCGTTCACCAAGGACGATCTGTTGGAAGCCCTCCGAAGAGTTCTGCCCCGCCCCCGGTCGTAATCCCCACCCGCGGGCAAGTCGGACCAAGACCTGCAACGCCTCCGGGAGGAGATGGAGGAAGGGCTGGAACAGGTGGAAAAAACCAAATTGGCCTTGCTCAAAAAATGATCCCGGAGGATGCTCTGCCCCCGAGCTTCCGGAAAGGCCCGCGCCGAGGAGTGGCTTGGTTGTGGAACCTTTCCCGGTGGCGCGGCATTCGGACAAAGATTCTTGGTCGATATGTTAAAGAAGATCCTCTCGGTGGTTGGGATCGCGGTGCTCGGCTTCACGCTGGTCGTGGCTTTGGTGGTGGCGCGCCTTCCAGACATGGGTGGCCCGATCCGAAACCAGAGCGGCGCCACCATCCCCTTTTATCGCGCGGTGCTGGCTCTCGCCGACAATAATTTCAGCAAAGCCAATTCATGACGCGCATTTTGATCATTGACGACTCCCGCACCTTGCGCCGCATTTTGGCGTCGTTTTTGCGTGAAGTCGATTGCGAAACCGTGGAAGCGGGCGATGGGTTGGAGGCGTTGGAACAGCTCGAAAAGAGCGGCCCGATCCAGTTGGCCCTGGTGGACTGGGATATGCCCCGCATGAACGGCCTCGAATTCGTCATCGCCGTCCGCGCCAAACCCGAATACAAAGATCTCAAGCTCATGATGGTGACCGCTCAGACGTCGATGGACAAGATGGTGGAAGCGCTGGCTAGTGGGGCGGATGATTACCTGATGAAGCCCCTGACCAAGGAAATGCTCTTCGACAAGTTGCGTTTGCTTGGAGTTCTCCCCTGATCGAAGGGCCTGAGCATGGCGTTACCTCTCCCCAGCCCAGCCCGCCCGAACGACCCCAAGATCCGGGTGCTCATCGTCGATGATTCGGTGGTCGTGCGCAAGTTGATCGGCGATGTATTGAAGAAGGATCCCCAGATTGAAGTGGTGGGGATCGCGGCGAACGGACGGATTGCCTTGGAGAAGATCCCGCAGTTGAATCCGGATATCATCACCCTGGACGTGGAAATGCCGGAGTTGGATGGCTTGGCGACGCTCCGGGAGATCCGCAAATCCCGACCAAAACTGCCGGTGATCATGCTGAGCAGTCTGACCTTGGGTGGCGCGAGCGTGACTTTGGACGCGCTGGCGGCGGGAGCGAATGACTTTGTCACCAAGCCCAGCAACGTCGGAAGCGTCGGTGAAGCCTTGGCGGCGCTTGGTCAGGATCTGATCCCCAAGATCCGTCTGCATTGTCGCCGATTCGTCCGCGCCCCGGCCCTGGCGGACGGAGGGTCGATCGAAGCCCGACCGGCCCCGCCGGCCCCGCCTCGTCCTGCCGTCAGTCGGTTTAAGACGTCACCGATCGAAATCGTTTGCATCGGCACGTCCACCGGCGGCCCCAACGCCTTGTCCGACGTTTTCGCGACCATTCGGCAGTCATTCCCCGTGCCGATCGTGATCGTGCAGCACATGCCACCGTTGTTCACTCGTCTTTTGGCAGAGCGGTTAAACCGGCTGCAAGGTCCGCTGCAATTTCACGAGGGAGAAGAGGGGATGATCCTGGAGGTTGGCCACGTCTATATCGCCCCGGGCGGCAAACACATGGAAATCCGACGCGACGCGGCGCGAGTCTCGGTGCATCTGCAAGAGGGCCCGCTCGAGAATTCCTGCCGTCCGGCCGTGGATGTCCTCTTTCGCAGCGTCGTGGCCTGTTATCGTTCGTCCATCCTCGGAGTGATCATGACCGGAATGGGGCAGGACGGATTGCGGGGCTGCGAAGGAATTTCGGGGGTGGGTGGACGGATCCTGGCCCAGGATGAGGCGAGCTCGGTGGTCTGGGGCATGCCCGGCTTCGTCGCCAAAGCGGGTTTGGCCGACGAGGTGTTGCCGTTGAGCCAGATTGGACCCAAGATGAGCGAGTTGGTCCTGCTCTACGGTACTCGTTCGCGAGCCCCCTTGAAATCGTAGCCAGGAAGCAGCATGTCGATTTCTCCCAGCCAATTCGAGTTCGTGCGCAAGTTGGTGCTCGATCGATCCGCGATCAGTCTCGATGGCAGCAAGGAGTATTTGGTCGAATCACGGCTCTCCGTGGTCGCGGCAAAACACGGAATCAAGTCGGTGTCGGACTTGATCACCCTCCTGCAGACGAGCAAGCCGAATGGTCTTTTGCGCCAGGTCATCGATGCGATGACGACCAACGAGACTTATTTCTTCCGCGATATCCATCCGTTCGAGACCTTGCGGAAAGAGGTGATTCCCCGGTTGCTGGCCGCCCGGGCGACCGAGCGCCGGCTTTCCATTTGGTGCGGCGCCAGCTCGACGGGTCAGGAGCCGTATTCGGTGGCGATGCTGGTCCGCGAGTCGTTTCCGCAGCTTTCGACGTGGAATGTGCGGATCCTGGCCACGGACATTGCCGAGGGGGTGCTGGAGCGAGCCCGCGACGGGCGCTACAACCAATTGGAGATCAACCGCGGGTTGGCCGCGCCGTTGGTCGTCCGCTATTTCCGGCAGGATGGACAGAGCTGGCAGTTAAAGGAGGAGATTCGGCGGATGGTGGAGTTCCGATTGATGAACCTCGCGGAGAGTTGGTCGGCGATGCCGTCGATGGACCTGATCCTGTTGCGCAACGTGCTCATTTACTTCAATCCGGAGACCAAGCGGTCGATTCTTCACAAGATCAAGGGAATCCTCAAACCGGATGGTTTCCTCCTCTTGGGCGGATCGGAGAGCACGATCGGGAGTGATGATTCCTACCAACGGTTGCATCTCGGCAAGACCATTTGCTATCAGCCGCCCGGAACGGTGGCGAGTGGTCCCAGAGAGAAAAAATAGGGGTTGGTTCGGCCAACCCGACGTTCCTGAGAAACCAATCCATCCTATGCCAACGCTCAAAGATCTCAATTTGCCTGACTTGATGAACAATTCGGTCCGAGACGTCTTTGAGACCATGCTCTCCATGGAAATCAAGGCTGTCGAGGTCCCGTCAGACCACCAGCCTGGGACGGCTGAACGGATCATTGGGGTTGTCGGGCTGGCCGGGCCGTTCCAGGGCGCGGTTTATTTTCATTTGGCCGAACCGTTCGCCCTCCACATCGCCAGCACCATGCTCGGGATGGCGCCGGAGGAGCTGGGCCACTCCGAGGTCAACGACGTCGTGGGTGAACTGACCAACATGATCGGAGGCAATATCAAGTCCCGGCTCAGCGACGCTGGTTTCCGCTGCAACCTGAGTGTCCCTTCGGTGGTGCGAGGCACGGACATTGACATCGAGACGGTCGAGCTCGACAGTGGACGCAAGGAACAGAGGGTATTTGTCGCGCAGGAACAGGTCGTGCAGCTCGTCGTGGCCATCAAAGAAGGGTCCGTCGAAACCACTGTTTGACGGCGCGGGAGATTTCCCTAAAGTTCCAACACTTATGAGTAACGGAGCAGCTTTAACGCGTAAATACGGTCTGGAACCGCTCTCCGAGAGCGTCGTTCGCCTGGGCAAACTGGTCATGAAACGGGATGCCGACATGGACGAGATCGTCAAGGTGATCTCGACCGATCAGGCTCTCAAGGCTCAGCTTTTGCGGGCGGCCAGCCCGGCCGACGGCCACTTGACCGTGGACACCGTGGAGCAGGCGATTTTTCGCACGGGCATCGGGTGCGTCTTGGCCTTGGCCATGAGTGATCCTTTGGTCAAAGCCGTCGGCCGGACTTTTCATACCATGGTTGGAGTTCAGTTGGAGCCGGCCGATCCGGTCTCGATGGGGCCGTTGGTCGGGACCTACTTTCTCGGCTCGGCGGATTTTTCGGGCCGGGCCACCGGTTCCGTACACTTGCGTTTGCAGGACGATTTCGGCCGCTATATCACCGCGCAAGTGCTGATGACCGGTGAAGGCGACGAGATTACGGAAGGGGTCAATGATGTGCTCGGCGAATTGGTCAACATGGTCGTGGGCAATTTCAAATCGAATCTCAATGACGCCGGGCTGACCTGCAAATTGAGTCTGCCGCGGGTCACCAAGACCGCCGAGTTCTCCGTTCCCCGAGTCGCCAGCGGTCGTCATCAGGTGTTTGGTTTCAAGTATCAGAACAACAAGGTGCTCGTCGATATTGTGGTCACCTCGACCGATTGACCGGGCGAACGCGAGGAAAACGTGGCGGAGGCGGAAGAGAGTGCAGCTCATTGGAAGACAAGTTTATGACAGTTAAAATTCTAACCGTAGATGACAGCAAAGTAGTCCGAATGATGGTCACCCGGGCGCTCAAGGTTTTTGATTGCCAGATCGTCGAGGCGGCCAACGGAGCGGAAGGCTTCGACGCCGCGCTCCGCGAGAAGCCGGATCTGATCTTCCTGGATGTGACCATGCCGGTGATGGATGGGATGCAGATGCTCGCCAAACTCCGCGGAGACGCCAACTTGAAGGCCGTGCCCGTGATCATGCTGACCGCGGAATCCTCCCAGGACAACATCGCCCAGGCCGACAAGTTGGGAATCAGCGGTTATGTCCCAAAACCGTTCAAGGAGGCTCAACTCGTGGAGAAGGTCAAGGCCGCGATTCAGATCGAGCTCCGACCGGCGGCGTGATTGGGTGGGCCACCCGAGGCTCGGCGCTGTCCATCCGGCACGGGGAAGAGCCGACCTTGTCATGACTGCATCATGAGTCCCTTTGATCTGAATTCGCTGATCGACCAAGCCAAGGAGTTGGCTCCGATGCCGGCGAGTGCCGTCCGTCTGGCCACGCTGGTTTCCAGCCACGACTACGACGCGAAAGAGGTCGCAGACCTTGTGGCCTTCGATCCGGCCCTGACTTTGAAGGTCATGCGAGTGGCGAATTCGGCGGTCCTGGGCGGTTCCTCACCGGTCACGACCGCCCGCGATGCCGTGGTGCGTTTGGGCTCGGTGCAGATCCTCTCGATCGCGGTCTCGTCCCATGCGCGCTCCCTCATGCAAGGGGCCATGCCACAGTATCGTCTGGAGGAGGGCGGGCTCTGGCGGCATTCGGTCATCGCGGCGGTGGCCTCGGAACAGCTTCCGTCCATCGCGACCGTCGAAATCCCTCCGGAATCGTTCACCGCGGCACTCCTCCATGACATCGGAAAGATTGTCATGATTCGTTTTTTGGACCCGCCGATTTTGGAAGCTCTCCATCAAGCCCAAACCCAGGATGGACTGGACCTGCTGCAGGCGGAGCGTGAGATCCTCGAGGTGCATCATGGCGAGATCGGGGGTCTCGTCGCCCAAAGCTGGAAAATGCCCGAGAGCATCGTCAAGGGAATCATTTATCATCATACTCCGGAAGAGGCTGATGACGTCCTTTGCGATACCGTCTGTCTGGCGGATATCGTGGCCAAGGCGGTCGAGTCCGCGAATCCGACTCCGACCATTCGACCGGCGATCCGTGAGCGCATTCCGGAGGTGCTCGGGATCGCGTTAGATCGGATCGAACCGTTCTGCAAGTTCGTGACGGCCCGGTTCGCAGAGTTGAGCGCTCGCTACGGAGCGCGATGATCTCACTGCATGGTGAGTCCAATGGCCGGGCCAGACTCGGGGCCAAGTTGCCTGCCGGTTCGGCAGACCGGCCGCCGGGCACGGCCAAGTTGGCTGTGCCACCCATTGCAACAGCATCTTGACGATTGGGGAAAGCGCTGGCGGGTGGGACGTGGAATCCTTCGGTTATTCGGTCAGCTCGAGAAGCACGATGGATTTAGGGGGCAAGGCCACCAAGACTTTCTGGTCGGCCAGCTTGAACTCCCGAAATTCCTGCGGTTGGACTGAATTCGGAGAAGCAAAGGTGTTGTGAGCGGTGATGGCCGGCGCCGTTAAAACGCGTCCGGTGCCGTTTTTGAGTTTGGCTCCCGCGACTTCGATGGTGACTTCGGCGGATTGGCTGGGGTGGAGATGGCAAAGCGTGAGATGGATCTTCTGAGCTGGATCGCGCGAGGCGGAGACATTCAACGCGGGGATTTTCTCGCCGGCGAATTCGTAATCGGCGCATTGCAGGTCGGTCGGCAGGAGAGTGGCATCGTGATGGGCCGTGAACATCTCGAAAACGTGATAGGTGGGCGTCACAATCATCTTCTCCTTCTCGGTCAGGATCATCGATTGCAGGACGTTGACCGTTTGCGCGATGTTGGCCATTTTCACGCGGTCGCAGTGCTGGTTGAAGATGTTGAGAGTCAGGCCGGCGACCAAGGCGTCCCGGAGGGTGTTTTGTTGGTAGAGGAATCCGGGATTGGTGCCGGGTTCGACCGCATGCCAGGCGCCCCATTCGTCCACAATCATCGCGACGCGTTTCTGCGGATCGTATTTGTCCATGATGGCGGCGTGTTTGGTCACGAGCTCCTCCATGCGCAGGGCGCTCCGGAGCAGGTGGAACCAATCGCCTTCTTCATACTGCGTGGCGGACCGGCTTTTTCGGCCGGTGCCGCAGTAGTAATGCAGAGCCAATCCATTCATATTGCGCCCCGCGTCCCGCATCAGGACTTCCGTCCAGCGATAATCGAAGCCATTGGGACCGCAGGCGATCTTGGAGACGCGGTTGCCGGCGAAGTTCCGCACGTAGGTGGCGTAGCGTTTGAATTCGTCGGCGTAGTGCTCGGGCGTCATGTTTCCACCGCAGCCCCAGTTCTCGTTGCCCACGCCGAAGTAGGGGAGTTTCCACGGTTGTTCGCGGCCGTTTTGCTTGCGCAGCTCGGAGAGTGGGCTGGTGCCGGCAAAGGTGATGTACTCGACCCATTGCTGCATTTCGACGACGGTGCCGCTCCCGAGATTGCCGCAGATATAGGGTTGGCAATCCAGTTGCGCGCAGAGTTCGAGGAATTCGTGGGTTCCAAAATGGTTGTTCTCGGTGACCCCGCCCCAGTGCGTGTTGACCATGGAGGGCCGGGCCGGGCGCGGACCGAGTCCGTCACGCCAGTGGTACTCATCCGCAAAACAGCCGCCCGGCCATCGCAACACGGGAACCTTGAGGCGGCGGAGAGCCTGGACGACGTCGTTGCGGATGCCGCGGGTGTTGGGAATCGGGCTGTCTTCACCGACCCAGTAGCCTTCATAGACGCACCGTCCCAGGTGTTCGGAAAAATGCCCGTAGATATTGCGGTGGATTGTTTGTTTACCCTGGTCCGCGTGAACGACAATCCGGTTGGTGACGGGTTCGGCCGGATAGGTGGCCACGGCGCGGGAAAGGCAGAGCACGAGGCTCACCAGAACGGGCGTTCGGAAAAAAAACGGGGATACTCTCGTCTTCATAGAGATGTTGATCGGTTTGGCAAACAAGGAGGCGTCGCGGCCTGTCCGTCATTGAGTCTCTGGCGCACCATCCGGGCAACCATGATCCAGCAGCCCTCATCGTCAAAGGACTCGTTTCCTCAACTCACCTAACGTGCGAACGTCCACTCGGCCACGCTAACCCGACTGGGCAAGCGAATCCTTGACGAAAGTCACAGTTTCCCCGCCGACGGTGATCGGAAAGCCTGTTTTGAAAAAGCGTTTCGTTCAAAGGAGTCGGGGTGACGAAACTCTGATTGACACCGAAATCCAAGGGGTTCGCTCGGAGAGTAATGAATCTCCTGACGTCGCCTCCTCTTTCCAAAACAGGCGCAAAATGACCGTCGCTTTTCTGGATGCAGCCTCCAGTGTGACTCGATCATCGCGTCCTTGCCGCTGACCACGGTCTCCAGGCCCGGTTCGGACTCGGGCACCATTTGGCGGATGGCCGAACTGGCATCCTGACGAGACGATCTCGAGGTTGACGGTCTCCCAAGCGGACGTGATCAGTTCATTATTTACATGGCCGAGGAATTGAAAATACTCTTTCCACCATGGCGATTGGGTCACGCTGCGCCGCATGTTCTTGAGCTCCATCCTCGATTCAGCACTGGGCAGCCCGCTCGTTCTGCTCTTCGGCATTTTCGTGATTTGGATGCTGGTGGACGCGATCCGGCGGGGGGAATGGCTTTGGGTGATCTTCATTCTCGTCTTTCCTTTGCTCAACGCGCCGCTCTACTTTTTTCTCGTTTATCGCAACGCCGCGGCCCTTGCGACCGAGGGCTTTGAACTTCCCGGCTCGCACGACCGTCGCCGGATCAAAGAGCTCGAAGTCCAGATTCACCACCTCGACAAGGCGCACCATTACTTTCAGCTCGGAGACATCTATTTTCAGCAGGGGAAGATGCAGAAAGCTCTGGTTTGCTATGAGCGCGCCCTGGAACGCGACCCCGAGGATATCGATATTCGCAGCCATCTCGGTCACTGTCTGCTTCGCCTGAATCGCCCGCAGGAGGCGCGTCCGCTGCTCGAGCGGGTTGCGCGGGAGGATTCCAAACACGAATACGGACATTCGCTCATGGCGTTGGCGGAAACTTACATGGTTCTCGGTGAGATCGAGGCCGCGATTCCGACTTGGGAACGGGTGCTGGAACAAAACGGCTACGCCCGCGCTCGGGTGCAACTGGCGGAACTTCTCCGGATGCGTGGGCAGATCGATCGGGCGCGGGGCATCTTGAACGAGGTGATCGCGGACGACTTGAACGCTCCGGATTTTCAGCGGAAACGAGATCGGGTTTGGCTGAGGCGCGCCAAGAAGTTGCTCCCCTCCCTGGGTGAGGCCCGATAAAATCGGAAGGGGTCGCCGCTTCCGGGTGGAACGCGGCGCTGAGCCCCAGCCATTCTCATTTTGGCAGGTATGTTGTCCCGGCTTGAGCGGGTCGCCGCGTGAAGACCGGCTCAAGCCGGGACTGCCTCCGTCGAACGGACCGTGTTCTGCTCCTAAATGAGAATTGCTTCGTGCTCAGCCCTGGAATGGCGGCCGACAGGAAAGTCAGGGCTCGACAGCGTCCCGCCCACCGAGGTTGCTGAGGCCGAGGGGAGGGGAGCCTATGGCGGACTAAACCGATGCGGCTCGGCGGGCTTAACCGCCCACTTCAGCCCGGGCCTCGGCGGCCAGCGGGGTGCTCAGGTAGCGCTCGCCAGTTGAGCAGGCGACGGTGACGATTATTTTGCCCTTGTTCTCGGGGCGTTTGGCGACTTCGATCGCAGCCACCACGTTCGCGCCGGTGGAGATTCCCACGAGGAGCCCTTCTTCCTTGGCCAGGCGACGAGCCATGGCAAACGCATCGTCGTTGGTGACCTGAAGGCATTCGGCGATTTGCGTAACGCCCTTTTCATCCTTCAGGTGCAGATTCCGCGGAACAAAGCCGGCCCCGGTGCCTTGAATCTTGTGCGGCCCGGGTTTGACCGGCTGGCCGGCGAGGGTCTGGGAAATGACCGGGGAATCTTTTGGCTCCACGGCGATCGCTTGGAATGAGGGCTTGCGGGGTTTGATCGCTTCGAAACAGCCGGTAATAGTGCCTCCAGTGCCCACTGCGGCCACCAGAATATCCACCTTTCCATCGGTGTCGGCCCAGATTTCTTCCGCGGTCGTCTGGCGATGAATTTCCGGGTTGGCCGGATTATCGAATTGTTGGGGGATCCAGGAGTGCGGTGTCTCCTTGGCCAGTTGCTCGGCTCGAGCGATGGCGCCGCGCATCCCTTCGGACCCCGGCGTGAGCACGAGCTTGGCCCCGAGCATCGCCAGCAGGGTTCGTCTCTCCAGCGACATCGTTTCCGGCATGGTGAGGATCAGCTTGTATCCTCGCGCCGCCGCCACAAACGCCAGGGCGATTCCGGTGTTGCCGCTGGTGGGCTCGATGATCACGGTGTCCTTGTTCAAAACGCCGCGCTTCTCGGCATCCGCGATCATCGCCATGCCGATACGGTCTTTAACACTCCCGAGTGGATTGAAAAACTCGCACTTGAGCAGGACGGTCGCGTCCAATCCGGCGGTGACGCGGTTCAATCTGACCAACGGAGTGTGGCCAACCGTCTCGATGATGTCGTTGTATATGCGGCCCATAAAAAGCTTCGATGTGGCGGTTTGTTGGATCTAACTGTGTCGGCAATCTTGGCGAATTGCCCAGTCAGGGCAAGTTTTTTTCTCGCCGCGTCCCGATCGCGGGCGTATCTGCGAATGAGGACAGACTAAAATCACTCCCTCTCCTCCATCGGATGGAGGCGAGGGGCGGGGAGAGGAGGAAAAATGCTGTGCCACGG
The DNA here is from genome assembly GCA_964355375.1 of uncultured Verrucomicrobiota bacterium. GTDB lineage: Bacteria > Verrucomicrobiota > Verrucomicrobiia > Limisphaerales > SIBE01 > CAYHFE01. The sequence goes on from CAYHFE010000090.1 coordinate 17,296, forward strand.
CCGTCCTCATTCGCAGATGCGCCCCCCCCGATTGCCCGTGCGCATCTCACATTTTTCCAGCGCCACCCGCCTTGGTGATTGGAGCGCGGACATTCTTGTCAATGGGTGTCAAGCTAAGCAGAGCGCAGGATCTTCGGATTCAACACGGCTCGGAGACTCCTCCATACCTGTGCGGGCATTCCGGAAAAATAGTCCCAGACTATTTTCAGTGGCGGAGGAGATGTTTTTTGAATTTTTTGTGAGCAGTCCGTTCAGATGCCTGCTGCGACGCGCTTGGCGGGGCTTTGCCGGGCTTTATTCCCGAAAGGATTCTTTTGGGCTTACTCTCAGGTGTTTATCGCGCCTGTAAAGCCGTTTTAGAGTGTCAAGTGTGTGAATGTAAAGCGATGATCCACAGATAATCGCAACGCATCCGTTCGTTCTGGATCTGCTAGGATCCCCTTCTATGTTACATCCCTCTTTTCACCAACGTTTCGTCGCCACCTTTGTCCCACAACCCTTCCGGG
>CAYHFE010000091.1:0-17678 GCA_964355375.1 uncultured Verrucomicrobiota bacterium
CCGCAGGGCGGGTGAGGGTCATGGTGTCTTCCATCCCATTGACTCCTCTGTAAGCGCTATATTCTTGAGGGGTTTATGGGGAACCTTTTTAGGCCATCGGTGAATTGAAATTGAGGGAGGTCGGGCGGTTTTGAAATGGAGTCTGCTCCCGTTGTTATTTTCTTCCCAATCTTCGTTCTAAAGCGGCGGGTTTTATTCGGACTTGTTCAACCAATGGCGTAATTGCTGGCTCCGCTTCGCTTCGCAGCAAGACACCCTTTATTGTTAGGCTTTCGGCGTCTTGATGTTGGCGGGATTGTCGGCATAATACTCAATGTATCCACACTCAGAACACACCCATGCTGCAACGGTAGTCGATTGCTTCCCCTTAAAGATTAGCGCATCAGGTCTGCGATAGGTGGCAATCTCCATATCTCGCTCGATGTTCGCTTCCCCATGATCAACTGCTGTTACTTCGGCGATGACTTCCGTGGAACCACATTTAGGACACGTTCCTGTTTTTTTCATAATGCGACTATCGAAGCCTAGACCGTATGGCTTGGCAAAAGGTCAAGATGGGTGCCCGATTGCGGTTGGAAACGTGGGTTATCGGCGTGGGCCGACCGATCCACAGGTTTAGAGGCGCCGAGATGATCGAAGCCGTTCATAAACACGAAACGAAACCAAGCACCCATGAAGAAAATATTATACGTCGGTTTGGATATGCACAAGGAATCAATTGTCGTGGCCGGCGCCGTCCAGGGCGACACGGACGTTCAACTCTGCGGCCAGATCGGCGGCACGCTCGACACCCTGGATGAGCTCATTACGGGTTGACTCCCAGCGAGTATTCGAGCGGCGAGAAACGGCAGCAGGGCGGGATCACCAAGGCGGGCAACGGGGCCTGCCGTCGCGCCCTGGTCGAGGCGGCCCATCAGTACCGGATCGCTCCGCGGGTCAGCCCGGCCATGCAACAGCGGCAGGAAAGTCAAAGCAAAGAAGTGCGGGCCATCGCGTGGAAGGCGCAGCAACGCTTGCACGGGCGCTACAAAATCTTGATCGGTCGTCACAAAAAGTAGTAGTGGTGGCGGCTCTGGCCCGGGAGCCGTGCGGTTTTGTCTGAGCCATTGCCTGCCAGGTCAGTGCTCCAGAGAAACTGAAAAAAGGCGAGACCACCCCGGGGCCAACCGCCAAGGCCACGAAGCCCAAGACGGCGACCGTGAAGTTCAGTCGCACTCTCCGGCCTGCCCGCGATTGACACGGCGCGCGAACCGGGCGTAGCTTGACGACGATGAACCCCGCCTCTCTTCGTTCGCGCCCCGCGTCGTTCTTTGGTCCGATGGTCGCATTTACTTTGATCGAGTTGCTCGTCGTCATCGCGATCATTGCCATTCTCGCCGGAATGCTTCTCCCCATGCTCGGTCGAGCCAAGGAAGGCGGACGCCGCGTCCATTGCATGAACAACCTTCGCCAAATTGGTTTGGGCATCCAAATGTATCGCCAAGATCAAGACGAACGGCCGCCCCTTTATCTGGTGAATCCGGGGAAGAAGACGTCCGGCTATCCCGGCGGCGACATGCCGTATCTTGAGAAAGGCTACGTCGAGAGCACCAATTCCTTCATTTGCCTGTCCGACCGCACCCGCGGCCGCATCCCGATAGACTTCGGGTGGGAGTACTTCGGCGATTTTACCACCAGCTATGCCTATCATCTCGGCCCTTGGCAACAGACCCATCCGGATGGAAAGAAATGGATGCAAAGCCAGATCGAACGCTGGAACGCGCGCTTCATCGTCGCTGCTTGCCCCTGGCATCGCCATTTGTGGCAAGGCTGGCTCAAGACCAACACGGTCGGCTGGGGAACACGAAGCACCAAGATCAAAGACCTCGCGCTACGCTACGACACCAGCGTGGACAGCTTCATTTGGCCGGCTCAGAACTGGGAGGACGAGCCTTACACCAAGCTCCGCTGAGCCGGGACAGACTGGTGCTATTTGGCCAGGCGATAGAATCGGGTGCTCGAAATTGAGACGGTCGCCACATTGTTCTCGCCCTCCGTGACCGGAGCTCCGGCCACGGGTGTCCATTTCGGAGCAGTCAGGTTGTCGGTTTCCTGAAGCACAAACCCGGCGGCTGACGCCAGCCAGACGAAGCGCACCGTTTTATTCGCCCCAAGGCTCACCGCCAAGTGCGGCGTGTCGGACGGTTTGCAGTCGGCCAGAAGGTTCACTCCCGCGTTTGGTCCACAGGGCCGAATCACCGCGTAGCGAACGCGGGTGAAGCAGACCTTGCCGAAGGGCGCTCCGTTGGGGCCGAACACGAAACGAGCCGCCGCCTGGGGTCCTTGGTTCACGCCGTTGAACTTCATATCCGGGATTTCAAAGTAGGCTTGGCGCCATAGATCGGTGCCCTCCAGAGCCACAGCGACGCTCCCCGCCGTGAAGGCCAGTCCGATCTGCCCTCCGCGATCGGATTGATAAACTTCCGGACGAAATGTGGCCCCGACCAACGCGGGATCATCGTAGTAAGTCACACAGATGGCCAAGCGCGCGTTCGGCTGGGTGGAAGGACCCAAAGCCTGATCATTGATGGCGAAGTTCATGTACTGATGGGTGAAGCCGGGAGCGCCGTCGTCAAAGGCCGGTCGGATCGCTTTCCGCCGGTCCTTGGCGGGTCCAGCTTCCTCCTGAATCATGTTCTGATCGCCGCCCGAGTTGCCCGGAGCCAGTCCGTTCTGGATCTCTTTGTTCAGATCCATTTCGGCGAAACTTCCATAAGCATCCGTGCATATTTTCGGATCCTCGAAACAATCCGCCAGCGGATCCTGGCCCGCGAGCAGATGGCTTCCCGTCCGCAGCACCGCGAGATCCACACTGGAGACGAACACCTTCTCACCCTCGAAAATCAGCCGCGGTCCACCCGTCAGAGTTCCCGTGTTCACGCCTTTAAGGTTCACCGCCGACACCGTGAAGGATCGTCGAACCCATTTCCCAGTCCCTTCCAAGGTATGACGTCGATCCACCGGATAGACTCCCGTGCCGCCCTTGTTGTCGGTCGCGTAGGCTTCCGGGCCAAAAATCGTCCCGATGAGAGCGGGATCGTCATAAAACTGCACGCAGATCTTGACGGCGCGCGGGTCATGGCAGGGTTTGCCGAGGTAATTGTCGGTGATCGCGAAATTCATGAAATTGCCGGTCGCGCGCACGGCCCGACGCTTGTCGCCCGCCGGACCCACGTTGTCCTGATAAGTCACGGTCTGGTCGCCGCTGTTCAAAACCACCAAATGGTTGGTCATGCCCTTGCTGATATCCGCAAAGACCAGATTGGTCGGAGGTTCTGGTTCGCACGCCTCCGCGGCCGCGAACACGTTGATCTGATCCGGTTCACCGAAAGCCCCCTGCTCACCAAAGGCCACGACTCGAACGATCAAAGTCGGCACGGTTTGCATTCGGATCGTGCCTCCATTGACTCCACCGAACTGGGTTCCGCCCTGGGCGTTCGCCGGCACCGACCCGACGAAATGCGAACCATCGGAAGGGCGCGTCCCGTTCGGGATGCGAAAAAGAACCCAGTTCCACTGGCTGTTTTTCGCTTCCACGGCAATCAAACCTCCGGACGGGGCGTTCACCTCCGGCAGGGTGCCCGTTAGAAAATTAAAATTCCGGGGCTGGCCGGTGGCATTGAGCAGGGCGGCGTCCCCATAGACCTGCATCAGAATATCGATGGTGTCATCGTCGGCCCACTCCTGGAACGTTTTATCGGCGATGTTGAGGTTGTTGCCCGTCACCTTCAGACCGGTGTGACCTCCAATGTTGATCGAGGTCGTGACTTGGTCGCCACCGGTCAGGATCGTCAACTCATCGGCCAGCCAAGTCGCGCTGACCGGGGCCAAGACCGATCCCACGCTGAAATAGTGGACCTTCTTCTTGGCGTCTTTGGTAACCGGCCAATCTTCCGGGCTGAACGGCCCCTTGGGCTGGGCCCGGAGTTCGCCGCCACAACTCAGAAGCACCGCAAGGAGAAGAACCGTGTGAATCGTTTTCATAATACAGGTGAGGTTTCCAGCAATCCCGAAGTGAAACCATCCCGACCCATGGCCTCGAGCCGCGCGAAGACTCTCCGCGCCTTTCGTCCCGCAGAAGTCGTCTCCAAGAAGTCAAAAGAAACGCGGATCATTTGTCACAGGTGGATGTCGTACCTCAATGAAACCTTCTCCCACCGCCGAGTCAATTCCATTTTCCAGAAGGTTCAATCTTGACCAGGCCCTGCCGAGACCGCTCCTGACCACGCGCTCCGCTCCAAGGCGAAGCGAAGCGAACCCTTTGGGGAATGAACCTCGCCTCGAGTGAATCCATTCTTCTCGAGCACACGGATTGACGCAACGTGCGCCGGCGACACCTCCGCCACGACCCGATTGACCGCCGCATGACTAAAGGCCCAGGCGATCAGAGCGGCCGCGGCTTCGGTGGCGTAACCTTGACCCTGATAGGCTGGCAGCACGGAGTAACCCAGTTCCACCGCACCCGCCGCATTGGGCGCGCCTTTGAATCCGCCCAATCCAATGAGCGTGGCGCAGTCCCGCAATACCCAATACCAGGAAAACCAACCGGCCCAGTTTGGAGTCTGTTTGAGTTGTTGCTTGAACCAGAGCATGACCGGGAAGTGGGTTAACGGCGGCGGCCACTGCTCCGGAACCACGCAGCCGATCGCCCGTTTCAGACTCGTTCCCCCGCGCAAATCCGCGTGGATGAGTTCGAAAGTTCCGGGAATTAACTCCAGTCGTGGCGTGGTCAAAAAGGGTTTCTAGAACTCGAAGGTGACGTCGCCCAGGCGGCGCGCAATTTCGCCGAACACGCGGCTCTCATCCGCGCGATCCTTGGCCAGGAACGTGACGCTAAACCGCAGGTAAGCTCCGGCATCATCCCACGGCACCGTCGAAACCCATTTCTCCGTGATCAGCCACTGCGAAACCTCTTCCGCCGCCTTGAATTCGATGCGCGTCCCATTTTTCTCCAGCGCCGCTTTCGGCGCCTTGACGTAGAGGAAAAATGACCCTCGCGGCTTGCGCGCGGCAAATCCCGCTTGGCCCAGCACTTGGACGAGCACGTCCATCCGCCGGGAGTACTTCGCCGCAATCTTCTCCGTGATCTCGGGATGATCGAGGCCATAGGCTGCGGCGTGTTGAATGGCCAGGAATTGCCCCGAATCCGTATTGTCCTTGACGTCGCCGTAAGCCCGCACCAGGAGCTCGTTGCCCGCCACGAAACCGCACCGCCACCCCGTCATATTGAAACTCTTGCTCGTCGAATGAAGTTCCACCCCGACCTCTTTGGCTCCCGGGGTCGCCAGGAAACTGAGCGGAGCGCCTTCGAACACGAGGGCCGCGTAGGCCGCGTCATGGATAACGGCGATGTGGCGGGTCCGGGCAAATTCGACGACTCGGGCAAAGAATTCCGGCGTCGCGCTGGCGCCGGTCGGGTTATTGGGATAGTTCAAGACGAGCACCTTGGCCCGCTGGAGAATCTCCGTTGGAATCGCGTCCCAATCGGGCAGAAACTGGTTCGCCTCGGTCAAGGGCAGATTATGGACCAAGCCGCCGTAGTACTTGGAATGAGTGCCGAAGACCGGATAGCCCGGCGTGGTCATCAGCACATAATCGCCGGGATTGACCAAGGCCGCCGGCAAAATGGAAAGGGCCGCTTTGCTCCCGATCGAGTGCATTACTTCCGTTTCCGAGTTGATGCCCTTGACCCCGCAGACCCGATCCAGGTAACGGGCGGCCGCCTCTTTCAGGAGCGCGTCGCCGTTGTCCGCGTAGCCGCGGTTTTCCGGTTTGAGCGCTTCCCGGTGCAACTCGCTGACCACCTCGGGAAAGGCCATCTCGTCGGGTTCCCCCACCCCCATGTCGATGATCTCGGCCCCCGGGTTGGCGGCCCAGGCGGCTCGCTTGGCCCGTTTGATCTTCTCGAATTTGTAGATGGCGGTCGATTTGCCGTATTGACGTCCACCGATGCGTTCAGCGAGCAGGTTTTGCAGATAAGAATCGGACATAAATGGTCCTGGGGCCGAAGAGGGTGATCTCAGACCGATCCCGACGAGGGTTTCTCGTCTCCGGGAACCGCTTCTTCGATGAGCGATTCATCACCGGACCCATCAATCAGCGCGAGCCGTTTGCGGGCTTTCTCGGCCGCGGCCGTCTCGCCGTATTCCGTGTCGATACGCCGCAGGAGATCGATCGCCTTGTCGGTTTGGTTGAGCTTGAAGTAAAGGTTGCAGAGGTGAATGGCCGCCCAGCCCCAGCGTTCCGCCGACAGTTTGTGCTTGAGCACCTCTTCGTATTCGAGCGCCGCCGCGAGGTTGTTTTGCAGGTCTTTCTCGTAGATTTCCGCAATGCGAATGGAGACGTGCTGTTCGCGCGGGTTCCTCTGCAGGTAATCCCGCATCAACCGGATGGCTTCCAGATGATGTCCATCGGCCCATTCCTGCTCGGCAATTTCATACTCCGGATCGCTCATGCCCTCGCCTTCGTCATTGTAGGCGTGCTTGAGAACGCCTCTGCCAAAGTGTTCCGAGACGTCATGCCCAAAGATCAAACCGAGGCCCAGCAAGGCAATACAGAAGGCACCCCCGAAGATCATGACCTTGGCGTAGCCCTTGGTCGCCACCGTCTCGCCCTTGGTCTCAAGGGCGGGCGCATCCAGGGCCGGGCTCTTCGAACCTTCCGAGGCGTCGTTCATGAGCCGGTTGTAGTTGGCGTAAAATTGATAGCCAAATCCTGCCACTCCGGCGATGAGCACGACATAGAGGACGAGTTTTACACTCTTGTTCATGACTTCGCAGACCGGGTTAATAAAGCAGATAATCGCCAGAGGAAAAGTGAATTCTCAGAGGATGATGCCCACGACGGTCGCGGTCAGGTAGGAGGCGAGCAGACCGCCGATCATGGCCCGAAGACCGAGTTGCGCGAGATCCGACCGTCGCCCCGGAGCCAACGCTCCGATGCCGCCAATCTGGATGGCAATGCTCCCAAAATTCGCAAAACCGCAGAGCGCGTAGGTCGTGAGAACGAAGCTCCGCTGGTCCAAGGCCAGTGCTCTGTACTTTTCAGTGAGGGTGAGATAACCGAAGAACTCGTTCAGGACAATCCGTTCCCCCAGAATCTGCCCGACCAAGGCACAATCCTTGGCCGGCACTCCCATCAACCAAGCGAAGGGCGCGTTGCACCAACCGAATAACTGCTGGAACGTCATGTGCAGACCCAGCGGACGGAGCACCAGGCCGAGAACGTAGTTGGCCAAAGCCACCACCGCCACAAACGCAATCAACATGGCCAGGACATTCAAGGCCAGAGTCAACCCATCCGAGGCTCCGCGGCACAGGGCGTCGATGCCATTCGCGGCCGACCGCTCGATCTTGAGCGGGGCGTCATGCGCCGTCTCGCTCTTCTCCGTCTCCGGCAGCATGACTTTCGCCATCATCAGCGCCGCCGGCGCGCTCATGACCGACGCGGTCAAAAGATGCCCGGCATCCGCGCCCAACGACACATACACGGCAAAAACGCCGCCGGCGATCGTCGCCATGCCCCCCGTCATCATCGCCAGCAATTCGCTGCGGGTCATGCTCTGCAAATAGGGTTTGATCACGAGAGGCGCCTCGGTCTGACCCATGAAGATGTTGGCCGCCGCCGCCAGGGTCTCGCTGCCGCTGGTGCGCATGGCTTTCTGCATGACGATGGCCATCACCCGCACCACCCGCTGCAGAATGCCCCAATGATAGAAGAGCGACGACAACGCCGAGATGACGATAATCGTCGCGCTGATCGTGATCGCGAGAATGAGGGCGTTGTTCGGGCCCCACTTCTCCGCGAGCAACGCGGATTTCGCCAATGGACCGAAAACCATCTCCGCTCCTTGAATCGCAAACTCATTCAACCGACTGACCGCCTTCTGGGCAAAGAGGAAGATCCCGGCTCCGAATTGGGTTTCCAGGATGACGAGGGCAAAGCCGAACTGCAACGCCAGTCCCCATCCCACCACTCGCCACGGAAAGGCCCGGCGGTTGGATGACAAGCACCACGCGATCCCAATCAGGACCAGCATGCCCGTGGCACTGAGGAGTTTCAAGAGCATGGCCGGACGGTATGGACTGACCCATGGCCGGGCAAGATCATTGTGCGCCGCGTCTCTCCACTTCGGCGGGGCGAGATTCCGTCGAGCCGTGACCTTTCTTCCGGCAACGATTTCAGGGCTCGACGGAGTCTCGCCCCACCTGGGGAAGGATTCTGTTCCCTGCGCTGTTCCCTCTTGGCCAGAATCTCCTGTTCTTTCCGAGATTGCGTTCATCCGCGGCCCCGGCCAAAATCGCGGTCGAAACGGCGCCAAACCGCGCCGACACCAACAATCGATTGTCTCAACATGCCCGATATGCCATCGGCCTCCCTCCCCAATCGGCCACTCATTCGCGCCACCACGTTCATCGATTCGCCACGCCTCTCCCGCCGCCTGGGCGTGCGACTCACCCTTGCGACCGAGACGTTTCAATGCACTGGTAGTTTCAAATTCCGCGCCGCCTACCACGTGGCCGCTCGAGTTCTGCAGACCCATCTCATTACCGCGTCCTCGGGCAACTTCGGCCAGGCCCTGGCCTTTGCCTGCCAGCAACTCGGCAAGTCCGCCCTCGTCGTCATGCCGAGCACCTCGGCCCAAGTCAAAGTGGACGCCGTCCGCGAATATGGCGGCACCGTCGATCTCATCGACGTCCGCGTCCAAAGCCGGAAAGCCCGGCTCGAGGAGTTGGCCCGGCAATATCCCGATGCCTACATCGCGAGTCCCTATGACGACCCGCTCGTCATCGAAGGCAACGCCACTTTGGGCAGCGAACTGGCCGCTCTGCCCAAGCCCTTCGACTTCATTGTGGCCCCCGTCGGGGGCGGCGGGTTGGCCTCCGGAATCATCTTGGGAATTCGAAGAGCCGGACTCGACACCCCCATCATCGGGGCCGAACCCTTGATCGCCAACGACGCGGCCCGTTCGCTCCAGGCGGGCCGGATCGTGGCCAACGAAAGCGAACCCCAAACCATCGCCGACGGCGCGCGCACCGTGAGCATCGGGGCACACAACTGGGCGGTGCTGCAGAAAGGACTCCACCGCATCGTCGAAGTTCCGGAAGAGAAGATTCGCGAAGGCGTGCGGCTGCTTTTCTCGCTGGCCAATTTGAAGGCGGAACCGACCGGCGCCTTGAGCCTGGGCGCGGTGTTGGCGGAGCCAGCCTTCTTTCGCGATCGCTCCGTCTGCTGCGTCATCAGCGGCGGCAATGTCGATCCAGCGGTCTTCGCCAGCATTCTCGCCGGTTCGTGAGCACCGAGCACCACTCGACTCCTCTGGCCGGCAGACTCGGATTAACAGTGACAAAGACGCTGAAACGCTCCATTTACATTTCTATGACGGCCATTGACCCCAGCCCCGAGCGAACCATCGCACTCCGATCGGCGTCGCGTCATTGGATCTCGCGAGCGCTGGCGTGGTGCGCCCTCCTGTGGCTTTGGGCTGGACTGAGCGGGAGCAGTCGCGCGGCCCTCCAGTTCGACGTCTTCTTCGGTTATGACAACACGGTGCGCGAGGCCGGCTGGTTTCCCTTGGCCTGCGAAATCCTGAATGACGGACCGACCTTCAACGGGACGGTGGAGATTTTCTCGGGTAACTCGCGGTCGGATCAAGTTCGCCGGGTTACGCTCGAGTTGCCGACCAACACCCGGAAGCGCTTTGTCATCCCGATCTTTGCTTCCGGAGGCCGTTTCTTTCAATGGAACGTGCGGTTGCTCGATGAGCGGGGCCGGGTCCAGTCCGAGCGTCTCAATCTTCAGCCCAATCCACTCGCCTGGGAAGGCATTCTGATCGGAGCTCTGCCCCGGACCTTCGCGGGCCTGCCCGTCCTCCCGGACGGCCGGCCAAACCGGCCGGAGCTGAAACCGCGGGTGGCGCGAATGCCGGTGGAGCAGTTTCCTGACAATCCGATCGCGCTGGAAGGACTCGATGCGCTCTATCTGAACACCGAGCGCGCGTTGGCTCTGACGGTCAACCAGGTCACCGCCCTGCTCGCCTGGGTGCGGGGCGGAGGCCATCTGATCGTCAGCGTCGAACAATTGGTGGATGTCAACTCGACGCCGTGGCTGCAAGAGTTGCTCCCGTGCGTCCTGACCGACATGGCCAGCGTCAAGCTCGACGATGATTTTCAGCAATGGTTGCGGAAGGAGGAACCGTCCGGCGGACGCCTGCAAACGGCCGCCAGCGCCTCGCGCCGGCGGGCCGGACTTTTCGGTGGCAATGTTTACGCCAACCTCGCGGCCGACCCCGCGTTCGCGCAGGCGCAATTACCGGTGGCGACCGGCGTCCTGCGCGGCGGCGAGGTGATGCTCGCGGCCCAGGGCAAACCCCTCATCGTCTCGGCCGAGCGCGGCCGCGGGCAATTGACCTTGCTTCTGTTTAGCGCGGAACGCGAACCGTTTCGTTCGTGGAAAAATCGCCCTTGGTTCTGGTCGAAAGTCGTCGGAGTGCCGTCCGACTGGTATTCCGCCCCCGATCCGAATACCTACGGCGGATCGAGCATCGATGGCGTCTTCGGCGCGCTGATCGACAGCCGACAAGTCCGCAAGCTCCCGGTCAAATGGCTGCTGCTGCTGCTCGTGGTTTATCTGGTTGTGATCGGTCCCTTCGACCAATATTGGCTCAAGAAAATTGGTCGGCAAATGTTAACCTGGATCACCTTTCCCACCTACGTCGTCCTGTTCTCGCTCTTGATCTATTTCATCGGTTACAAGCTGCGCGCCGGCGAAACCGAATGGAATGAGCTCCACGTGGTCGATATCATGCCGCGGTCGGCCGCGCGCGCCGATCTCCGCGGACGCACCTTCGCTTCCATCTATTCGTCCGCCAATGCCAAGTTCCAGCTCGCCCTCGGCGCGTCTTCCCCCGATGCCGCCGAACGGACCCACGCGACCATCCGGGGTGAGGTCATAGACTTTTATGGAGGAGGACGGGAAGGCAGCAAAGCCAACGTCGATCAAGAGGGCAATGGTTTCCGCGCCGAGGTCTTTGTTCCGGTTTGGACGAGTCTTCTTTATGTCAACGACTGGGTTCAACCGGGGGCGATTCCCATCACCGCCACCGTGACCAACCGGGGAGCCGATTGGCAGGTCACGGTCGAGAATCTCCTGGACCGCCCGTTGACCGAGGCGCGTCTGGTCATCAAAGGAACCGTTTTTGAACTCCGCGGTTTCGCGGCGCACGAGAAGAAGAGCTTGACCCTGGTACCAAGCCAAGGTGTGGCCCTCCAGACTTTCATCCAACAGCATGGAGCCGGGTTCCAGTCGGTCGTGGATCATCGCCGAACAGCCCTCGGGGATAACACGCTGGGCTGGCTCGAGAATCCGTCGCTCAATGCCATGGTCGCGTCGTTCCCGGCCTACCTTTCCCCGGCTCAACCAGGAGGCCAACGCGGATTCGTGTCGCCGGCCGGAATGGACCTGACGCCCCTGGTCGAGCGGGGAGACGCGATCCTGCTCGCCTGGGTGGCGGACTTTTCGCTGACGAATCCGATCAATCGCTTTCAGCCGCCGCGGAGCCAGCGCAACACCTTGCTGCGCCTCGCCGTGCCGGCGGGTCTGGAGCAGACGCCATGACGACGGATGCCCCTCCGCCCAACTGCGCGCGCGACGCCCTTTGAATTATCCTTATGCCGAACGAACCTGCCCATTCCACCCTCGCCGTCCAGACCTTTGACCTGACCCGCGTTTATGGATCGATGACGGCGCTCGACGCGCTCAACTTGTCGGTGAACAAAGGGGACTTGTTCGGTTTCATCGGCTCCAACGGCGCCGGCAAAACGACGACCTTGCGCATCCTGGCGACCTTTCTCGCGCCCTCCGGCGGGCGGGCCGAAGTTCTCGGGCACGACGTCGTCAAGGACGCCGACGCCGTGCGGCACGTCATCGGTTACATGCCGGATTTCTTTGGCGTTTACAAAGACATGGAAGTGACGGAGTACCTGGATTTTTTCGGAGCGTGCTACAAGATCCCGTCGGCCAAGCGGGAAAAGACCGTGACCGACGTGCTCGAGTTGGTTGGCCTCACCGAAAAGCAGGGCGCCCTCATTGGCGCCTTGAGCCGGGGCATGCAGCAGCGGCTGGGACTGGCTCGAGTCTTGATTCATGACCCGCAGTTGCTGCTCTTGGACGAACCGGCCAGCGGCTTGGATCCCCGGGCGCGCATCGAAATGATGGCCATCCTGCAGGAGCTCCAACGCCTGGGCAAAACGATCATCATCTCATCCCACATCCTCAGCGAACTGCAAACACTCTGCAATCGGGTGGCCATCATCGAGAAAGGCAAATTGATCTACAGCGGTCCGGTGCAGGGAGTCCGCGATCAGATGGCGACCGGTCAGATCTACTGGGTGACGGTCAAAGAGGAGACCGCCAAGGCGCTGGAATTGTTGAAGACCCGCCCCGAAGTGTCCGAGGCGATCGCCCTGGATGGCCAAGTCAAAGTCACGCTCAAGGATCATGACACCGATCCCGGATTTCTCGCCGAGACCCTCGTCCGAGGCGGCGTCAAACTGACGGGGCTGTGGGAAGATGAACTCGGGCTGGAGGAAGTATTCCTGCGGGTGACGCGAGGCGAAACTCAATAGCCGACGGACCTGGGGCTCGCCATCGGAACCGTGAAGCAACGATGCACAAGGTGAAAGGTGAAACGCCCCATGCGGCCCGCGAAAGGGCGGCCAATGCCGTCCACCCCGCGCCTTTCTTGGGGCGGCGATCCATTGACTCCTCGCGTTTTCGCACGGCCCATCCCTCGCCCGTCCGAAGTTCCCGGATTCCTGTATGCCCCCCGCGGCGGGCCCGCGGATGGGCCGCGCTGGAAATCCATCGTGAGCCGCAGGCCGAAGCTCAGAATCCCCGCAATTTCCTGATGCCCGAACTTGCGTCGCCATGATTTTTCTTCCTGTGGTGGAACGTGAGTTGCGGGTCGCGTCGCGTCGGCGGAACACCTCCTGGACTCGTTTCTTCGCCGGCCTCGTGGCCATGGGAGCCTACCTCTGGATCTGGATCGCGGTCGGCGACAGTCCGAGGGCCGAGCTTCCGAAAACTCTCTTCAACTCCTTGTCCGTGATCATGTACCTGTACTGCCTCCTGGCCGGCATGTTCGTGACCTCGGACTGTCTGAGCGAAGAAAAGCGGGAAGGCACCCTCGGTCTGCTCTTTCTGACCGATCTAAAGGGATTCGACGTTGTCCTGGGGAAACTCGTCGCCACATCGGTGAATTCCGTTTACCGGCTTTTGGCGGTTTTTCCTGTCCTCGCCATCCCGATCCTGTTCGGCGGACTGACCCCCGGCGAGTTCTGGAGAATGGTCCTGGTTTTGTGCAACACCCTGTTCTTCTCGCTCGCGGTCGGGATCTTCCTCTCGGCCATCAGCCGCCAGGAACGCAAGGCCATGGTGGGAACATTCATCGTCCTCTTCGTCCTCTCCGCGATCCCGCCGCTGCTCGGGTTGACTCAAGCCATCCGGTCCAACGCGCCGGCCCTCAATCCCGCCTACGCGCTGCCGAGTTCCGGATACGCCTTCGCCATGGCGTTCGACTCGAGCTTCGCCACCGCGCCCCAGCAGTTTTGGGTTTCCGTCGCCATCACCCATGTCTTATCGTGGACCTTTCTCGTCCTGGCCAGTGTCTTGGTTCGCTACGCCTGGCAAGACAAGGCGGCCGGGAAGAAAGGCCTGCGCTGGTGGGAACGATGGGAGCGCTGGAAATATGGCGATGCCGGCGTCCGGACCGCGTTTCGGACGCGCCTGCTCCAGATCAATCCTTCCTTCTGGCTGGCCGGCCGCAACCGGCTGAAACCGGCCTTCGTCTATGCCTTCGTCGCGTTGGCGGGATGCGGATGGCTTTGGCTCTATTTCAAATACGGCACGGACATGCTCGACCCGGCGGTCTATATTCCGACGGCCCTCCTCCTTCATACCGCCCTGAAGTTCTGGGTCGCGGGCGAGGCGTGCCGGCCTCTCGCGGAGGATCGGCGGAGCGGCACCCTCGAGCTGCTCCTCTCCACACCGCATTCCGTCGAGGCCATCCTGCGCGGGCAAATGCTGGCCTTGAAGCGGCAGTTCGCCGGACCCATCGCCATCATTCTGCTGGCCGACTTCGTCATGTTTCTCGCCGGCATGCGCAATCGCTTCCTCGACACCTCCAACGGTTGGGTCGTGGTCTGTCTGGTCGGAATCTCCACTTTTCTGGCCGATATCTACACCCTGGCGTGGGTGGGAATGTGGCTGGGTTTGACCGCGCGCAAAGCCAACTGGGCGGCCAGCGGCGCCCTGGCGCGAGTCCTTGGCCTGCCCTCTCTGGTGTTTTGCGCATTCGTCACGGCGAGTGTCTTCATCAATTTCGACCGCGGACAAGCGGGCGACCCAGGAGATCTGGCGATGGGTGCCTGGCTGGTCATCGGCATGCTCAACGATCTTTTCTTTTTCACGTGGGCAAGAGCTCGATTGCGCAACGAGTTCAGAACGGTGGTGACCCAGCGATTTGACGCCAAAATTCGCGGACGCTGGTGGGCGTCCGACCCGGAGCCGCCCGCCCCGCCGGCGCAACCCCTGCGCGCCACCTGACCACGATGAGCATCCCCTCGTCAGCCAAGCGGCACGGACTGTGCGGAGAGTTTTGGAAAGCCGCCTTTGAGGGAGGACAAGCCTTCGCTACCCTTACGCCGGCATGACGTTTCTCCCCGTTCTGACTCGCGAACTCCGCGTGGCCTCGCGCCGAGCGGCAACCTATCACAGCCGCCTCGGCGTGGCGGCAGTCGGAATGAGCGTCCTGTTTTCAATGTTGTGGCAGAGCGATTCAGTGCCTTCGGGCAGCAGAGGGAAGATGCTCTTTAACCGAGTGGCGGTTATGACCATGGTTTACTGCCTGGTTGCGGGTGCCCGGGCCACGGCCGACTGTTTGAGCGAGGAGAAACGGGAAGGAACCTTGGGGCTGTTGTTCCTGAACCAAGGGCGCCTTTTCACCCGATAAGTGTCAATAGTCGGGACTGACTTCTTTACAAGGAATACACCCGGCGGCCCCGGCGCTTTGGCGGCGTTGACCGTTTTAATCCTTTCCCGCGTTTTCCCGGTTTGATATACCCTCGGCATGAAAGCGCCTGCCCGTTTGTTCGCCGTCACCGGCCTGTTTTGCCTGTCCCAACTTTTTGCCGCCGAGCAGCTCGATCGCGGCCTGGTCGCCCTGCCCAATGGCCAAGGCGAGGTCTATCTGGGCTGGCGCTTGCTGGCCACTGACGCGCCGGATGCCGCCTTCGCGGTGCTGCGCGCACCGGCGGCTGGTGGCGGTGGAACAATGGAACAACTCGCGGTCGTCAAGGACTCCTGCAATTACGTGGACAAGACCGCCGGCGATAAAGCCTGGATCTACACGGTCAAAAAATCCGGCGTGGACAAACCGGCGGCCCAACTGGTCAAGGTCGAGGCGGACAAAAACGCCGGTGGTTACTTTGGCTTTAAACTGCGCGGCAATTACCGGGCGCAGAAAGTGGGCTTGGCGGACCTCGACGGCGATGGCCGGCTGGATTACCTGGTGAAGCAGCCGGCTTTTAACACCGACCCTTACCAGCAGCCGGGCTATTGGAAAAAGAGCGAGGACACTTACAAGCTGGAGGCCTACAACCATGATGGCCGGCTGATGTGGTGGTACGACATGGGCTGGGCGATCGAGGAGGGCATCTGGTATTCGCCGATTGTGGTCTATGACGTGGATGGTGATGGCAAGGCCGAGGTCTATTGCAAGGCGGGCGAGGGCGACCCGCGCGAGCCGGCGGGCCATGTCAAATCCGGCCCGGAATACCTGGTGAAGCTGGACGGCCTCACCGGCCGGGTGGTGAAAAAAGTGCCGTGGCCGAGTCGCGAAGGTTTTGATGACTACAATTATTACTCGCGCAACCTGCTCGGCCTCGCCTACCTCGACGGCAAAAATCCCAGCCTGATTGTCGAGCGTGGCACCTACAAAATCATCAAGGTGCAGGCGCTGGACTCGGAATTGAACCAGAAGTGGTATTGGGAAGCTTCCGGCGCATACGAAAAATATCGCGGCCAGGGCATGCACGGGATGCATGCGGCGGATGTGGACGGCGATGGCCGCGATGAGGTGGTTCTAGGCTCGGCGGTGCTGGATGACGACGGCAAGCCGCTCTGGAATACCGGCAAGGGGCACCCGGACATTTGTTATGTGGGGGACTTTGATCCGACACGGCCGGGGCTGGAAATCTTTTACGGCATCGAGCCGGGTCGCAAGAGCAACACGGTCTGTCTGGTGGAGGCGAAGACGGGCCAGCAAATCTGGGGCGCGCCGGAAATCACCGTGCATGTCCACGGCCAGGGGATGGTGGGCGACATCATCCCGGAAGAGCCGGGCATGGAGTCTTACGCCGGGGAGGCCAAGGGTGGCAGCAACTACTGGCTGTACGCTGCCAGCGGCAAGTTGATCAATCACGAAAATCTGGGCGAGCTTTCGCCCAAAGCCATCTACTGGCTGGATGGGCCGACCAAGATGATCGCCTTTGGCGGCAACAGCGGCGGGCGCATCGTCCGTTACCCGGCGGAAAAGGTCGGTGAGTTTCGCGGCAGCATTGTGGCCATCGCCGATTGCCTGGGCGACTGGCGGGAGGAAATCATCACCACCTATGACGGCGAGATCCGGATTTATACCACGACCGTCCCGTCCACCACCCGGCGGACTTGCCTTATGCAGGATCGCCTGTACCGAAACGATGTGGCGATGCAAACCATGGGTTATTTTTATCCGCCGCAACTGGGCGAGCCGCTCCGGTTGTCCGGGAAGTAGTCATCAAGCAAAGAAGTCATAGCAGAGGTCAGTCCCGAATGGCGCTTAGATCAGGAATCACCCACGTTTATTGGGCTTTTTGATGGAGCTCGATCGCCGGGGTTCCAAAGCCGAAACGGACCTTCCGGAGACTCCAATGAATTCATGCTTTACAAACAATCAGCCGGGGATTCCGTGAAAAAGAGGCGTTGTGCAAACTGTTGCGCTATGAGTTTTATGTCTTAGTCCCGGCGCTGGACGAGTCGCCTTTGTTCATCGAGCTGGAGGCAGTCGGCGATGCGGGCTCGAGCAATTTCGAGTGGGGTGGCGCTCATGATGCGGATGGAATGCGGGCTTCTTTGTTGTCCGCGGAACACAGCCAGCCCTTGGCCAGGCCCACAGCCTCGGAGAACCGGCGGGGTACGGGCCAATGTCCCGCAGGGACGGTTGACAATAGCCCCGCCATTCATCGCTGAGCTCTGAAGTTTGGACATTTTCCGAGCGTGACCGAGGCATGAGAATTGTGCCGGTATGCATGCGGTCCGGAATCCCAACGGGATTCCTCCCCAAAGCCCAGGGTTGGCGCGTCGCGCCTACCCAGGGAATGCCGACCCGCCCCACGGTCCAACCCCATCGGGGTTGCTTCTGATTCCCACCCATAGCGTTCATTCCATTCGGCCAGGTGTTTGCGCAAGAGTGCCCGCAATCGGACAATCCAGCCGTTGGGAAACCTCGCCTCGATGCGCGTGCAACGCCTCACGGCAAAAGGGGTCCATCCGGTGTCCGAAGCGGTCGAATTCCGCCCTTCATTTCATCGGGCAGCCCACGT